>CAISJL010000156.1 GCA_903885665.1 uncultured beta proteobacterium | reverse complement strand
TGGAAGCTGGCCACGCCCTCGTTGGATGCTTAGCGCAATGCATGATCATATGGAAGGACGGCTATCAGAAGAGGAATTCCAGGCTACTGCTGATGATGCCGTTAGATTAGTTGTCGAAGCACAATTGCGAGCAGGTGTTGATATCATTACTGACGGCGAACAGCGCAGGGACAGCTATTCAAGTTTTGTCGCTGGTATTCTAGATAATTGCCAGTTAATTCCTTTAACTGATCTCTTGCCGTTGGTAGATGACCCAGAGGAATTTGAACGTGAACTAAGAGCGCTTGATGTTCCAGCTGGTGATGTTCGCCATCCCGCAGTTTTTGGCCCACTTGGTCGATCACTTCCATTAGCATTACATGAATACCAATTCGTAAAGACATTAACGCCCAAGCCGATTAAAGTTGCCCTGCCAGGACCATATTTACTCACTCGCACCATGTGGATGGAGTGCATTTCAGACCGAGCATATTTATCACGAGAGACTCTTGCAGTTGACATTGTGAGAGTATTACGTGAAGAACTTGCCTTTCTACTCTCAAGCGGAACTGCATTAGTTCAGTTTGATGAGCCAGTATTAACAGAGGTGGTATTTACTGGCGCAAAAACACAAAGATCATTTATGTGTGGTGCATTATCAGAAAAAGGTGCACCGGCTGATGAGCTTGCCTTTGCAAGGGATTTAATTAATGCCGTAGTCGAGGGGTTTCCAATAGAACGTACAGCAATACATATGTGCCGTGGAAACTGGACCGCTGATGAATCTACATGTCTTGCAGGCAACTATGAACCATTGTTAGAGACGTTACGCGCAGTTAATGTCGGAACGTATTTTCTAGAGCTATGCACGCCACGTGCAGGTGAATTAGAGGTATTGAGAACCCTACCCGATGATCGACGTATAGGCATAGGTGTTGTTAATCAGAAACTAACTACTGTGGAGTCAGTCAATGACATAGTCAGTAAACTTGAGTCTGCTGTGAATATATTTGGATCTAAAAGAATATTAATTAACCCTGATTGCGGATTTGCTACGTTTGCGGATAACCCAGTAACCTCATCGCTTATTGCCGAGAAAAAACTTGCAAACATGGTCAGAGCAGCTGGTATTATGCGCGATCACTACTCGCGCTAGTATGATTTAATTTATTTATTTTTTTCTACATCAATATCACGTAACAACTTACCCATACGTTCACTCTCTCGATTGAGAAAGATACGAAATTCTTCGGGAGTCGACATTGAAGGTTCAACACCAACCTTAATTAAGCGATCATGCATATCCTGTGCATTTACAGTGCGAGCAAATTCTTTATAAAGCCGCATCACAATAGCCTTAGGTGTCTTTAGTGGTGTAACCACACCATACCAACCAGGAAATGCATAGCCCGGCAATGATTGTGCAATAGTTGGCTGCCCAGGTGCTAGCGCCGTTGGGTCTTTACTGGTGACCCCTAAAACCCTGAGGTTATCATTCTTCATAAATTGAACCATTGCGGCAACGGGTGGACAAGATAATTGAATTTGACCAGTCATAAGATCTGTAATAGCGGCGGCTGAGCCTTTGTAAGGCACATGAACCATTTTAATACCAGCCATACTTTGAAAAACTTCAACGCAAATATGTAAAGATCCAGCAATACCACTAGAACCAAAAAGTAATTTTTCCGGTCTAGCCTTTGCATAAGCGATAAATTCAGATGTCGTTTTTGCAGGAATAGTTGAACTTGAGACAAGCATAAATGGTGTGGAGGCGACAAGCCCTACAGGTTCAAACTCTTTTTCTAATAGGTATTTTTTATGCATCGTCGTACTTAAATGCTGAGTTAAGGTAGGCATCCATATAGTATAGCCATCAGGAGCTGCCACGGCGACTAATTCAGCTGCTATAAGTCCTGCAGCTCCACCTCTATTATCTACTACTATTTGCTGGCCTAAATTCTCAGAAAGTCTTGTCGCAATTACTCTAGCGACCACGTCAGAGCCAGAACCCGTTGCAGCACCTAACATTAAACGTATAGGTCTTATCGGATAGGCAGTCGCAAACACAACAGATGAATATGTAATGAAGCAGAAAAAGATTATAAAAAATATATTGAATAACCGAATTATCAACAAATAATGAAGCATGGCTACCCCTCCAAAAATTAGGATCATTTATTAATTGTTCTAAATCCAGGTAATTGAATAACGATCAGCAAAGATGTAATTTTTTAAAAAAATTTTGCTGATGATATTTTTATTTATTTTAATGATACACCAATTTAAGTGTATCGCGTCACTAGAAAATAATTGTTATCCGAAAAAATTCAGGACATTGGGTATTTTCAGTAACTTATTTGCAACCAATACTTAACCCTCAATAATTTATTAAGGTGTCAGTTTGTAATTAGATTGATGCAATTTTATATTATTGAAAACTTGGACTGATAGTAATTTGTCATGATATATCAGCACTTTCTATTATCTAAGAATAGTCAGAAAATTCATTTTGATGAGAATCAAAAACCATCTCTATTCTATTTTTTAGAAAAAACCATACCACTTTTACTTGTATCGACAAGAATTGTGTCCTTGGGAAGAAATTTGCCTTCCAAAAGCAATTTCGATAATGGATTTTCAATCTGGGATTGAATTGCTCTTTTCAGCGGCCTGGCTCCATATATTGGATCAAATCCAGCTTCAGCTAATTGCAACAACGCAGTTTCACTGATCTCAAGATTTAAGTTAAGTTGGTGCAATCGCTTCTCCAGAATTTCTAGTTGAATACGAGCAATTGATCGAATGTGCTTATTTGCTAAAGAGTGGAACACTACAATTTCATCAATACGATTAATAAACTCAGGTCTAAAATGCGCCTTAACTTCTCCTAGGACTGCCAGTTTAACGACTTGGTAATCATCATCTTGCATACCTTGGATCATTTGTGAACCCAGATTAGAAGTCATGACAATAACTGTATTCTTAAAATCAACTGTCCTTCCATGGCTATCAGTCATACGGCCATCATCTAGAACTTGTAACAACACATTAAATACATCCGGATGCGCCTTTTCAATTTCATCTAATAAAATAACTGAATAAGGCTTCCTACGCACCGCTTCTGTTAAATAGCCTCCTGACTCATAACCGACATAGCCTGGCGGGGCACCAATTAACTTAGCAACAGAATGTTTCTCCATGAACTCACTCATGTCGATTCGGATCATATGTTCTTCAGAATCAAACAGAAATTCTGCTAATGCTTTACTTAATTCGGTTTTACCAACACCTGTTGGTCCAAGAAATAGAAAAGATCCGTATGGACGATTGGGATCTCCTAAACCGGCACGAGATCTTCTAATTGCATCGGATACCAAACGAACAGCCTCATCTTGACCAACCACTCTGCAGTGTAGCCTATCTTCCATCATTAATAATTTCTCACGCTCACCTTGCAACATTTTTGAGACAGGAATACCTGTGACTCTTGAAACAACTTCTGCTATTTCCTCTGTTCCAACTTGAGTTCTAAGCAAACGGTGGGGAGTCGCATTAGCTGTAGAAGTCTCTGCTTGTTTTAGTTGAGATTCAAGTTGAGGTAACTTTCCATATTGCAATTCTGCAACCTTATCTAGCTTACCAGCTCTTTGTAGCTGAACAATATCTGCACGGGCTCGTTCAATTTCCTCTTTAATTTGAACGCTCCCAAGCACCTGCGCTTTTTCAGATTTCCAAATCGTTTCCAGATCGGAGTATTCTCGATTAATAGCCTTAATATCCTCCTCTAACAATGAAAGGCGTTTAATAGAGGCCTCATCCTTCTCCTTTAACATCGCTTCTCGTTCAATTTTTAATTGAATTAAACGCCTATCTAGTTTATCCATCACTTCCGGCTTAGAGTCAATTTCAATTTTAATGCGGGAAGCCGCCTCATCAATTAAATCAATTGCTTTATCTGGTAGGAATCGATCTGTAATATACCGATGGGATAGTTCTGCAGCAGAAACAATTGCTGGGTCAGTTATTTCTACACCATGGTGCAACTCATATTTCTCTTGCAAACCCCTTAAGATCGCGATCGTTGCTTCGACAGTGGGCTCATCTACCATGACTTTTTGAAAGCGTCGCTCAAGAGCAGCATCTTTTTCAATATATTGACGATATTCAGACAAGGTTGTGGCTCCTACACAATGCAATTCACCACGCGCTAATGCAGGCTTTAACATGTTACCAGCATCCATAGCCCCCTCTGCCTTACCAGCCCCAACCATTGTGTGTAATTCATCAATAAATACAATCGTCATTCCGGCATCTTGTGAGATCTCTTTTAATACCGATTTAAGTCGCTCTTCAAATTCACCTCGATATTTGGCACCTGCCAATAAAGCTGACATATCAAGGGACAAAACTCGTTTATTTTTTAATGTCTCGGGCACTTCACCATTGATAATCCGTTGCGCCAAACCTTCAACAATTGCTGTCTTACCTACACCAGGCTCTCCAATCAATACCGGATTATTTTTAGTTCGACGTTGTAATATTTGAATCACTCGCCTAATTTCATCATCTCGACCAATTACAGGATCTAACTTACCAATTCTTGCCATTTCAGTTAGATCTAATGTATATTTTTTTAAAGATTCTCGGTTACTCTCAATATCTGAATTAGTAACATTTTCACCACCGCGAATATCATTCACAGCCTGCTCTATATGTTTTATCGATCCCCCATGAGTCTTTAAAAGGCGGCCAGCCTCACCCTTATCATTTGCTAAAGCTAATAAAAATAATTCAGACGCCAAAAATTGATCGCCTCTCTTGCGTGCATCCTTTTCAGCTAATGTTAATAACGCAGTCAATTCTCGAGATAAACTAACCTCTGTAGCACCTTCAATTGTAGGCAGTCGATCTAGAGCATTTTGGAGATCATTTTTTAAACCAACCATCTTAATGCCAGCACGTTGCAAGATTGCAGTTACACCACTATCTTTTTGTTCAAGCAATGCATACAGTACATGAATGGCTTCGATATAAGCATGATCTCGACCAGAAGCAATGCTTTGTGCTTCAGCCAATGCCTCTTGAAATTTAGTCGTTAGCTTATCTAATCTCATTTAAACTCCCTATTACAGTAATGTAAAATTATCGAATGACATTCAGATTGTGCTAAGTTTGCTAATTTCAACCTTAGAAAATAATTTAAATTACCATTAAAAATCAGATAGTTAGAAAATAACTGTGTAAACTAATATTTATGGGTTTTAATCAATTCATTGACATATATCAAAGTTTAAATTTTCGATTGAGTGCCAATTAAATAGTGAATATGTATTACATATACATCTTTAGCTTTTTAATCGGCTATTTATATTTGGATTAATTGCGATCCATGATATTAATCTTTATGTTTTTCGATATTTAATATATTTACCCGAATCAGCCATAACACATAAAAAATTCCTAAAAATCTCCTCATCAAATGCTATTCTTCATATAATCAGATCAAAAATACAATCGTGAATGACCAAATCAATTAATATCTTAAAATTACATTTTTTACACATATGAAACATAATACAGAAGTCATTAAAAATGTTAAATTAGCACTCTCAGAAGATGTACTTCACGGAGATCTAACTGCCCAATTAACCCCTGACATACCAGATTCAGAAGCAGTAATCATTTGCCGAAACCATGCAATTCTTTGCGGACAGGATTGGTTTAATCAATGTTTTTTAGAATTAAATTCTGCAATTAAAATTAATTGGCATGCAAAAGATGGGGATAAAATCAAACCAGGCGCAATCATCTGTAATATAGTTGGCTCATCAAGATCTATACTAACAGCGGAAAGAAGCGCTTTAAATTTTCTGCAATTACTATCTGGTGTTGCAACAAAAACTCAAGAATATGTCGATTGCATAGCAGGAACAAAAGCCAAAATTCTTGACACTCGGAAAACAATACCTGGTCTAAGATATGCACAAAAATATGCAGTATCCGTTGGGGGTGGTGTTAATCACAGAATGGGATTATGGGATGCAATACTTATTAAAGAAAATCACATTAGTGCTGCTGGTGGCATCACTCCCGCTTTAAAAAAAGCACAATCTTTTTCTAGCAAAGCGAAATGGATTCAAATTGAGGTTGAAAATATAGATCAACTAAAAGAAGCTATTGATGCTGGTGCGAAAATGATTTTGCTTGATAATATGAGTCTCAGTGATATCCAGCAAGCTGTAGTTCTCAATGAAAATCGGGCTGTACTAGAAGCATCGGGGGGAATTACCTTACCCAAGATTAGAGCAATAGCTGAAACCGGAGTGCACAGAATTTCAATAGGCACTTTAACAAAAGACATTCTCTCAGTCGACTTATCATTACGATTTCTTAATTATAAAAATAATTAAAAATTATCTGCTATTTGAAATGTATGCTTTTACTGCCTCTACATCAGGGTCCATTATTGCAACGCGTTGCAAACGACTTTCTAGACCCTCATAACCATGGGGCACTTTTGGATCGTGCCCTAAAGCCTCCCGTATAGTCTCGGAGAACTTAGCAGGTTGCGCTGTCTCTAAACAAATTAAAGGAACACCCTCCTCCTGTAATTTCAAAGCGACATTTAATCCATCGGCAGTATGTGGATCAACTGTTACTCCATAGACTTTATGTATTCGTCGAATGGTCGCAATACGATCAAGGTGGTGACTGCTACCTGAAACAATCCCATATTTCGAAATATTTTTCCAATATGGCGTATCGGACAAATTGAATCCACCAGAGTCCTCAACCTCTCGCCATAGACGAGAGACCATTACTGGGTCACGCTGAACTAAATCGAATATAAAGCGCTCAAAATTTGAAGCTTTTGAAATGTCCATTGAAGGACTAGAAGTTTGTGCAGTCTCTCGGCTGGACCTTACTCTGTATCGGCCAGTACGAAAAAACTCATCTAGCACATCATTTTCATTAGAGGCGAGTATGAGACGTCTAATTGGCAATCCCATCATTCGAGCAATATGCCCAGCAAATATATTGCCAAAATTACCCGAGGGTACTGCGAAAGACACCTCCTCATCATTTTTACTTGTAGCGGCAAAATACCCCTTAAAGTAATAGACGACTTGAGCAATTACTCTTGCCCAATTAATTGAATTTACTGCACCAATCGAGTTTACAGACTTAAAAACAGCATCACCACTAACCGCTTTTACAATATCTTGGCAATCATCAAAAACACCCCGAATTGCTATATTAAAAATATTAGGCTCCTGCAAAGAATACATTTGCGCTCGCTGGAAAGGACTCATTTTACCGTGTGGTGAGAGCATAAAAACACGAATACCTTTCCTTCCCTTCATAGCATATTCAGCAGCTGAACCAGTATCCCCAGATGTAGCACCCAAAATATTCAAAGACCGACCTTCACGCTCTAATACATATTCAAACAACTCACCCAACAGTTGCATAGCAATATCTTTAAATGCTAGCGTAGGGCCATTTGACAAGCGTAGAAGGTGTAAGCCGGGCTCAAGAGTCAATAATGGTGTAATGTCAGGATGACCAAAAGTTTCCGATCTATACGCTTGGCGTATCATTTTAGAGAGATCAGATTGTGATATGTCATCAATAAATCTACTAATAATTGAGTCCGCTAAATCCGCATAGGGCAAATGACGCAACTCAGATAACTCTGCAACTGATAATTTTGGATAACTTTGAGGAACAACCAATCCTCCGTCTGGCGCCAATCCACCTAAAAGTACTTCACAAAATTTTGCACCATTCATACGACCACGAGTGCTGACATATCGCGTAGACGACAATACGTTACTTTTTATATTTAATGAGTTCAATGTAAAGCTTCCATTCGAATCCGAACGATCGGGCTAACAACAACGGGTAAAGCGCCTATTTTATTGATGGCGATATCTATTTTCTTTTCAAGGGTAATATGAGTAAGCATAATAATATCAACGTGACTCTCCCCGATATTTGGTTCCTTTTGAACCAACGCTTCGATTGATATAGATTGATCAGCAAAAATGCGCGTAATTTCAGCTAATACCCCAGCTTGGTCTACAACTCTTAATCTCAAATAGTATGAGGTTTCAACTTCACCCATAGGCAATATGGGAACTGATGAAAGCATATCTGGTTGAAATGCCAAGTGAGGCACTTTATGCTGAGGGTCCGCAGTCATCATTCTAGCTACGTCTACTAAATCAGCAATGACTGCGGATGCAGTAGGCTCAGATCCAGCACCTGGTCCATAATAAAGTGTTTGCCCAACAGCATCACCCTTTACTAATACTGCATTCATCACACCCTCAACATTTGCAATTAACTGTCTAGTTGGAATCAGCGTTGGGTGAACTCTTAATTCAAAGCCATTTATTTTTCGTTTTGCTATTCCTAACAATTTGATTCGATACCCTAACTCTTCTGCATAACGAATATCGACTTGCGCTAAATTAGAAATGCCCTCAACATGAGACTTAGAGAATTGGACTGGTATTCCAAATCCAATAGCAGCCATAATTGAGAGTTTATGCGCAGCATCAACGCCTTCAATATCAAATGTCGGATCCGCCTCAGCATATCCCATTTTCTGAGCTTCTTTTAGAACATCAGAAAATGCAGACCCTTTGTTCCGCATCTCAGATAAAATAAAGTTACTAGTTCCATTTATAATACCCGCAATCCATTCAATTCGATTCGCTGTCAACCCTTCTCGTAATGCTTTAATTATTGGGATACCACCCCCAACTGCAGCTTCAAATGAAACGGTAACCCCAGCTGCTCTTGCAGCAGCAAAAATTTCATTT
This sequence comes from uncultured beta proteobacterium, assembly GCA_903885665.1. Lineage (GTDB taxonomy): Bacteria > Pseudomonadota > Gammaproteobacteria > Burkholderiales > SG8-41. The sequence continues at coordinate 14,130 of CAISJL010000156.1, read as the reverse complement.
CCATGGAGTGCCAATAAAGCCTTATTGGCTGTAACCACATGTTTACCATGGGATATTGCTTTGAGAATTAAATCTTTCGCAAATGTATAACCACCTATTAACTCAATGACTATATCAATATCTGGATTAGAAACTACTGAATTAGCATCACTAGTAATCAATACAGAATCTCCAACGATTGCTTTGGCCCTAGAAACATCTTTATCTGCAACCATCTTCAAGCGAATATCACAGCCTGTGCGTCTAGATATCTCTTCACTATTCCGTTGTAGTACTTTAAATGTGCCACTACCTACGGTTCCAATACCTAACAATCCAACATTAATTGGTTTCATCGAATTTCACTTTAAAGACAAATTAAATTTATTTAAAATTAAAAAAGAAAATTAAATTTTTAGAGTTTAATTTAACAAACCATCTTTTCTAAACATTTCCTTAATTGTTCGAACTGCCTGACGAGTACGTTCTTCGTTCTCGATCAAAGCGAATCGTACATGATCATCACCATAGTGACCAAAACCCGTACCTGGTGCAACTGCAACTTTGCCTTCTGCTAATAATTTCTTGGAAAACTCCAATGAACCCATAGCCTTATATGGCTCTGGTATTGGTGCCCAAATGTACATTGTTGCTTGAGGCTTTGCGACCTCCCAACCCATGGCATTAAGTCCGGCCCATAACACGTCACGACGTCCCTGATATAGATTACGAACAGTCTCAACACAATCCTGAGGGCCTTCAAGCGCTATAATTGATGCAACTTGAATTGGAGTAAAAGTACCATAGTCGTGATAACTTTTCATTCTAGCCAATGCATTTACTAAATCGCGATTGCCGACCATGAACCCGACCCGCCAACCTGCCATATTGTAACTTTTTGACATTGTAAAAAATTCTACAGCGACATCTCTGGCACCAGGCACTTGCAGAATAGAGGGCGCCTTATATCCATCAAATACGATATCAGCATACGCTAAATCATGAACAACATAAATGCCATGAAATCTAGCCATCTCTACCAATCTCTCAAAGAAATGTAAATCAACACATTGTGTAGTTGGATTGCTAGGAAAATTTACAATGAGCATTTTTGGCTTTGGATAAGTATCTTTAATAGATTGCTCTAGCGCATCAAAAAAATCTACTCCCGCATGCATTGGGACATGTCGAATATCAGCTCCCGCAATTACAGGTCCATAAATGTGTATTGGGTAACTAGGGTTGGGGACTAAAACTATATCTCCACGATCTAGGGTCGCAAGTGCCAGATGCGCTATACCCTCTTTTGATCCGATTGTAACGATAGCCTCAGAGTCAGGATCTAGGTCAACGTCATAGCGTGTTTTATACCAACCACATATTGACTTACGTAAGCGCGCAATCCCTTTGGACACAGAATAACCATGCGTATCTGGACGTTGCACTGTTTCTATTAACTTATCAACAATATGTTGAGGCGTAGGTTGGTCTGGGTTGCCCATACTAAAGTCAATAATATCCTCTCCCCTCCTACGTGCTGCCAGTTTCAACTCACTAGTCACGTTGAATACATAGGGAGGCAAACGTTTAATACGTGGAAAATCATCCATAATTTAATATCTCAAAGTGAAACATCATGCAATTCAATGACTAGGTTAAATGCAGCAAACTTACCTTTAAATCTAAATTCAGTAGCAAATTACCTAGGCCAAAACGTATAATTGTATCTAACCAGATAAAGCGAAGCAAATCAGAGAGTTATGAAATTACATCTACATCAATCACATAATCTATACACCATTAGCTCTCATGGGCCTGGTTTTTTTAAAATCAATGATGTTTGCTACAATAAATCTTTAATAGTCCACCCTCAAGAAGAACCCACTTTCTGGCCAATAAGTAATTCAAGCTCACTTAATGCAAATAATTTGCGAGATTTAATAAAACTGAACGCAGAAATAGTTATTATTGGCACTGGAGCAAGACATCAAATTCTACATCCATCAATCTTATCTCCGTTATTAGAAGCAAAAATTAGTATTGAGGTGATGAATACCCCGGCTGCATGTAGGACATTTAACATATTAACCAGTGAAGGTCGAAACATTGTTGCAGCTTTAATGTTGACATAATTACATTTACCAAATTAAACAATGCAGAGATTGGAACACTTCAACATCACCAATATACCTCAACCTCAAAGCCTTAATAACACTTTAAGTTAAATAATTAAGACATTGATTTTAAAAGATATTTATTTAATATTTGGCTGTAGACTTATAGAGCTATTGGGATGCGGTTATTGATCAGCCGGCAGTAGTTTAATAGGGTCAACGGGTTTTCCATAGCGGCGAATCTCAAAATGAAGCTTCGCTGTAGAGAGTTCCCCTCCAATTTGCGCAATCTTTTGACCTCTCGAAACAGACTGGCCCTCTTTTACATATAACTCTTTGTTGTGGGCATAAACACTTAAAAATTCTTCACTATGCTTAATGACGATCAGTTGCCCCAGCCCTCTGATTCCTGTTCCACTAAAAATAACCTTGCCTATGGCAGCGGCATAAACAGCACCACCAATTTCACCTGATATTCCAAGACCTTTGTTTAAACTATCATTAAAAGAGGTGACAACTTTTCCTAGAGTTGGCCAAGACCATATTATTTCATCTGTTACTTTTCCGGAGTCCCCTCTAGAGTCTGCAGGAGACCTTAACTTATTGGACGCTGATAAATCTTTGCTTCCATACATTTGCGCAAACGTTTTATCATTATAGATAACTCGAATCCCTTTTGGCTCTGCGCTACTGCTAAGATTTGATAATTGCTCTTCACTTTTTTTAATTGAACCGGAATTGCTCGTCCCATCATCGTAACTTTTGGGGCGTAGCATTAATTGTTGACCTACAATGATTCGCGATGGATCAATACCATTCCAATTAGCCAAGTCGCGATAATCCAAACCAAATTCTAAAGCAATCGCAAAAAGTGTATCACCAGAACGAACAGTGTAAAATTCAGGACGCTTTTGATCTGGGGTAACAGTGATTTTAGATTGTATTTTTTGAATATTATTTTCAGGGTTTGCAGGAGATTTATTATTAGCAATAGCATTAGTGCTGACCATAGCACCCTTGGATTTATTCAATGCCGGAGATGCAATTACGGGTGGCAAGCGATCAGCTATTGGTGCAGGATTTTTAGTGACGCATCCAAATAATAAAACAAAAATAAATAAATAAAATATTTGATTATTCCATAGCATTTATTTTATTTACTCTCAAATGACTAGCCCAAACCTGGCAATAAAGGAACAAAACATGCGTCTTCTATTTTATTGTCCTTGTATCCGGTAGATGTTTTTTCAATGACATGCAAAGACTGTTTACCACGAGAAGTTAAAGGTATAACAAGCTTGCCCCCAGGTGCAAGTTGTTCCTTTAACTGTTCAGGTACATGGGTGGCTGCTGCGGCCACAACAATGCCATCGAAAGGTGCATGCTCAGGCATCCCTAGCTGTCCATCAGCATTCCGGACTCTCACATTATGAGCCTTAGCATCTCTAAGATGTCTTCTCGCCTTCATTAACAGTGGTGCTAAGCGCTCTAAAGAGTAGACCTCTTTAGAGAGTCGAGATAAAACTGCAGCTTGATAACCACAACCCGTACCAATTTCTAGGACCTTGCCTAAAGAATGTGTGTTTCGCAACAATTCCAGCATGCGCGCTACGGTATAAGGACTAGATATTGTTTGACCAAACCCCAAAGGTAAAGACATATCTTCATAGGCTCTACTAGCAAGCGCTTCATCTACAAATATATGCCTAGGCACTTCACCCATAGCAGCTAAAACTACTTCATCAGTAATGCCCTGCGATCGCAAGCGCTCAACCATTCGCATACGAGTGCGCTGAGAAGTCATGCCAATTCCTGAGTTACCAACCGCCAAATCTATTTACCTCCGGATAGCCAAGTATTGACCATTGATTGCTGTGAAAAATTAGTTAAGTCCATTTGCAGTGGAGTAACAGAGACGAAGTTTTGATTAATGGCATTAAAATCCGTTCCAGGACCTGCGTCTTGAGCAGCACCTGCTGCACCTACCCAATAAACACTATCTCCTCTGGGAGAAGTTGTTTTAATAACAGGCTCTGCTTTATGACGTTTACCTAACCGAGTTACAACATAACCATTAATACTTTCATAGGGAATATCTGGAACGTTAACATTAAGTAATACGGGCACAGAAATTTTGCTACCTTTAAATCGCTGCAATAGATCAAATGCCACTCTCGCTGCAGTATCGAAATGATTACGACCAGCTAGAGAAATCGCAATAGAGGGAATGCCTAGTAAAAAACCTTCAGTGGCTGCTGCAACAGTACCAGAGTAAATAGTATCATCGCCCATATTTGCACCATGGTTAATACCTGAAACAATAATATCGGGTAAAACTGGTAGCAACCCTGTCACAGCTAAATGAACGCAGTCAGTAGGCGTTCCATTCACATAATAATAACCATTTACTGCAGTTTTTACTGATAACGGTCTATCGAGCGTCAGTGAATTACTAGCCCCGCTACGATCCCGCTCAGGCGCTACAACCGTGACTGAACCAAATGAAGATAAAGCCCTTTCAAGAGCACTTAATCCAGGTGCAAAATATCCATCATCATTACTGAGTAAGATTAACACGTTAATTTAACAATTTTAAGGTTAATATTCAAGATTATCGAAAAAATGGATAATACATATCCTTTTTTACAGCATTTCTTATTTTAACATGTGCGAACACAAATCCAGTATGAATGCTACGATAACGCTTTTTTAACCATTGTGAATAGACCAATATGTCAACTATCGGGTTTAGAATACTCCCATCCCCTCCTCCCCCCCAATAAAATGATTGCGGCATTGCGAAAGTTGGCAACAGCCCATCTTAGCGACAATATGTGTAGACTTTATGCAGTTGGACCCAACGTATTTCCTTTCCATGCAAGCAGAAAGTTAGTTGGCCCAGCTTTAACCGTTAAGGTGAGTCCCGGTGATAATCTTATGGTTCACAAAGCTATAGATATCGCGCAACCAGGCGATGTCATAGCAGTAGATGCAGGTGGTATTAATACCCAAGCAATTATCGCCGAGCGTAACGGAGTCGCTGGTATTGTTATTTATGGCGCCATTAGAGATGCGGACGCTCTCGCAAAATCTCATTTCCCAATTTATGCTAGCGCCATTACGCATCGCAGCCCCTATAAAAATTGTCCTGGTGAAATTAATGTTCCTATTGTTATCGGTGACGCCGTTGTAAACCCTGGAGACTTAATTATCGGTGATGACGATGGAATTGTTGTCTTGCCACAGCATACGGCAGAAAACACAATTCGTCTTGCTTCACTTCAGGCTAAAAATGAAGCTGAACTCCTGAAGAATATTCGAAAAAAAACCAATAGATCGGTCATGGGTTGATCAAATACTTGTTTCACAAGACTGTGTAATTTCAAATGTCAAGAAACCAAAATAATGGTCCTTTAACGGGAGTTACCATAATAGACATGACTACTGTCGTTATGGGGTCTTATGCAACATAGATTTTGGGCGGCTTAGGTGCTTAAGTTATTAAAATAGACAGCCTTAGTGGCGATCCAGTCCGCTACGTTGGTCCCATGGTGAATAAATGTATGGGGCATATGTTTCTTCACTTAAACCGTAATTAAAAAAGCATAACACTCGATCTAAAAAGTAAAAAAGGTATTGAAGCATTAAAAAAATAGTGCTAATACAGATGTATTTTTCTACAACGTTCGGCCTAAAGCCATGTTAAAGCTTGGACTGGATTACTCTAGCGTTTCGAAATTTAACCCTAAAATTATTTATTTGAGAACATATGGATATAGCCAAGAAGGACCTTACGCATCGCTCCCAGCATATGACGATCTGATTCAAGGAATGTGCGGTATACCATGGCCAATGTAGAAATCAGGGGCTAACGAACCTCGTTATATTCCTGCTACAATTTCTGAACAAATAGAAGGTGTATATGCAGCCAGTGCGATCACTACAGCTCTTTAATATCGAGAAAAAACAGATCTCTTTTATCAGGACGAACGTTTTAACTCTCATGAACAAAGAGCAAAAAGAATTGATGAAGTTTATGAGTTTGTCGAATTAGAGATACGCAAAAAATCAACCGGGCAGTGGCGATTAGCACTTCTGGAGGCTGATATACCGCATGCCCCCGTTAACTCATTAGATAGTTGAATCGACGCCCCTCATTTAAACTCCAGCAATTTTATTTAATATGAAAACCACCCTAGCGAAGGAAAATTAATGACTACTCGCAGTCCAATTCACCGGTCTAAATCACATACATCTACTAGAAAAAGGCACCTAAGCTTGGTGAAAATAGTACCGAGGTACTCAAAAATTTTGGTTTTAACGAGTCCGACATAAAAAACTAATTAAACTTAAGTTTACAAGTCAGTCCTGAATCTAAGAGTTTGATCAGGTGCAAACTATCTGATGAAAATGCTATCTAATCAGTAATCATTCATGCCTGCGATCATAATACTGAGCACGAACTAAACTATTAAAGCAAACTACTAACCCTATAGATGCTTCATACAAAATAACAATAACTCATCATGATGATTTAATTAAGATTTAATCCAGCCTCTTTAATGAGCTTTCTCCATTTGCTTATTTCTGTAGCAAGATGAATCTTAAATTCAGCTGAAGAGCTATGCACAGGAATAGATCCATCATAAACTAAACGTTCGACTACATCCGTAGAGTGCACCGCCCCCTGAATCATTGCAGACAACTTGTTTACAATAGGCATAGGGACTTTTGCTGAAGTAATTACCCCATACCACTGATTAGCTTCAAAACCAAGAACACCAGACTCAGCAATAGTTGGAATGTCTGGAACGACTGGAGATCGTTTACTAGCTGTAATGCCAAGAACTCTGATGCGGCCCATTGGAATATGGGCACGCGCACTCAATAAACTAGTAAAACTTAAATCAACCTCTCCAGCAATCACTGCAGCCAAAGAAGCAGCACCACCTTTATAAGGTACATGAGTAAATTTAACACCAGCGCGATACGCCAACATCTCACCAGATAAATGCTGCAATGCGCCAGTACCGGATGAGCCTTGAGTGAGTTTTCCAGGATTATTTTTTGCGAAAACTATCAACTCTTTAAGACTCTTTGCAGGTAATTGAGGATTAATCACTAACAAATAAAACAGTGAGGAAATTTGCGTTACTGCTTGTAAATCTCTTAATAAGTCATACGGTAAATTTGCCTGACTTGCAGATAAGACAGTATGCCCAGAGGAAATTAAACATAGGGTATAGCCATCTGGATTAGCCTTTGCAGTAATATCAGCACCAATTGCACCTGCAGCTCCAGACCGATTGTCGGGAATAAACTGTTGCCCATATTGTTCGGTAAGTTTCTTAGAGATAGCTCTTGTAGTGAGGTCTGTACCTGCACCAGGTACAAAAGGAACAATAAAACGAACAGCCCTCTGAGGGTAGTTTGCAAAAGATTCAGCAGAAAATACATTCTTTACAAAAAATAACCCACTTAAAATAAAATAAAAAATAAATTTTTTGGGTAACATTATTTTTATTTTCATTTTCTAAACGGTAACCTTAATAATTCCCATCCAAAACTGAGATTTACCTTGACCATCTATCTCATAATTTCGGACAAACTCTAGTTTGCCATCAGGGAACACTTTAAATACTGACAATGCCGGTGGAACTGAAATAATTTTTTCATCATAATAGACGTTCATTGGTAATATGCTTGCTGCCACCATCATCTCACCCGTCGGATCAAAAGCAAAAGTTCGTGTATGAAAATTTTCAGTATTCACATGTTGTATTAAATCAGCTTTACCTGAAATATCGTCTATAGAAAAAACTGCTATATTATTTTCCCCACCTCCAAAAATTTTATCGCTCCCATGAAGAATGGTAAAATCTGAACGATTTGCCATGTATACAAATTTTCCATTCGGATGAACATGAACTGTTCCTCCCAATTGACGCGGTGTTTTAACCGAAGGATTAATTAAACTATTACGAGTAAAATCTGGAATTAGCGTTAATTGATCATTATTTATATTAAACACATTTAATTTATTTTGTCTTTCCAGAGACAAATATAGTTTTGGTTTATTTGGATGAAAATCAAGGTGACGGGGACCAAATCCAAACCCATTATTTGGCGCAACTGATTTCACAAAAGACAACTTACCATTTTGACATAATCGATACAACTTCAACGCGCCAGGGTCCTCAACTTTGGAACTGGTTTCATCATTACCCCTTGTCACTAAAATCACATAATTATTATCTGGAGTAACTAATGCCTGATGTGCAAAGATACCAAAGTCAAGATTCTGATCTTGTGAAATTTCATGACCAATCGTACCGTCATCTAAAACTTGATGTACAGTTAAAGCGCTTGGATGATTATAAGCGACAAAAATGAAGCGGCCATTTGGGTCTAAACTAACATGTAAGGGTCTATGGGTAAGCAACTGAGTTCTACCATGAGGGGACAGTGCGCCATTTGATGGATTGATATGAAATGCAGACAGCGCATGAATTCCTTCGGTCATATTCGTATCGCGGGGTTGACGTGAACTGCAAACAATATATATGTATGGTAGCTTTGGATGCCGCCAAACATATTGAACATTAGATGCGGTTTCAATCACCTCACACTTTTTAAGTGAGAAACTCTTGGAGTCTAATTCATATCTAGTTAGACTTGATCCCAAGCCACTATATAACATTGATTTATTGTTGTTCATGGTTAATACCTCAAATAAAAATTAAAATACATTTAGCATATAATACTCTGATAAATTAAATTACTTTAATGGGCTCTAAAAATCTTTATTTCTAATTTAAATATTGTATTTTTTATGCAAACAAGGTACCAAATGCTTAAATATTTATTAAAAGTTCTGACTATTTTTTTTATACACTTCGCACTTTCAATAAATGCTTTTTCAGCCTCAGTAAACACTTCTAGTCATTCAAACGAATACCCAAACAGACCAATACGACTCATAGTACCGTTTCCCCCTGGTGGTGGAGCAGATTTTATGGGAAGACTCATCGCAGCTTTATTACACGATCAATATAATTTTCAAATTGTAATAGATAATCGTGGAGGAGCTAACGGTATTATTGGCGGGTCAATAGCTTCAAAATCAACACCAGACGGATACACATTAATATTAGCGAACAATACAACCCATGTGATGGCAGTTGTGTTAAATAAAAATCCATCATATGACCCCATTGGCGATTTCACAGCAATTTCCATGGTAACCCAAGCCCCTCAGGTATTAATATCCTCGAATAAAACTACCATTTGAAATTTAAATGATCTAATTAGCCAGTCAAAAGCAAAACCAAATCTATTAAGTTATGCATCCGGGGGGAGCGCATCTCAAACTCATATCTATGCAGAGATATTGCGAATCAGTGCTGATATCGACATCCGTCACATCCCTTACAAAGGGACTGGTCCAGGATTTACAGCATTGATGAGTGGTGAGGCTCAAGTAATGTTTGTAAGCCTTCCAGCGGCTATACCACATATAAAATCAAACCGTGTCAATGCATTAGCGATCACTGGCAAAAAGCGATCTTTACTATTAACAGAATCACCTACTCTAGATGAATCTGGGCTTAAGGGTTTTGAGATAAGCCCATGGTTTGGTATTTTGGGACCTGCAAAATTACCTCCAATTCTTGTAAAAAAATTAAATACTGATTTGGTCAGCATTCTACACAACACAGAAACGCAGCAAAAACTATTATCACAAGGCGCAATTAGTATAGGTAGTACACCCAGTGAATTCAAAGCAATTATCTTGCAAGAAATTATTCAGCTAAGAAAAATTGCGGATCATATTGGCCTGCGTTTTTAAAGGTATTAATCATGCCCCACTACCATCATTCAAGTGATCTAGATAGGTATTATTTTGTAGATAACTTTACACCACCATGGGAGGAGCATGATTCAATACTCATGATACATGGTAATTGTGAAAGTAGCCTTGCATGGTATGGATGGGTACCCCAACTATCATCAAAGTATCAAGTAATTAGGCCTGATATGCGTGGTTTCGGAAACTCAACTCCAATGGACAAAAAGTTTCCTTGGACTTTGGATATCCTTATTGATGACTATATTGGCCTTATGAATCATTTACGCATTCATAGTTTCCATATTATCGCAGCAAAAATTGGGGGAACAATCGCGCGCGCATTTGCAGCCAGAGAACACAAAAGGGTTAAAACTTTAACCTTGGTTGGCACACCAACTCCATATAGACCAGGAACCATTGAAAGAATTCCAGAATGGGTAAATGATTTTGAGGCTAATGGTATAGAGCCCTGGGAAAAACGCGGGATGCATGGAAGATTTGGGGATAAATTTCCCAATGAAGGTGCAGTGTGGTGGTCAAAATATATGGGGCAAACAAGCAAGAATTCACAAATTGGTTTTATAAGCACAATTGCCTGTGCTGACATATCAGACACAATAAAAAAATAAAATGTCCTACACTTGTCATTACTACAGAAGGCAGTGGCTTAGCATCTGTAAAAGAAACTAGCGAATGGCAAAGCCAAATTTCCCATTCAAAACTCGTTATAATCCCTGGGAACTCTTACCATGTGGCTGCGAGTGATCCAGTAATTTGCGCTAAGCAGACTTTGGAGTTTATTGAGAGCACTAGAGATTTAATTAAAATTTAAAATATTTGGTCGGGGCGAGAGGATTTGAACCTCCGACCACCTGCACCCCATGCAGGTACGCTACCAGGCTGCGCTACGCCCCGAATCATAATTATACCCTAGACAAACTTAAACCAGTAAGATCACTAAATTCGCAATGATTCAATGACACTTTTAATTTGTGATCTTAAATCATTCACAAAAGTAGAGTCCGGCATAGAATTCAAAATTGTATGAGAATCAACCTCAACGTCAGTCACATTATGTCTAGGAGTGTCTAACTTAGTTCTCGCCCCACTAATTGTGAAGCCCTGATCATAGAGCAATTCCCTTATTCTTCTGATCAATAAAACTTCATGATGCTGATAGTAACGACGATTTCCTCGACGTTTTATTGGCTTTAATTGAGCAAATTCTTGCTCCCAATAGCGCAACACATGTGCCTTTACACCGCACAACAAACTAACTTCACCAATAGCAAAGTATCGTTTGGGAGGTATATCAGGTAGTGGTTGAATTATTGTCTTGGCTTCCATGAGAATGCTGTTCAACCATTGATTTTAATTTTTGGGACGCATGAAAAGTCACAACACGTCGCGCAGTTATTGGGATCTCTTGGCCAGTTTTAGGATTACGACCGGGACGTTGTGGCTTATCACGCAATTGGAAGTTACCAAAACCTGATAACTTAACGCCGCCACCATTTTCAAGTCCGAATCTTACCTCATCAAAAAATGATTCCACCATATCTTTGGCTTCACGTTTATTGAGGCCAACTTTCTCAAATAGCAAGTCTGCAAGTTCAGCTTTGGTTAATGTCATGTTTTTCCTTCTTAACGAAGCTTAGCATCGAACTTATCGATTAAGGTTTGACGCAATGAGGTCATAGTTGACTCAACCTCAGCATCGGTTAATGTTTTAGAAGTATCCTGCATTAAGATATTGAATGCAAGACTTTTTTTTCCCTTTTGAATCCCATCGCCTCTATATAAATCAAACAAAATCACTTCTCTGACAATTTTACTGCCTGAATTAATCAGCTCTCTGCGAATATTAATATATGAAACGGAATCATCAAATTCCGCAGACAAATCTCTACGAACCTGCGGATATTTTGATAACTCCCGGGTCTGAATGGGGTTACTTTTAGAAAATACTGAAATATCTAGCTCAATGAGAACGGGTGGCGATGCTAAATCATATTTATTTTGCCATTTTGGGTGAAGCTCACCCATCCAACCGACAGGCTTTTCATGTAGTAAAATTTGAGCTGATTTACCTGGATGAAATGCCGGATATTCTATCGCCTTCAATTCGAACTGTTGATGATTTAATAAAACAACCAAATCAGATTTCAAATCAAAAAAGTCACACAGTCGAGACTTTTCACCCCATTGCAGGGGCTCAATATCGCCATAAGCAATCATACCTAGACGAGATGGTTGCTCAGATTCTTGATGTGGTAAAAAACAGTTGCCAATTTCAAATAATCTGATGCGGGTTTGTTTTCTACTAATATTATAAATAAGTGTATTTACTAATCCGCCAATTAAACTACTACGCATCACGCTCATATGACTAGAAATTGGATTTAATAAATCAAATGGTGCATGATTACCACAAAAATCTGACTCCCAAGATTTCTCAACAAAACTATAAGTAACAACCTCTTGGTAATCAAGAGATGCTACTCGTCTACGCAATGTCGATAATAATGTCATGTCGTCTGAAACTGGAAGCATAGCTGCAGATGACTGTGCTAATGTTATCGGTATATGATCAAACCCGTAAACGCGTGCAAACTCTTCGACTAAATCTTCTTCAATACTAATATCATGTCTAAAAGATGGGACTGATACTTCAATATTTGCCTGATTCAATTTAGGATTGAAACCCAGTCGACTGAAAGTCTCCAGTACTAAATCAGTGTGAATCGGAAACCCCAAAATACGTTCCGCCTTCGCAATTCTTAACTGAACCTTCCTAACTTCGTATTCGCCAGATTTTGATCGATTAACTTGGCCAACCAAACCGCCACAAGATTGTACGATTAAATATGTAGCTCTTTCCAACGCAATTTCAACTACTAAAGGATCAACCCCTCTCTCGAATCGGTATGCAGCATCAGAGGTAAAACCCAAATCGCGAGTTTTGCCTGCTATACAATCTCGATGAAAATATGCACTCTCTAAAACAATATCTGCCGTACCAGAATGAACACCAGAGTCCTCTCCACCCATGATTCCAGCTAATGCCAATGGTCCAACAGCATCTGCAATTATTAATTGATTGGTAGACAGATGAAGCGTCTCCCCGTTTAATAGTTTTAAAGATTCATTTTGCTTAGGAAACCTAACTTCAATAGAATTGTTAATTTTAGACCTATCAAAAGCATGCATAGGTTGACCTAACTCTAACATTACATAATTAGTAATATCTACAACTACGCTAACCGACCTTATGCCACTTCTAATTAATTTACGTTTAATCCAATCTGGGGTATCGACATTAACATTTAATCCCTTAATAATTCGGGCACAATAAATGGGACATTCTTTAACTGCAGTAATGATGATACCAATAGATTCATCAAGGACTGGGTTAACTGATTCTGGAAGATTCCAAATTAAGGGTTTTTTAGACAGTGCGGATACTTCTCGCGCCACCCCTAAAAGACTTAAACAGTCACCGCGATTAGGAGTGGGTTTAATAGTTAATATACAATCATCTAAATCTAAGTAGTCTCTTAACAAGACGCCAATTGAAGCGTCAGAAGGCAATTCAAGTAGACCTTCGCTCTCATATTCATTCAGACCTAAATCACGTGATGAGCACAACATTCCCTGAGATTCAATACCACGAATTTTACTTAGTTTAATTTCATGGTCAGTTAAGAGCGCTCCCGGCAAGGCCAGAGCAACCCTCATCCCAACATACACATTAGGTGCACCACAAACTATCTGCAAGATATCCGCTCCCGAATCAACTTGACATACGTTTAATCGGTCTGCTTGCGGATGCTTATCAATATTTTTGATTTCAGCAACAATTACATTATTAAAGCTCGGTGCTATAGCGTCAACTGACTCAACCTCTAAACCCCCAAAGGTTAGTAAAGAAGCCAAATTGTCAGATGACATATCTGTACTTACAAACTCATAAAGCCAGTGTTTAGATATTTTCATAACATTGATGACTAATTGAATTGCTTCAAAAAACGCAAGTCATTGTCATAGAAAAATCTCAAATCATTTACCTGGTAACGTAACATCGCCAAGCGATCAGGGCCTAAACCAAATGCAAAACCTTGAAATTTTTCACTATCTATATTTACATTCTTTAAAACATTAGGATGCACCATGCCACAACCACCAACC
>CAISJL010000155.1 GCA_903885665.1 uncultured beta proteobacterium | reverse complement strand
TAAAATCACTGTTGCATCAATATTGACGATGGCATATCCTTTGCCTTTGACTAAATCAATAACCCGCGTCAATAAAATTTTAGAATCTATTCCTTTAAATTGCGGATCCTGATCTGAAAAATGATACCCGATATCTCGTAATGCCAGGGCGCCCAAAAGTGCATCACAAATTGCATGAATAAGCACATCTGCATCGGAATGCCCAACAGCCCCGAGTTCTGAGGGGAGTTGTATGCCGCCAATCCAGAGGGGGTAGCCCGCCGCTAACTGGTGGACATCTACGCCGTAGCCGATGCGCAATTGAGGTTTAGGCTGCATTAATTTCCTGCTAGATTGAGTCTTAATGTAAAGCGTAGCGTATTGGCTAGTGGGCTTTGGCGTCCGTTTAAAGAGGCTAAATAAGAAAAGTCAATGGCAAACATGTTATACTTGAGCGAGGCGCCTAGATTGAGGAACTGTCGGTTTCCTTTGTTTTTATTTTCATAAAAAACACCACCGCGTAGGGCTAATACGTCGCTATACCACCACTCTGCTCCGGCAGCAATATTGATTTCGGCAAGTTCTTCTTTGAGACGTGTTCCTTCTATAATTTGATAGGTCCCGTCCTGATTTTGGATATAGTCTCCATTCTCGTCTTCAGCAAGTACTCCTGGTGCGTCATAAAAAGACTGCATCATGGAGGAGATGATGCCGATATCACCGTTCATCCCTGCAAGCATTTGATAATTGCCGTCTATGAGCTTATAAATAGCAGGTGTAGGTACCAATAAGCGCTGCAGGTCTAAAGAAAAAGTAACTTTATTGTATTCGTCGAATTCTGCTAGGAAACTATTGCCAATTTTGAGATTCATCGGAATGAAATCTCGGCGCGACAACTCGGAGTAAGAAACTTTATTACCCACATTATTTATCGTAAGGCCAAAGGTGTAAGTACCGTCTGTATTGCCGATTTTAGCGTCGTCATTAAAATAACTAAACGAAAGATCTGCAGCACCGACAATACCGGGCTTTGTATTGACGCCAGCAACGGTAAGACCACCTGTTAGGTTAGAATATGCAAATTTTCCATTTACACCAATGCTGAATCGATCTGACAATCTGAAAGCATAAGCACCCACTAATTCAAACTCACTTGGTTTGTCGTCGCGTAGCACATCGCCATTGATATCTGTGAATGTAATTTCTCCGAGGCTAAAAAAACGGAGCGCACCACCAATGGAGTGGATCTTATTAATTTGCTTGTAACCAGCAAGGTAAGATAAATGGATGTCATTGGTGAGTTGACGCAGCCAAGGGGTGTAAGATAAACTAACCTCCGATTTTTGCTCGGCGAAGCTCAGAAGCGAAGTGTTCCAATAGATCGAGGTAGAGTTGGCGCTCAGGGCTGTACCGGCATCGCCCATTCCGCCTGCTCTTGAGTCTGGCGTAATGGCCAAAAAGGGCAAAGAGGTGGTAATGGTATTGAGCTGAAGATCGTTGTCTGTGACGCCAGAGCCACCTGTGGGCTGAGCCAATGCAGTTTGGTAAATAAACACCGAACTGATAGCGAGCAGTAATTTATAAAATCTTGGTCTTTTCATAGAGCAGGTAAAGATAGGGAATTTCTATTTTAGGATAACAAGTTTTTCTGTTTGCTCTGCATAAGCACCATCTGGAGTTTGAATACGCAAACGATATAAATAGGTGCCGCGCGCCAGTTCATCTCCGAAGTCATCTCTACCGTCCCAAAATAAGCCAGCTACTCTGAAGCCTGTGGTTGGCACCTCTTCAGCAATAGTTTTGACGAGTCGTCCTGAAACAGTAAATATTTGAACCTGAACATCGAGGGAGGAACAAGATTGGTTGTGTTCGAACATAAATTCAGTGCGGGTTGTAAACGGATTAGGATAATTGAGAACGTGCTGTAGCGTAGGCTCTTCTTTGGCCTGTACAATGAAATCTATTTGCGCAGTCGATGAATTGTTGTTGACATCCCAAACTTTTAAAGAAAGGGTATGCGGACCGGGAGCTAGGTTCTGATACTGATAACGAACCTCGCCAGATTGGTATGAATCTAAGTTGGCAGCATAAAAATCATTGAGCACAACGGGTTGAGCGGTTTGACCATCTAAAACAGCAATGATGTCGTGGCCAATCCCATTTCCGACAGTATTGATTCCGTTATCGTCAGATACTTTAGCAAGCAAGACCGGACTTTCGTCCGTAACTGATCCATTGACGAATCCTTCTTGGTTCATAAAGAGTTGGATGTCCGGGCCCTGCTCATCAGCAACACCATTTGGATCAATGCCGCCAACATAAAAGCTGGTGTCATAGCCTTGCGCATCCATTTGCCCATTGTGTCCGTAGTAAGAAATCTTGCCAAAATCAATATTTAAAGCGATGTCTTTTGGTACCACAAATTCAAATTCAAATT
>CAISJL010000154.1 GCA_903885665.1 uncultured beta proteobacterium | reverse complement strand
GTATAAATACAATCATCAACGTCCAAACATGGCCTTAGGCGGTATTACCCCGAAACAGCGGTTGGTCATGACTGCTTAACTTACTCTACTTTTGAGTTCAGTTATTAATGGGGGGATTACCATAGTATTTAAGTTGTTTGGAGAGCAGCTGTTGTATTTGAGAGAATTTACAGCGATATGTTATGGAGTATTAACCACGTTAACATATCTGATTGCTCGAAAAATCACTACAAATCGGTGGTCACTGTTGGCGGTGTTTTCTTGGGCTGGTTCTGCATACTACTTATCAAAGCCGCTTCAATTTTATATCCACTCTTGGAGTAGTGTATATGCTTTGATATTTATATTACTCATCGTATTAATTTATGTCAGCAAAGAAATACTAAATTGGCCATATTGGATTTTCATTGGCGTATTGGCCGCTTTAAGTGGTTTTTGTAAAATAAATTATGGCATTGTTGCGTTATTGATTTCAGGCCTAATAATAATTGCGTATTGTCAATTTAGCAAATGCGCAAGAAAAATATATATACAAAAGTTTGGACTAGTATTATTAGGATTCACCGTTGTTACGCTTTACTATTTGTATACTTTATATGTAGATGACGCCATTACGAGTTTTTTTAATCAGCAAATTAAGTATGCCTATGCATTCTCGACCGAAAATAACGAGAAAAACAATCTGATCAAAAAGTTTTTTGACGCCGTACTGTCAGCAAAGAACGGTCATGATGGTGTGCGTTATTTAACCTACTTGTTTGAATATGTAACAATAATTTCATTGATATGGCAAATTTATAAAAAACCAAGGTCATTAAAAGAGGTTAAATTAATGACGGTAGGCGGGGTTGGATTATTGTGCGTGCTGATGTATTTTCCAACGCCATCACTGATGCATATTTATTTGGCTGGGCCATTTCTGCATATTTACGTTATAGGTTTAATGAATTATCAGTTGCTAAATAAAACAATGTTAGCAACGTTGATATCAATTTATATAATATGCGAAGTTTTATATGGGCATGTCTATAAATTTATCAATACAAAATTGCCAATTTATTTAAAATATGAGCTGTCGACTAATTTGCCATATCTGAAAGATATTAAATTTTCAACAGAATTAAATAACCAATTAAATATTTTTTCGAAAGAATTTATTGGCGGCAACACAGTAGATATTAAATGTTATTTAAATAATACCCAGCAACCCTATTACAGTGCAGCTTTCCAAGCACGCGAGCCATTGTATGGAAAGGTAATGCCATTTAATTGGGGATATGTAAGCAAAATAATTTCACCAGACATGAATGCAATTTGTCAAAATGAAAAATATATAGCGATGGTTTCTGCTTTCCCCTATTTGTTAGATCAGCACTATTTGCGTTATCAGTTTGATGTTGTTAAGGGTCAAGATATGTCAACGCCTGTGACATATTACACACACTCAAAGCAATCAGATAAAATCAATAAAATTAAATCTGAAGTTTCTGTTGATACTACTAGCAAAATTTTTGATAAAAGAAATAACTTAATTGTTCAAACAGCAAATTATTTTGAAACATACGCATTGAAATTTATGATCGAAGATCTTAAAACAGATGCATCCAAGAAGGTTACCGGCTTATACGTTGAGTTGCTAGACCAACCCTTTTTGCCCGGACAGTTAATAATTGATCAAATTAATGCCCTAGAATTGAACCGAGTTCGCATGTATAGTACTGTTGCCAGCGCACCTACGGAGTTATTAAGCGTATATTTAAATGATAAGCAAATCAGTAATCAATATATTACAGACCATGGTTTTAATATAAACCATAGGTTCGAAAAACTAAGTCTAGTTCTGAAAAATATAGTTATAAAAGATGACATATTTTTGTACTATAAAATTCGAATTCAATACGACGATTTTTCGATGTCTGAGGGCGTTGGATCGGTCAGAATGAATACGTTTGAATAGATATTGTCGTCTGATAAGAAAGAGAGATGTACAGGGATTGTGAATAAGTTTTCTGTGAATCGGGGTCTCTTTATAAAGAGGCGGGCGAGGTTTTAAAGGCGTTTTTTAAAAGGGATGTATTGGGTAATGATTAGGGATAAATATAGTTATAATTTCAGAAGCCTAGAATTATGAAAGCGATAATTTTGGCCGGCGGCTTAGGGACTCGAATTTCGGAAGAAACAGATCATAAGCCGAAACCGATGATTGAGATTGGTGGAATGCCAATACTTTGGCATATTCTGAAGCATTACTCAGTGCACGGCATAAACGATTTCATAATTTGTTGCGGATACAAAGGGTATGTGATTAAAGAGTATTTTGCGAATTATTTTTTGCATATGTCTGATGTGACCTTTGATATGACTAATAACAAAATGGAAGTGCATAATCAAAATACTGAGCCATGGAAGGTGACTTTAGTGGATACCGGTGAGAAGACAATGACCGGAGGCCGGCTAAAGCGTGTATATGATTATGTGAAGAACGAAGAATGTTTTTGTATGACCTACGGGGACGGAGTGAGCGATGTTAACGTTACAAAGTTGCTCGCATTCCATAAGTCTTTAAATGTGAAGGCTACTTTAACGGCAGTATTTCCTCCTGGACGATTTGGGGCATTGGATATTGAAGGCGAAAAGGTGAATAGCTTTAGAGAGAAACCGCAAGGCGATGGTTCATTAATCAATGGTGGGTTCTTTGTGTTGTCACCCAAGGTAATGGATTACATTATTGATGATCAAACGACGTGGGAGCGAGAGCCCATGGAAAAACTGGCGGATAATGGTGAACTCGCAGCCTTTCAGCACCATGGATTTTGGCGGCCTATGGATACCCTGAGGGATAAGAATTACCTTGAAGAGCTATGGAATGATGGAAGCGCACCATGGAAAACTTGGTGATGATGAAGCAAGCTGTTAACGCGCAGTTCTGGAATGGTAAGAAAGTCTTTGTAACTGGACATACCGGTTTTAAGGGGGGGTGGCTATCGTTATGGTTGGCTTCGATGGGCGCAAAGGTCACTGGATATGGGTTAAGTCCGAACACAAATCCGAACTTATATAATGTATTGGATATACCTTCGGTTATTGAGAAATCTTACATTGCTGACATAAGAGATTTCATTGGCTTACAAAAGGCAATGTTAGATTCGGATCCGGAAATTATTATACACATGGCTGCTCAGCCGTTAGTGCGTTACTCCTATCAAAATCCAGTAGAAACTTATGCAGTTAATGTAATGGGTACAGTACACTTACTGGAAGCGGCTAGGCATCTACATTCTGCTCGAGCTACGGTAGTAGTAACTACCGATAAGTGTTACGAAAATAAAGAGTGGGTTTGGGGTTATCGAGAAAACGATCAATTAGGTGGTTTCGACCCTTACAGCAACAGTAAGGGGTGTGCTGAGCTAGTGGCTTCAGCGTACAGACAATCTTACTTTTCTAATCAAAATAATACACACCATGTTGCTACTGCAAGAGCAGGTAATGTGATTGGTGGCGGCGATTGGTCTGAAGATAGATTAATCCCTGACGCTATTAAAGCATTTGAAGGCAACAGCGCTTTGCGTATCCGCAATCCAAGGGCAACTCGCCCTTGGCAGCATGTTTTGGAGCCACTCTCCGGGTATTTGATTTTGCTGCAGCATTTGTATGAAGCAGATGGAAGCTATGCAAGCGCATGGAACTTTGGACCTGCTGATGCGGATAATCGCGCTGTGCAAGAAGTCGTAGAGTTGGTTATTTCAAAATGGAATAGTCCAGCGGAGTGGCAATTAGAAAAGTCAGAACATTTGCACGAGGCTAACTTTTTAAAACTTGATTGCTCTAAAGCAAACTGTAATTTGGGCTGGCATCCTCGATGGAATTTAGAATTAGCGATTGAAAAATTAGTGCAATGGCATTATGCATGCCTGCAAGGTGAAAATATGCGTGAATTTAGCCTAAGTCAGATTAACCAATACGTAAGCGAATAGAATATGAGTCTTGAAATAGAAGCCCAGAAAAAATCACAGAAAGAAAATATTCGAAAAAGAATATCGGAGTTGGTAGAGCAGTATGCTGCCATTGAGTTTGCTCACCAAAAATTTGAGCCAGGTCAAACGTTGGTACCGCCCTCTGGAAAGCTCATCGGTGCAGAAGAGCTTCAAAATATGGTGGAAGCCTCTTTGGATGGTTGGTTAACAACAGGGCGTTTTAATGCTGAGTTTGAAAAGCAACTTGCAGCATTCATTGGGGTTAAATATTTAATTACAGTCAATTCAGGCTCTTCTGCAAACTTAGTTGCTTTTAGTGCTTTAACGTCACCCAAATTAGGTGAGCGTGCAATACAAAAGGGTGATGAAGTGATTGGTGTAGCGGCTGGGTTCCCAACTACTGTTAATCCGATTATACAATTTGGTGCTGTGCCTGTATTTGTAGACGTAGATGCGCTTACGCATAACATTGATGCAAGCAAGATAGAAGCGGCGATAGGGCCTAAAACTAAGGCGATTATGCTGGCGCACTCGTTGGGTAACCCGTTTAATTTGGATGTCGTCACTGCACTTTGTAAAAAATATAATTTATGGCTGATAGAGGATTGTTGCGATGCTCTAGGTACAACGTACAAAGGGAAAATGGTTGGAAACTTTGGCGATATTGGCACCTTAAGTTTTTATCCGGCCCACCACATTACTATGGGTGAGGGTGGAGCGGTATTTACAAACAATGATGAATTAAGAATTATTGCTGAGAGTTTTCGTGATTGGGGGCGTGATTGTTATTGTCAGCCGGGGAAAGACAATACCTGCGGCAAGCGTTTTTGCTGGAAGCTTGGTGATTTACCACTGGGCTATGATCATAAGTATACCTATAGTCATCTCGGATATAACTTGAAGATTACCGATATGCAGGCGGCCTGTGCATTAGCCCAACTAAAGAAAGCACCGCAATTTATTCAAGCCAGAAGAAGTAACTTTGCCTTTCTCAAATCACGCTTAAGTAACTGTGAAGAGTTTTTGCAATTGCCAGTAGCAACACCACAATCTGATCCATCTTGGTTTGGATTTCCGATCACACTGAAACCTGAAAGTCCAGTTTCGCGTCTTGATTTATTAAATTACCTTGACCAGAACAAAATTGGTACCCGATTATTATTTGCTGGTAATTTAACGAGACAGCCTTACATGAGAAATGTGTCGTACCGGGTTAGCGGTGAATTGATTAATACTGATAATGTAATGAACAATACATTTTGGATAGGCGTTCAGCCGGCATTAGATAGTGAAATGCTAGAATATACAGCTAAACATATTGAGATGTTTTTAGGTTTAAACTTTTAGAGGATCGACATGAGCAATCTGCCCAAACATTTATTTGTACTAGAGATGGCCAATAATCATATGGGCGATATATCTCATGGTATAAAATTAATCAGATCCTTTGCAGGGGTTTGTCAAAAGTATCCACAATTTAATTTTGCATTTAAATTGCAATATCGAGATCTCGACACTTTTATCCATCCTAGTCTAAAAGAGAGGATGGATATCAAATACATAAAACGGTTTGCAGAAACGCGTCTTACGCGAGAGCAATTTGATGCACTTATTTCCGAAATAAGGAATAATAATTTTTTGGCGATGGCTACCTCTTTTGACGAATCCTCATTTGGGATGATCAAAGAGCAGAATCTTGATATTTTAAAAATAGCCAGTTGTTCATTTACAGACTGGCCAGTGTTAGAAATAGCGGCAAGTTTTGATAAGCCCATTATTGCGTCTACTGCGGGCGCGTCTATTGAAGAAATTGATAGGGTCATTAGTTTTTTAAGTAATCGTAAAAAAGATTTTGTAATTATGCATTGCGTTGGTGAGTATCCAACTGCCGATGAAAAACTGCATTTATCTCAAATTGATTTCTTAAAAAGACGATATCCGAACGTCAGGATTGGATATTCAACCCATGAGAACCCCGATAACACAGAATTAATAAAAATAGCTATTGCAAAGGGCGCGAGTGTATTTGAGAAGCATGTTGGCCTCGCAACGGAGCAATACCCTATCAATGCATACTCTGTGACGCCCGAGCAAGCCGATAGATGGTTAGCAGCTGCGGCCTACGCGGTCATGGTTTGTGGTGAAGGCGAAACTCGATTACCTGACAATGTCGCTGAAAAAGAAAGTTTAAGATCGTTAAGACGGGGAATGTTTGCAAAAACTAAGATTAAATCTGGAGAAAAAGTCTCTAGAGAAAAATTTTTTTTTGCATTTCCCCCAGAGCCAAATCAATATACGGCTAATGATTTTTCAAAATACTCAGAGTTTACTGCTGTTGCAGATATTGAAACTGATCAAGCTATATCGCCGGATAATACTAAGCATATTAATACTAGAGAAAAAGTGCTTGATATTGCGAAAAGAACCAAACAATTGTTAAGCGAAGCTAAAATAAATGTACCTGGAGGGATCGAGTTAGAGATATCGCATCACTACGGTATTGAGCGTTTTGACCAGTTTGGCCTTGTGATGTTGACAATCGTTAATCGAGATTACTGCAAAAAATTATTGGTCTGCTTGCCAGGGGTATTCCATCCGGAGCAATATCATCAGAAAAAAGAAGAGACATTTCATGTGTTATTTGGAGAGCTAGAGCTGCAGTTGGATGGCAAATCAAGAGTTCTTGGTGTTGGTGATGTGGTGACAGTAATGCCAGAAGTTCGCCATTCTTTTTGTTCTGCTAAAGGTGCGGTTGTGGAAGAAATCTCAACAACACATTTTAAAAACGATTCCTTTTATACAGATGACGCGATCAATAAAAATGTAAATCGGAAATCAGTGCTGACGTATTGGATGGTAGATTAATGATGCAATCAGGTAAAACTATGCGTGTTGCTGATTACATATTAGGACGACTAGCTGATTTAGGTATAGCAGAAGTCTTTTATTTGCCTGGCGGCGGAGCAATGTATTTAAATGATGCTCTTGCATGTGAGAATCGGATTAAGCCAATACTCTGTCATCACGAGCAAGCATGTGGTATTGCAGCTGAGGCTTATGGTAGAACACATTCATCAGGCTTTGGTGTTGCGATGGTGACAACGGGTCCTGGCGCAACAAATATATTGACGCCTGTGGCAGGCGCATGGATTGAATCTTTGCCACTGTTTGTGCTGTCAGGTCAAGTCAAACGTCCAGACGCATTAAAGGGCAGAGCGCTTAGGCAAAGCGGGGTTCAAGAGGTCGATATTGTGTCTGTAGTAAAACCGATTACTAAGTTTGCGGTTACCGTATCCTCACCAGAGCAAGTGCGCAAATGTTTTGAAGAGGCGATATGGCATATGAAACAGGGTAGATCGGGTCCTGTTTGGCTAGACGTGCCTTTAGATGTGCAAGCTGCACCGATCGATCCAGAAAAACTAGAGTCTTTTATACCGCCTCAAGAGAGTCATAAACTTAACCTCTCAAAGCAGCTCGAAGAGCTGGAGAAGATGCTATCTCAGTCAGAGCGGCCACTGATTCTAGCAGGGCATGGTGTAAGGATATCTGGGGGGGCAAGCAAATTTAAAAATCTTGTTGAGAAAATGGGTATCCCATGTGTATTTACTTGGAATGCTGCAGATCTATTACCTTGGGATCATGAGTTATACATTGGCAGACCAGGTGTGGTTGCGGCAAGGTCGCCAAATTTTGCAATACAAAATTGTGATTGTCTTATTAGCATAGGTTGTAGGTTGGATAATATAGTTACTGCATACAATCCAAAAGGGTTTGCCCGTAATGCAAAAAAGATTGTTGTTGACATTGATCAAAATGAACTAGATCGACATGAGATGGATGTCACCCTACCTATTTTGTCTGATGCGGAAGATTTTTTAGTGGCCTGGTTGCTTGGGGCGACAGTCGTTTATAAAGACTGGAGTGCTTGGCGCATAAAATGTCTAGATTGGAAGAAAAGATATACTCCAATTGACGGTAGGCAATTTGATGACGCTGAACCAATGAGTCATTATCAATTTGCCGAGACAATGTCTCAGGCGATTCCTGAGAACCAATTAGTGATTACCGGAAGCTCTGGCCTGGCAGTGGAGATTTTTTATACGGCTTACAGAAATAAAGCTGGGCAGCGAATGTTTCTAACTTCAGGCTTAGGATCTATGGGGTATGGTCTGTCTGCTGCAATTGGGGGATGTATTGGTGCTGGTCGCATACCTACTGTGTGTGTTGAGAGCGATGGAAGTTTAATGCTCAACCTGCAAGAGTTGGCTACTTTGAAGGCCTTAAATTTACCAATTATTATTGTAGTCATGAATAATGGCGGGTATTCATCAATCAGAAATACCCAGCGAAATTATTTTGAGGGACGATATTTAGGTACGGATGAACCATCGGGACTTTACGTACCTAATTTTGTTGAAATTGCAAAAGCAATTGGATTAAATGCATTAAATATTAATACGGTAGAAGAGTTAAGGGATGCCTTTAATACTGATGGGCCAAGACTAATAAATGTAAATCTGAAGCGTGATGAAGTGCTTGCTCCCAAAGTTGCAGCGATTCCGCAAGCTGATGGATCTATTATTTCTATGCCATTGGAGGATATGTCGCCACTACTTAGTAGGGCACAATTGCGCGCCGAAATGATTGTTGAGCTAAGCCCAGCCTCTCTGAGTATTCAGAATTGAGAAACGTTATGGAAGGCTGCAGGATTTGTGGCGGCGATTTTTTCCCAAAGCCATTGTTAACCTATGACGGTGCGCCAAGGGCCGCACAGGGATTTTTAAATGTAGAGCAGTTAGTAAATGATGCTGCTGTTAATTTAAAGATATGGCAATGTACGCAGTGTGGTACGGTGCAGCATAATTTAAGTCCAGTTGACTACTATAGAGAAGTAATCAGATCTATTGCGTTTTCTCCTGAGATGAGGACGTATCGGCTTCAGCAGCTGGGTAGTTGGTTACAGTTATATGCGCTCAATGATGCGAATATTCTGGAGATAGGATCCGGAAGAGGCGAGTATCTTGAATTGCTTAAGGAGTGTGG
This sequence comes from uncultured beta proteobacterium, assembly GCA_903885665.1. Taxonomy (GTDB): domain Bacteria; phylum Pseudomonadota; class Gammaproteobacteria; order Burkholderiales; family SG8-41. Next base: position 2,894 of record CAISJL010000154.1, on the reverse strand, counting down.
TGCAAAATCTGTTGAGGGTATAGAGTATTCAAAAGTATCCTGTGAATTGGCTACTGATAAGGGCTTAAAAGTTTACAAAGGTTATTTAGACCATACTGGTACATCAATCCCACCAGGCACTAAATATCAAGGTTTTGTAACGTTTAGTTTTATGGAGCATTGGCCTAATCCAAATGCATCACTAAAAGCACTTTCAAATTTGATGAGTGATGGTGCAATAGGATTAGTTGAGGTACCAAATTTTGATATGATTTTGCAAAAGGGGTTATATTCTGAATTTACAATAGACCATATTTTCTACTTTGATAAAAAGTCGCTAACGTTTATGTTAGAGAAAAATGGATATGAAGTATTGAGTATTGATGTAGTTTGGTATAACTATATTTTAAGTGCGGTGGTGAGAAAAAGACCGCCTTTACAAATAAAGCACTTTGAAGCTGTACAGAATCGAGTCGCCAGTCAATTACGCGCATATATTGAGCGATTTAATCCAAAATCTGTTGTTGTATGGGGTGCTGGGCATCAGGCATTAGCAGTGATTACCATTGCAAAAATTAGCGAAAACATCCGATATATCGTCGATTCAGCCCCCTTTAAGCAGGAAAAATATACGCCTGCCTCACATATTTTGATTAAATCACCAGATTACCTACTTGAGGATACGCCTGAGGCAGTTATTGTAATGGCTGCTGGATTTTCAGCTGAAGTGATCAGCACACTGCGACAGCGGTATGGCCACATTCAAGAGTTAGCAATATTGGGCGAGGATGAATTGGAGATATTAGATTGAGTTTAGAATTACAGGATCGCCTGAATGAAATTTTGAAAGAGATTCCTAATGCGCGCGAGGGGTTGCCGTTGGAAATCTTTTATTTCATTAGTCAATTAACCCCTATGATAAACGTCGATTTATTAATTAAAAATGAAAAATCTGAAACCTTATTAACTTGGCGTGCTGATAGATTTTATGGTCCGGCATGGCATATTCCCGGCGGTATTATTAGATTTAAAGAGAATATTGAGGATAGAGTTCTAAAAGTTTCTCAATCAGAGCTGGGTGCTAATGTCAGATTTCTACCAGAACCAATCTTTGTCAGAAACCTCATTAATCATACGCGTGATATTAGAGGTCATTTTATCTCGATGTTGTTTCTGTGTGAGTTGACTTCTCCATTGGATAGTAGCCTAGAGGCGATTGGTGGCGTGCCCGCCCCAGGTCAGTGGAAGTGGCATCCCCAGGCTCCCGATGACTTGTTAACAAATCAAGAGGTATTTAGGAAGTATATCAATGAGACAAAACCCATAAATGGTTTATGACATTCATAATGATATCGTCGAGATTATTAAACGACTAAATCCGGAATTTGCAGAATTTAGAAATAAGTCAATTTGCATTACTGGAGGTACGGGATTTTTTGGAAAATGGTTGTTAGAAATTCTTTGTTACCTTAACGAGGTCATGGGTTATGAAATAAAGATTTATGTTGTGACTAGAAATATTAGACTATTTCTGGAATCAGATAATAACCATACGTTTAAAAGTCGAATACGTTTTATAGAAGGGGATGTTAGGTCGTTTTCATTAGAAAAAATAAAAATAGACTATTTAATTCATATGGCAACCACGGCGGCTGCCGAAACCTTTGGCGGCCAAGACCAGCTCGATAAGTTAGATCTGCTATATGCCGGAACGCGTCACGCTCTTCAAGAGGCGGTAAATGCTGGCGTAAGTAAAGTTTTGTTTACGTCATCTGGCGTTGCTTATGGCCCTTCGTCCGGGGATTTTTTTGCGGAGAGTCATTTGACCGCACCTCAAACCAACTTAGTTTCTTCTGCACTAGGTGAAGGTAAGCGAGTGGCAGAATATTTAATTGCCTATTATTCAGATCGTTATGATTATCAATACTCAATTGCACGGTGCTTCTCATTTTTTGGCCCCTACCTGCCGTTGGATATACATTATGCAATTGGTAACTTTGTAAATGATGCATTAACAAAATCAGAAATTATTGTAAAAGGCGGTGGCAATGAGTTGAGATCATATCTCTACATTGCGGATGCGTGGTCTTGGCTTTTGAAATTAATGCTGAATGTAGATAACCAGATTTATAACATTGGTTCATCAAAAGCAATAAGTATAGGTGATCTTGCAAAATTAATAAGAGATATAATATCCCCCAGTAAATCAGTGCGGATTTTAGGGCTGGAGCATGATATTGGGAATTTTAATCGAAATGTCTATGTTCCCAATAATCAAAAGATATGCGAAAAATTTGATCTCGACGAGTGGACGCCATTAGATATCGGAATCAGAAAGTGGATAAGAGATGTAGTTAATATGTAAATGTATAAATTATTAAGAAAAAATTTTGAGCAAAGTCGTTGATATAATCGTAAACAACTTAAGTGATCTAATTTTTAGGAGTAAAAAATGGCTAATGCACTACAAATACTTGCTGACCACGAGGCCTTATCCTTAATTGAAAAAAATAAGCGTAAGGATCAAAGTCAAAAAAGACCTAGAGTCCACCAAAAAATACAAGACTATTTTAAAAACATGCTAGATGGTGATATTAGCCCAATTCTGAGATTAAAAATAAATCGTTCCTTATGCAATTTTAATTGCGTTCATTGTTGCGAAGAACCTTATATGAGTCGAGATTTAAAAAAGAAGACGGGTGCTATTGATCCGCGACCACAAATGACACTGGATGACTATAAAGAGTTGTCTAGGCAAGCAGATGAATGTGGAATATTTCGATTCGTCCTTACTGGCGGTGAGGCATTAATTGATAAGAGTCTAGATAAGCTTATTGAAGCGCTAGATCCTATGAAACATTTGATTATTTTGGATACTAATGGTTGGACCTTTGATGCAGACAAGGCAAAGTGGT
>CAISJL010000153.1 GCA_903885665.1 uncultured beta proteobacterium | reverse complement strand
GGTCTTTAATCAAGCCGATACCCTCATTGATGGGGTACCGGAGTGGATGGAGTGCACCATCCATCGAAAAGATAGAACTCTTCCCACAACGGTTAGGGAATACCTCACAGAAGTGAGAGGTGAAAATCCCATTTGGCAAAAGATGCCCAGAAGAATGCTACGGCATCGGGCATTGCAGCAGTGTGTGCGGTTGGCGATAGCTTAAGTTTTTAGCTAACAACTTGCAATCCAATTACTGCTTTAGGTATACATCGACGTTTAAAGATTGAATAAAAAAAATGAATGACTTGTTAAGTTATCAGCCCATAAATTAGTACTAATCGATAAAAAACAGGTGGCATTGGTGACTAAAGTCCCAAAGCGAATCACATCTGTGTGGGTCTATCTATTCGCGTTCCTTTAACTTCAAGTGTTATTCCCGGTATTCAAATTTTTTAAGGAGTCCAGGGCGTTCCCTAAGCTTGTGCTAGTCGAATTTAGTTGGAATAAGAGTGCGTTTAGCCCCGAATATTGGGCGATGTAGTTCTCTTGAACTTTATTTAAGCGGCTTTGAATACTCTCTTTTTCCTTGGTGAGGGTATTGACGCTATTGTTTTCATTCCTAATTTCTTGAGCAAGGGCGCCAATATTGCTCGATTGGGCTTTAACAAAACTCATTAAATTGTCTGTTGCGCTGGTGTAACCAATCCTGAGCCCTTTGAGGAACTTTTCCCGCAGCCCCGAAGACTGGGCCATTAGGAATGAAACTGAGTTGTATTTAAGGGTGCCATCGAGTTGGTAATCCAGGCCAAGACTTGAAAGGCTTAGGCTATAGGGATTGCCATTGGCATCGTTGGTGCCAATGTTATACCTTGCTCCGGTAGCAAAACGACGCTTGATGCCCTCGATAAATGAGAGGGTGGTTGGACTATTGGCAAAGGTTCCGGGAGTGTTTGAACTAGCGCTATTTGCAGTCATCGTCTTGTAGCTCTTAATCAGATCGTTGTAAGCATCTGCTAACTTTGTGATACTTTTTTCCGAATTATCGACCCCTTGAACGATCTTGACGTTAGTGGTGCCTGCTGTTCCCATGAGGTTAAAGGTGACCCCTGAGTAAATATCGCTGATGGAGTTACTCGAACGCTCATAGGCAATTCCGCCAATGCTGAGTTGCGCATTGCGTGCGCTCGTGTATTGATTGATGGTCAAGCCCGTTCCAGCAACCACCCGAATTACCGAGCTTGCTGTCAAATCGTCAACGTTTCTAGCTGCTGTTGAAGTGAATAGCACCCGATCCCCACTAGTAACCCCCGCTGAGGTAAAACCAACAATCGATCCTGCATAGGTGCCGTAGGACGATCCTGCGCCAGTACTTGCATTATTCGCTAGATTTGCAAACGCTGCGGCTAGTTCAGCTGTGGTGAGCGCTCGGCCAGCCGTAAACGTTAAACCGCCAACGATGACGGAATCCCCAGCATTAATACCAGCCGGTGAGAATTGAAACTGAACACTTTCTTGGGCAGCAGGTCCGCCGTCGGCAATAGTGGGTGCGCTTAATGTCGTCGTTGAGACACTTCGCCCAACAATAGACCCCGATAGATTTGACTGATCCCCGCTTGAGGTAGCAGTGAAGGTTACCCTGCTCCCATTGGCTAAGCCCGATGAATATGCAGCAATAGTGGTCCCAGAAAATACACCGTAAAGACTAGATGCCTTAGTAGTAGTTGCTGGAATACTGGCAAACGCTTGCGCAACGCGTTCTGCGGTGAGGTCTTGATTGGCGGTAAAGGTCAGTGAACCGCCACCCGCCTGAGTAATGGTAACAGCGTCACCCGCCTTCAGTGCACTGAAATTAAAGGTATACACCTCGGTCACACCAGCTGACCCCGGTGTTGACGACTCTATTGATAAGGCACCGCTTGTCGATGCTGCCCTATTGGTTAAGGAAGAACTAATTGTGACAACATCAGTATTTGGGCTACTGGATGTAAAAATCACTTGATTACCGTTGACGGTAGAACTAAACCCTGTCAGAGCGCCAGAAAAATTAGCGTAATTTAAGGCATTACCGACTGCAACGGAGGCGGGGTTACCTACTTCAATAACACCTGGTATAGGAAGATTGATCTCCCTTTTTAGACTTCCTAAAACCGCAGAGTTTGCGCTCGCGTTGTACTCGATTACATAAGCACCACTAGCACCTGCGGATAAATCATTCCACTCAAGGCCTTGTGGTTGATAAAAATTGGCATAATCTTCATTGCCAGCATTATTCGGCTCTCCACTATGCCAATTGGTAAAGAGATTAATGCCTCGAATCTGAAACGAGGATAAGGCTCCATCGGTAATCGCGCCATTGGCCTTGCCAGTAAAACTTAAGCTCGCCGTTTGTGAATTAGTTGCCACGCTATAGGCAAAATCATAGTCTGAAAAAAGTCCTAAGGTTCCTGTTGCGCCGGATCGCCTAGTGCCGTCAATCGAATAGTCACTGGCACTCGTAACATCAATCGCTGAACCTGCATCAAAGTAGCTTTTCAGATTGGCTAATACGCTTGCAATACTTTGCACTCCTCCCGAGAGATTGGTGTACGTAAGTTCATCGGTAGCACCACCAGTTGGGTTAACTAACATGAAACCCATCGTCCCACCTGCTGCGAGTGTCATTGCACTGGAATTTCTGCTCTCCAAATTCCATGTGCGAATTTCTTTTGAACCCGCCGTACCTGCAGTAACAGTAGAGCTAGCCCGCTTATCAATTGGATTACTGGTTGCGAAAAACTCGACGCCTGCCTCTGGCCCATCCCCCCACACCCATTTGCCCTCTGTAGTTGCATCGTTAGCACCAATCCATGAAGTGATGTTAACTTTGTCCAGTACAAAATCATTTTCTTCTTGGCTGGTGATGTTGGTTAAAAAACCACCTAATCCCATGAAAGTACTAGCAGATGCCGCAGATCGGGCAGCCTCCACCCCAAACGATCCTGATACCACCTTGTAAAAAGAAGCATCCCCGCTTACCGAATCCGTTCTAGCAATAATGTCAGAGGGAACAATACTGATTGAGACCTTACCCAAGCCATCGGGACTATTTGCTTCTAGGGTTGCCAAAGCAGCATTGAGCTGAGCTGCGGTTCCAATAAAGGCTAACTCAGTCACCAGACCATCATCCATGGCTGCTGTATTGGCATAGCCAGTTACTGCAGTAAGTGCTGTCGTT
>CAISJL010000152.1 GCA_903885665.1 uncultured beta proteobacterium | reverse complement strand
TGGCGTGTAGGCTCTATGGGACTGAACTTGGATCGTGTTGGCGCAGCGAGGTACTTAATATCAGTTCGTCGGGATGAGGATATCGTCAACTGGGTTAAGAATAATAATATTGATGGGTTTTCGCCAGCGCAGAATCCCGCAATTAGAGACAAAATTGCTGAGATGTGGATAGAAGCGCAAGTCTGCCGTTTAATGACAATGCGAAGCATGTCTATTGTTGAGCGTGGTGGTCAGTTTACGTACGAAGGCTCTGCTGAAAAAGTTTGGGCGCCTGAGCATGGTGTAAGAGTTACAGAAGCAATCACGCAAATGTTGGGACCATATGGAACATTATTGCGAACATCTCCTCATGCAATTGAGGATGGTGTTTTTGCTCATAATGTGATGGGTTCATTTCAATCGGGTATTAATCACGGCAGTGTTCAAGTGATGCGTGATCAGGTGGCTAGAAGAGGGCTTGGTATGCCATCCTCACGCAAGTCAAAAAAAGTGGAGGCTAAGTAATGGATATTTTGTTAAGCGATGATGAAAATCTGATCGTAGATAGTGCTCGTGAGTTTTTGTTGGGTGAGTGTCCTCCTAAGTTAGTTCGTAAGATTGAGGCGGATCCTGTAGGCTATTGCAAAGATCTATGGTCTAAGGTGGCAGAGCTAGGTTGGCAAGGTATGTGTTTGCCTGAGTCTGTTGGTGGCTCTGATATGCCATTAGTTTATATGGGTTTAGTTTTGCGAGAAGTTGGTCGTGCGATAGCACCGATACCCTTGCATAGTACTGCTGTTGCATCTTTAACCATTGCTCGTGATGGGTCAACAGCTCAGCAGGAGAAGTACCTGCCCAAGGTGGTTACCGGAAACTCGATTATGACTTGGGCTTTCACTGAGCGTGACCCTCGTATTGTTGCAGATGCTGTACAAATGTCTGCGACTGCAAAAGGCGATCACTTTGCGCTAAATGGGACTAAACTTTTTGTCGATAACTTTTGTAATGCTGACCATTGCTTGGTTGTTGCAAGAACTACCCCCGGTTCTAAGGGTGAAGATGGACTAACACTGTTTATTGTCGATACAAAAGCAAAGGGTATTAGTCATACTGCCCTAATTACTATTGCAAAAGATAAGCAAAGTGAAGTTAATTTTAAAGATGTTGAGATTCATAAGGATGATGTGATAGGACCAGTAGGTGGTGCCTGGCCAATTGTAGAAGCTATGCTTGACCGTGGCACAGTTCTGTTATGCGCGCAAATGGTTGGTGCAGCGCGTAAAGATATTGAGATGGCTATCGAGTATGCAAAGTGTCGGGTAGCGTTTGGTCAGCCTATTGGTGCTTTCCAATCTGTACAGCATACTTGTGCTGATATGCAAATTTGGGTTGATGGCGGTGAGTTGTTGACTTTTGAAGCCTTATGGAAAATTGATCAAGGCTTGCCGGCTTCTGTTGAAGTCTCACAAGCTAAAGCTTTTTGTAATGAAAAGTGTGAAGCGGCAGTTCGTAACTCGCAAAGTATCCATGGTGGAATTGGCTTCATGATGGAGTTCGATTTGCAGTTATGGTTCAGAAGAGTATCCGCATGGACTATGCGTATGGGTACATCGTTTGATCATCGTGCTCGAATAGCGCACGCGCTAATTGATTTGCCCGGTTTGGTTGTTTTAGGGCGTCCAATGCCAGTCATGGCAGACGATGCTGATTCGGGCCCGATTGTAATACCTCATTAATTCTTAAAAAGATTTCGAAAAGGAGTTTTTATGGCTAAATGTCCAGTTTGTCAGCAACCTGTAGACCAGGCAGCAGCTAAAATGCAAACAGGGATGACACCAGGCGGCGCAAAGGAAGTTGACCCTAAAGCTGGTACTAGGCAATTTCATGACGGAGTCTGGTTTTACTTTGATACCCTAGAGTGCCGTAATCTATTTACACGTAATCCTGATAGTTATATTAATCCGTCAGCTTAACAGTAATTTTCAAGTAGCTACCAATGGCATTAGAGATGATGCTGTGGTAGCTGTTTTTTTACCTATTTTATAAATCTTTAGATTTTTAATAAGTGTTGACTTTAGTCTGTTATTGCCTTCATGATGATCATTCAAAAGTGTTTTTGTATGGCAATTGATATTTAGTAGTTTCTGAAATTGTATTGAGTTAATTGAACTAAATAAAAAAATAAAATTTGATAGTGTTGCGTAAGATTGGCCAAGGGGGAGTAATGGCAATTTATCTGTTAAGACGGATATTTTTGTTGTTTGTGACGATACTCGGTGTATCAATTATTATATTTGCATTAATGCGTGTTGTGCCAGGCAATATTGCCGATGTATTATTTGAGTCCTCTGGATATATTGATCAGGTCCAGAAAGCAAAAATAGAGGCTGAGCTTGGCTTGGATAAGCCATTAATTCAGCAGTACCTTAGTTGGTTAGGACATCTGCTTACGGGCGACTTTGGATTCTCTTATATGAGCGAGCGCCCGGCTATAGATGAAATACTACCTCGCTTACCCGTCACTTTTAAACTAGCAGCCCTAACCTTATTTTTTACAATTATTTTTGGCATCCCGCTTGGTGTGTGGAGTGCTGTTAAGCAAAATGGCTTGGTGGACAACGCATTACGAGTAGTTACGCTTAGCGCTTTATCACTGCCATCGTTCTGGTGTGGGCTTCTAGTGCTTATGTTTTCTGTGCATGTTTTTGGCGTAATTCCTATATATAGTAATGAGCCACGAAGTATTTTTCATGAGTTATTTTTATTAAGTATACCTGCATTGGTTGTTGGATTTCGTAGCTCAGCGTTAATTGTCCGACTAACTAGATCTTCAATGTTAGAGGTATTACGTCAAGACTACATACGTACAGCCAGAGCGAAAGGTGTCTCTGAATCTACTATTCATTACCGTCATGCTTTAAAGAATGCAATTTTACCAATAATTACATTATTAGGTATTGAAGCATCTCATTTGATGGGTGGTTTAGTAGTTATTGAGACGGTATTTAATATTCCAGGATTAGGGCGTTATTTAGTAGAGGCCATAAGATGGAGGGATTACCCGATTGTCCAGAATATTGTTTTATTTAGCGCTTGTGCTGTTGTAATGACTAACTTTATTGTAGATATGCTATACGCGGTGATTGACCCACGTATTAAATACGTGGATTAGATTGCATTGCTTGGGAGATTGAAATGATGTCCACTGTAAACGGAGTCGGCAACCCTTCATCAAAAGATGATTCATCCCCTGAAAAAAAAGTTAGTGAGTTTAATGAGGAATTGTCGCTAGCTGGTGCAAATGTTCATACCAAAGTGGGAATGATATTTTTCTTAACTAAGCGTTATCCGTTAGGATTCTTAGGTTTGTTTCTGGTATTTGTATTTATTTTTGTAGCATTGTTTGCACCGTATTTAACAACCCATGATCCTTTGACGACAAACCCTTCGATTTCCTTGGCGGCCCCCTCAATGGGTCATCCTATGGGGGCTGACTTTATGGGGCGAGACCTCTTTAGCCGAGTTATTTTTGGTGCTAGAACTTCTTTAGCTGTTGCATTTGGCGCTACTATTTTAGGTGTTTTTTTTGGTGTGTTAATAGGTTTGGCATCTGGATACCTGGGTGGTTGGGTTGATTTGGTATTGCAGCGACTGATTGATATTTTACAATCATTACCAACATTGATATTAGCAATGGCAATGGCTGCAGCGTTAGGGCCATCACTTTTTAATACGATAATTGCCATCGCGATTCCGAAGTTCCCCAGTATTGCACGTGTAATCAGGTCCAGTACATTATCTTTACGAGAAATGCCTTTCATAGAGGCTGCTAGGGCAATGGGTATGAGTGATTTACGGATTGTATTTAGACACATATTTCCTAACACCTTGGCACCTTTAATTGTGTTAGCGACTGCAGGTTTGGGTAGTGCTATATTGGTAGAAGCATCGCTTTCTTTTTTGGGTCTAGGCGTTCCGGAACCACATCCATCTTGGGGGCGAATGCTTTCTGAATCTGCTTCTGAATATGTGAGAACTGCACCATGGTTGGTTCTGTTTCCAGGCGCTGCAATTACTGTAGCTGTTTTTGGGGCAAATTTATTAGGTGATGCTTTGCGGGATATCTTTGATCCACGGCAGCGTACTGCGAATTGAGTTGATGATGGAAAAGTTAATAAACGAATTTAGTAATCATATTCATGTGAGTAATCTAGCGGAAGCCGCTGTTCTTGAGGTGGAAAATTTAAAGACATATTTTTTTGTCAAACAAGGTGTAGTAAAAGCAGTTGATGATTTTTCATTTTCCTTAAAGTCAGGCGATAAATTAGCAATTGTCGGCGAGTCGGGATGTGGCAAAAGCATGACTGCATTATCTGTTCTCCGTTTGGTACCTAATCCACCTGGGCGAATTGTTTCAGGCAGTATTAAGTTGGATGGCAAGGATTTGTTGCAGATGTCTGAGTCTGAAATGCGAAATATACGGGGGAATCGTATTTCAATGATTTTTCAAGAGCCAATGACATCTCTAAATCCAGTTTTGTCAATTGCTCAGCAAATTGGTGAGGCATTAATTTTGCATCAAAAATTGTCTGATAAAGATGCATTTGATCGTTCAGTTGAGTTATTAAAACTAGTTAAAATTCCTGAACCTCTAAGGCGTGCAAGAGAGTATCCGCATCAATTATCTGGAGGTATGCGTCAACGGGTGATGACTGCAATGGCTTTGGCATGCAATCCACAAGTGTTGTTAGCGGATGAACCAACAACTGCTTTAGATGTCACTATACAAGCTCAAATTTTAGATTTGATTATGGAGTTGCAAGACCGATTAGGTACTGCAGTAGTGCTTATTACACATGATTTAGGTGTCGTCGCTGAAACATCAGAGCGTGTGATTGTAATGTATGGCGGTAAAAAGGTTGAGGAGGCAAATGTAAATGATATATTTGCAATGCCGCTTCATCCATATACTCAGGGGCTATTGGCAGCTGTACCTAAGCTTACAACTTTATCAGGTAAAGAATCGTACTCAAAGCGATTACAGGAAATCCCTGGCATTGTCCCTGCACTAGTGAATTTGCCAGATGCATGCACTTTTGCCCCAAGATGTGCATTTGCAACTGATATATGTAGACACGAATATCCACCCTACACCAATATTAGTTCAAGCCATAAGGTTGCTTGTTGGCATGTTGCTAAGGTCTGTTAAGTTTTATGTCTGGAGGTTTTGAAATGGTATCTAATGAAGCTCCTGTATTAGATGTATCCAACTTAAAAAAGCATTTTTCAATTGGCAAGGGAATTTTTCATAAATCTAATGAAAAAGTCTATGCCGTAGATGGCGTTAGTTTTAGCATACCTAAAGGCCAGACCTTAGGTTTGGTAGGCGAGAGTGGTTGTGGTAAGTCAACTCTTGCAAGAGCAGTTATCCGTTTAGTTGAGCCGACCTCAGGTGAAGTAAGGATTATGGGGCGTAATATATTAGAGTTGTCAAAGTCTGAGATGAGGGATTGTCGTAGGCAGGCGCAAATTATTTTTCAAGATCCTTTTTCGTCTTTAAATCCGCGAATGACTGCAGGAGATATAGTTGCTGAACCATTGATTGTGCACAACATCGGTAGTCGTATTCAGCGGCTTGAGCGAGTTGCTGAATTATTTGATTTAGTAGGTTTGCGTGCTGCCCAGTTGAGTAGTTTGCCCCATCAGTTTTCTGGTGGTCAACGCCAACGTATCGGCATTGCTCGCGCATTAGCTTTGGGCCCACAATTAATAATTGGAGACGAACCTGTTTCAGCATTAGATGTATCAATACAGGCACAAGTTATTAACTTAATGATGGACTTGCAAGAGAAAAAGCAACTTTCTTATTTGTTTATTGCACATGATTTAGCAGTAGTTGAGCATATTAGCCATCGTGTTGCGGTGATGTACTTAGGGCGTATCGTCGAGCATAGTGACAAAAATTCCCTGTTTAGTCGTCCGCAGCATCCATACACAGAGGCGCTGCTTTCAGCTGTGCCTGTGCCTAATCCAAAGTTGAAACGTCATCGGCGTTTAGTGCAAGGTGACGTTCCAAGTCCGATTAATCCGCCTGCAGGTTGCCATTTTCATACGAGATGTCCGTATTTGACAGAGCAGTGTAGAGTGGATGTGCCACCGTTAATAGAAGTTGAACAAGGGCATTGGGTCGCATGCCATTTGCGATCGCCAAAATTAAATTGATTCATATTTCCTTTTGGCGGATGCACCGAATATAACTATTTATCTAACCAAACATCCTCAAGTCGGTGATGAGTGTAAATGCCATTGATTGAGCGAAGGTAACCTTTAACGTATGGATGCCAACAAGCAGAGCTTGTGGAGTGATAAACCGCTACTCTTGCAGTATCTTGTTGTAATATGAGATCAATTGAATTTACTAACTGCTTGCGTTTGGCTGTATCCAGAGTAGTTGATTGTTCATCAAATTTGGCCTCTATTTCTCGATTGCAATATTTATTGTAATTACGTATTGATTCACATTTAAAATTCTCATATAAAACCACGTCGGGATCATCAATCGCAGAGCCAGATGTTTCAAAGGCTAATGTATAGGCCCCCTTAATAATAGCACCTGTGAAAATTGTGTATTCTTTTTGCTCTACATCACTTTCAATATAAATGCTACGTAACTGATCTGCTGCTAGTGTTGCTCCCATAAGAAAGTTCGGTGCTGAGCTACGCACTATAAAGTTTGTTTTAAGCTTTTTATTTGGACCAAAGCCAGCCTCTTCCATTAGTTTTCGAGCTTCTGCTCGATTTTGATCTATATTTTTCCCGAATCCAGGAACCTTTTCCAACTGACTTAAGGATAGGCCCCAATTTCCATAAGGTGGTGACATCATGACTCCACCCAGTCTTCCGCCACCTTGCTGAGCGGTAACGAATACATTTCTATCTAATGCTAGCGTAATAGCCTTCCGTACTTTGGGATTGTCAAATAGTGCTGCTTTATGATTTATTAAAACTACCCCAGTAACCATAGTGCCCGTTGTGGAGCAGATTGCCTTTGGCAATTGCTCCTGAACCTCTTTGACACTATGAGGCGTTACAGTTGAAGTGCCTGTCATGTCAAATTCTCCGGCGATAAAGGATAACACTCTTGTCGAAGTGCTTGGCATTATCCGGTAAACTATTCCATCTAAATAAGGTTTTCCTGGTTTCCAGTAATCAGTATTTTTAATTAGTCGGATGGAATCATTTGGTTTAAAGTCAACGACTTTGAAAGGGCCAGTCCCTATAGGTTTTTGTCGCATAACTCGCCCATCAACATGGCAAGGATATACTGGTGACCAGCCGCTCGCTAAGAATGATAAAAAAGAAGGTTGTGGTCTGGCTAGAACGAATCTTACCTCATGTAAGCCATTAACATTAATTTCTTTTAAATTACTATACCACTCTTTGTGTGAATTTTTTCGCCAGTTAGAAACTCGCTTTTCTAAAATCATATCCCAAGTGCATTGCACGTCGGCACTGGTAAAGGGCTTGCCATCATGCCATTTAACACCTTGCCGCAATTTCATTGTTAGTGTTTTGTTGTCGCTACTCCAAAACCATTCGGTAGCCAAGTCCGGTTTAATGGTTTCAGGTTTGGCCATTTCATCATGCTGATTGTATATGACTAGATTGTTAAATACAGCCATAAAGGGCTGTATAGCTGTGATTGATGACTCTTCGTGTAGAGATGCACTGCTTGGATTTTCTCTTAAAGGTATTCTCAGTGTTCCTCCATTTTTTTGCGCTATTGCGGGGGACGTAGAAATAAATATGATTGAAGTAAGAATGAGTATTTTTACAGTCAAATTGGCAAACATACTTTCCCTCCATGTTTTATTTTAGTTTGATTTATTAATAAGATGGTTTAATTCGAGATGTATTCAGTGGAATTAATCTTAAATGAGGTTGAATAGTTAATTCGTAACTTTGTCTTAATTCGAATAGACCTGGTTGAAGGGACACCCATTTTCTTAATGAAGATACCTCATTTAAACATTCATCAAACGACCTTAAGCTTTTATCAGCGAGGTAGCTAGCGACAACTAATGGTGATCTACTAACACCTTCCATACAGTGCACTAAAACAGAACCTGACTGATCGTTTATGAGTTTATCAAGCAAGCAAATTGCTTCTTGTAATCTAGTCACTTCATTACCAAAGCCATCTACCAGTTCTACACAGTGCCAGTTTATGCCCTGAGTGTTAGCGGCATTATTAGGCCAGCCATTTAAACAAAGGATACTTGATATACCTGAGTTGCGAAGCGTATTTAATTTAACCGCATCATCAATATTGCCGATAGCGATTTTTGACGTGATCCAGTCCATAATTTTCCTATTATAGTTTTAAAGTATGTTGCTCAAGCGAATAATATTTTCTACTAATAAAGTAGGTAACTTACATACAGTTTGAGTTGGGAAATTTAATTAAACCTTAATTGTGTTTTTAATAAGTTTTTTAGGTTTCTCAAAGCAAATAGATTATATATATTAAATACAGTCTCCACGTTATAGTGATCTTTAAACCTCATTAGACTTTTATTTGATCATATTGCGAACTCGCTTTTGTTTATTGTGGAATATTAGTGAAGATATAATTTTAATTATCATAGAATCTATGCTTTGCAGTAAATTATCGCAATAAAATAAATTAGATAATTAGTTTGCTTTACAAAAAAAGATAAGCAACTCATTGGTTAATATTTGAATTAACTAGGAACCTTATACAAGGCAATGTAAGATGTAATTATTTGAGCTGAATTATTAAAGGAGTCTAATATGGAGATCATTACCCCATTTAAACATCGTTCATTCCCATTAAGCATTCATGCGGGAAAAGATGCTTTAGATTCATTGCGTAGTGAGGTTGATCGTGTTCGTGCTAAAAGAGCTTTTATTGTGTGCGGACAGTCCGTCGCCAATAAAACAAATTTAATCGATCGCATTAAGCAAAATCTTGATGATCGCTATGTGGGTTTGTTTGACGGGGTGGAGGCTTCTTCACCGCTACCATCTGTACAAAACGGGGTTGCTGCAGCCAGAGAGGCCAAGGCAGACCTAATTGTTGCTGTGGGTGGTGGAAGTGCGATGGTCACCGCTCGTGCAATAATTATATTGTTATCGGAGAAGGGTAGTATACAAGACATTTGTACTCAGTATCCAAGTGGTCAGGCGCCAATAAGCCCCCGATTAATGGCTCCAAAAATTCCTAATATTTTAGTGCTAACAACGCCGAGCACTGCTATGACTAGGGCTGGCACCGCTGTTAAGGATGTAGCGCGAAATCACCGATTAGAGCTTTTTGATCCAAAGACTAGACCCTCTTGTTTGATTTGGGATGAGGAAGCGCTGTTGACGGCGCCTAGTGAGCTTTTTATAAGTACAGCAGCTTCTGCATTAAGTGGGATATTTACAGGTGCAGCATCTCCTCATTCGAATCCAGTTGCCTTGGGGGATATTCTGCATGCTTTGAGACTATCATTGGAGAGTTTGCCTAAACTGAAGTCTGAGCCACTAAATGCAACGGCGCGTATTAATTTAGTTGCGGCTTCTTTTTTAAGTAATCGTTATTTAGATGGGATGCGAGGTCGAGCCTTTGGCATTGTTTCTTCTTTGGGACATGTCATTGATACGCTCTATACTAACCTGAGCCATGGCGATTCAAGCTCTTTAACCACAGCGTGGGGCATGAGATTTAATCTCGATAAAACAATACCTGGACTTATTCGATTAGCTGAAGCACTTGGAACTGGGGCAGGATTGTCTAGGGGGGCGCTAGCAATGTCTGCTACAGATTATGTTGAAAAATTCTATAAAGACCTGAATATGCCAACTCGCTTGCGTGATGCAAACATTCCACAAGAGGACGTTGAAAAAATTGCAAATGATGCAATGGGAGATTTTTATTTACATCAGAATGCTCGTAAAGTTATGCATCAGTCGGAGATTGTGGAGCTGTTGAATCAAATGTGGTGAACATATTCTATTATTGAAGTTTAACACTTAGATTTTTTACCTGTTGTTCAATCTCCGCATATTCAATCAAAATTGTTTTTTTCAGTTCGCTTGGGATCATTCTTTCCCCAGGCTGGCTACCATCGGCTAGTAATTTCTGTGCCATTTGGGGGGAATTCATTCCATCACTGACAATTTTATTTATGGCTAAAATTATTTTTGAAGGTGATTTTGCAGGTAACCAAAGATTGTAGCGATTAGTAATCTTAAATCCCTCTAAACCTTGTTCTGTGATGGTTGGTAAATCTGGGAGAGCAGGAATGCGCTTAAGCCCCATAGCGACAAGCGCTTTGACTTTTCCAGTTTTTATTGCATTTGTCGCAGCAATTGCGCTGGTAGGCACCATATGAATTTCTCCGCTCATAACTGCAACTATAGATGGAGCAGAACCTTTATATGCTACATGTAAAAACTTTCCGCCAGTCAGCATTGCTAGCCTTTCCATTCCTAGATGCACTGCGCCCCCAATTCCAGAACTACCATAGGTAAGAGTTTGTGTTGCTGATAATGCGATCAGTTCTTTTAAGTTTTTAGCAGGTAAATTTAAGCCTGTTATTAATACGTATGGTTGTGCAGACATTGCTACTACTGGATCAAATGCAGTTCTAATGTCAAATGGGACTCGATTTGTAGCCCCCATTACTAATAGCCCATCTCCAAAACTAAGAATAGTATAACCATCAGGTGCTGACTTCGCTGCTAGCTCCGCAGCAATTACTCCACCACCTCCAGGTCGATTATCAACAACAATAGTTTGTCCCCAACTTGTGTTTAACATTTGTCCTGCGGCTCTTGCGATAGCGTCAGCGCCTGCACCTGGCGCTACAGATACAATAATACGAATAGGACGTTTTGGATATCCGACTATTTTTTCTTCTGACAATGAAGAGGAAGAATAAACTATTAACGCAACATTAATGCTCAGTATTAGCTGCATAATTTTAGATTTCATTTCGCTCCTCGTTATATATTTTATATGGTATTTTGAAATTAAATTTTTTTAAGGCGTTAATTTATATAATTTATAAGTCAACGTCTAGCATAAGATAAGACAAGCTTTTGCCATGCATATCTAATGCAAGTGAAACAGTGACTCCGCCACCTAAAGCATTTTCAATGACAAAATTAAGTGCTTTGAGTTTAGGTAATTCATATCGAGTAACGGGACCTTTAGCAACATTAGTGTAAGCCTTTAGTACTCGTTCAGCAGTTAGTTTTTCTAATAATAATGCCCATGCGTCATCATTATATGCAATGACCGAAATGTTTGAAGTGTTCCCTTTATCCCCTGCGCGAGCGTGAGCTAGATCATAGACTTTCATTTATAGATTTCCTTCAATGGTAACGAATGGTTTAACCATATGTCGAGGTATTAAGATGGATTTAACAGCTAATACTTCACGTATTGAATTAGAGCCTCCACCACCTCCAGATGGACCATTTACATGCAGGGTTCTGACTTCGAACCCTACGGCCAAGGCAGCTTTTCGATTAGAACTACGAGCGGAAAAGCGCATTCTTACTTCATAAGGCTCTGGCCTGTCAACACCTGCTCCATGAAGGCTAGATATTCCAATATAGTCAACCCTTATTTCTGGATAGCTAAAACCTCTAGATTTTAAGCGATCACGAACAATTTGCTCTGCAAGTTTTGCGCGCGCTAATGCATTGGGACCGGCATATCCAACTTCTCCTTCCCCAATATAGCCATCGTGATATCCGACAACAACTTTGTAAGTTGTTGTCCGTGGGCGCGCTTTTGATCCAGTCACCTTCACGCGATTCAGGGCTTCTTGGTGAAACTCTATGTCTGATATATCTAAAATACAATCTGGAGTGATATAATTTTTGGGGTCATGCATTTCATATAAAATTTGCTCTTTGCAGGTCATCACATCTAATCGACCGCCAGAGTTGTCTAACTTTCCAATTGTTAAAGAGCCGTCTTGAGAAATATCTGCAAATGGGAATCCGATATTTACTGGGTCTAAGCAGTCTTTTTTACCTGGATCTATAAAGCAACCACCAGTCACTTGGGCGGCGCACTCCATAAGATGGCCGGCAGTCGTGCCTATAGCGAGCTTAGGGTAATCGTCATAACTCCAATTAAGTCCGTGCAACATAGTACCTAAGAAAAGGGATGGATCTGCTACTCGTCCAGTAATTACTATAGGTGCACCAGTATTTAATCCATCCCTAATCACATCTGCCCCTAGGTAGACATTTGCAGAGGCCATATGAGGAATAATAGCTTCTACCGGTTCACTATTTTCCATTAAAGGCAATTGAGGGTTGTTGCGAATAATTTCAGTGACATCGTCTCCATTGACAACAGCTATAGGTAGATTGCCGTAACCCATGTCCTGTGCAATACGTCTAATTGCTTTAGCTGCACCAACTGGATTTGCTGCGCCCATATTAGTGACAATGCGAATATTGTTTTTAATGCAAGCAGGGAGTACCGCTTCAAACCTTTCTATTAAGTATGGGGTATAGCCAAGTTCAGGATTTTTAAGTTTTGTGAGATTTTCTCTGGCGATGGTGCGCTCAGCAAGACATTCGAATACCAAATAGTCCAGGTTTCCATTTAAAGCCAAATCCGCTGCAGGTTCAATCCGATCGTCTGAAAAACCAGCTCCTGTACCTACGCGGATATTTTTTTTGTTAGAATTCATGATTATATTCCCTAGCTAGGTGTATATTACTAAAAAAATTGTGCTTAGATTCTAGCAGAATCGTTATTTTCTAAATTATTTAATTACCATTAAATATATTATAGGCAGCTGTTAATTTTTAAAGTTGCAATCTTTAAATTAAGCTATTTTAAAGTCATTCAATTCGTAATTTATCGGAACAACATGAAAAATCTTTCAATAAATACTTTATATATATATATTTCAATCATCTTTTGCTTTAGTTTTTTTAGCTCTTCTGCAATTGGGTATCAAAATATTACTATAAAAGATACGGTCCTGAGAGCATCAACTGGTTCATTAATATTACCAGAGTTTGAATTCTTGAATGTTTTAGGCGGTACTCTTAAATCTGCAGAAATGAATGGGAAAATTATAGTTATTCGATTTTGGGCAAGTTGGTGAGACACTTGTAGAAGTGAGATGCCCTCCGTGCAGAGGGCACATCAAGAGTATTCTCGAAAAGATGTAGTAATAATGTCCATCTCGTTGGATGGTGGTGATGGTTCTGTGGTAAAGAAATACTTGGCGCAACATAATTTTACAATACCAACTGCACATGATAATGGGATGCGCTATGCGCGAAAAATTGGAGCGCGCGGTGTCCCTATGACTTTCATTATTGATCGTAAACAAAATATTATTTACAGTGCTATAGGTCCATTAGATTATGATCATGTAGAATTTAAGAAAATAATGGCAAATCTATTGATAGATAATAAGTAAAGTGGAGGTTAGATGATTAATGCAAAAAAATTAGTAAACACTATATTGCTACTATTATTTATTTTAATAAGTAGTCGTGCATTCTCTCTCCAAATTGGAGATCAAGCACCTGAATTTTCTTTACGAGCGACCACTAATGAGAATATAAATCTTAGTGATTTTAAAGGTGAAAAGAATCTAATTATTTTCTTCTATATTGGCGCATTTACTAACACTTGAACACAAGAAGCCTTAGCTTTTCAACTTGACCTTCCAAAGTTTGAGGCTTTAAATACCCAGGTTCTGGGTGTAAGTGTTGACTTTAATGACACCAATCGTCATTGGGCAGATCTGTTGGGGCTGACCTATCCATTGTTAAGTGATGTAAGAAGATCGATGTCCCGCAGCTATCAAGTGTTAAACGACAATCCAGATTTAATTCGCAACGGTAAGATCGCGATACATAATAGATCTAAACGAGCCTGGTTTGTGATAGACCGATTTGGAATTATTCGTTACATGAATATTGAGTCTAGTGAATTAGTTTCTAGTGATGAGTTATTGAAAGTAATATTAAAGTTGACTAGTCGTTAGTTTGCTAATTTTACTTTGTGTTTATTCTCACCCTATGGGAAATAATTTAATTGAAAGCTTAGTATGAAATTACCTTCTCGATTTTATCCTTATGTGCACATTGCGACCCTAACTGTTGTTTTGGTATTGGTAGTAACATTTTTTTGTACTTATTTGAATTATGGATTTGGCGATGACTTTATTGTGAGATGGTTGCTGACATGGATAACTGTATGGCCATTGGCATGGTTGACTGCTTTAATCTGGACTCCTTTTGCCAGTCGCATTACTCGTAGCATTGTTAAAATAAACCAATAATGAAATTAATACTTAACAAGCATAGTGAATATAAAAAAAATAAACAAGTGATCTTAAAAAAAAGATCAAATTTAGAAATTTTGGAATCCAATTTTGAAGTTGTTGATGCAGAAATTCCTCCCATTAATGTTGGAGAATTTCTAATTAGAGCGCATTATTTATCCGTTGATCCTTATATGCGGGGACGTATTGATGAAGAAAAATCTTATGCAGAAAAGGTTGAAATTGGTGAGGTTATGGTTGGTACTGTAGTGGGTATGGTTGTTGAATCTAGCCATGATAAGTTTTTGGTAGGAGATTTTGTTGAAGCTAGGACTGGCTGGCAGTTGTATGGAATCTGCAACGGTAGTGGAATTCGTAAATTAAAAAATGATGGTGTGCCACTTACCGCTAATCTTGGGACCGTTGGTATGCCAGGTGTTACTGCATGGATCGGATTAAATGTACATGCCCAGCCGATCAAGGGTGAGACTGTTGTGGTGTCTGCGGCTAGTGGTGCAGTTGGTAGTGTGGTTGGACAATTATCCAAGTTAAAAGGGTGTCGAGTCATTGGAATAGCGGGTGGTCATAAAAAGTGTGATTATGTTGTTAATGAACTTGGATTTGATGCTTGCCTAAATTATAAGGACAAAGATTTTCAAAAAAATTTACGCGATACTTGTAATGAAGGTGTTGATGTTTATTTTGATAATGTTGGAGGAATAATTCTTGACTCGATTTTGAATTATATGAATCCTTTTTCAAGGATTGTATTATGTGGGCAAATATCAGGATATTCAGATCCTAGTGCACTTACAGTACACAATTTCAGGAGTTTTCTAATTAATCGAATCCAATTAAAAGGTTTTATTTGTTCTGATCATATGGATTTGTGGCGCCTAGCGTTAAGTGAGTTAGGCGATCTTGTTAAGTCTGGTCAATTAAAGTACAAAGAAAGTATCGCTATAGGGTTAGAGAGTGCACCAAAAGCTTTGATTGGTTTAATGGAGGGGAAGAATTTTGGTAAACAGCTGGTGAAATTGATTTAAATTTCGCTTGTTCATTTACTTTGGAAGATTCTTGACTTAAAAATATATGTTTCCAATCATTTAATGTTCATATTATGGATAATACAGGCTTTTTGTAAGCTGTATAAATATGTAGATAATGTCCATATAGTGGGTTCTTTATAGGTTATCATAGGATTTAATGAGAAGATTTAAAAGTTAGTTGTTGTTTACTATGGGTAGCATTCAAAATTAAAATCAAATTTTCTAACCCGCTATACCTATCTAAAAGTTACTGAATATGATTGAAGTTAATGAACGAATTGATGTCATAGCCAGCCCAGATGCAGTATGGGAGATTTTGTCAAATCCCCATGAGGTCGTAGAGTGCGTTCCTGGAGCAACCTTAGGAGAGCTTCAGGAAGATGGCTTTTATGATGCTGGGTTAATAGTTAAATTTGGCCCTGCAAGAGTGACCTTTCATGCGCGTTTTATGTTGGAATTAGATCAAGTAACTCACTCAGGTACAGTGACTTCACGAGGTAAAGATAATCAAGGTGGAACTAAAATTCGTGCAAATATGAAATTTCGCGTCATGCCTCAAGATACAAATATAGGGTCTTCTATATTTGTAGATGCAAATGTTGAGGTAAGCGGAAGGCTTTCTACTATTGTTGAGTCAGGCGCCTCTTTGGTCGTTGGTCGAATGACTAAAGAGTTTACAGAGCACCTAGAGACTCGATTAAATAAAGTTTGAAAATAAAAATAGTAACTGCTCATATCGTAGTGAATATGGTCAAATTTTTTGATTGATAATTTAATAATGAGGAGGTTTAAATGAAAGTTTATCAAAGAATGGCTCGTGCTTTTAAAGCTGAAGGTGTGACAGCCACCTTCGGTATGATGGGCGACGGTAATATGTATTGGTTGCATGAGCTGCACAAGCTTGGTGGTGTAAAAATTCATGAAGTACGGCACGAAGGGGCTGGATTAGGTATGGCTGACGGCTGGGCGCGCACCACACAAGAGGTTGGTGTGGCAACAGCTACATGCGGACCAGGCACGACGCAGTTAGCCACTGCTTTTGTAACTGCAGCACGCGCTTCATCCCCATTGGTAGCGTTTTGTGGTGAGTTTCCTACGAATGATGATGAATATACGCAACGATTCGATCAATCTATATTCGCTACTGCTTGTGAAGCTGGATTTGTTCGTTTGGGCTCTGCTGACGCAGCTGATGATGTCGTTAGAAAAGCGTTCTATTTAGCTAAAACAGAACGCAGACCAATTCTGTTAAGTGTTCCTATGGATTTGCAGCAAATGGAGTGGGACGATGATGAACCATATACCCCTTCTTCATCTTTATTTACACCAGGGGTAGTCCATCCAGATGCCCAAGCTTTAGAGCGTGCCGTTGAAATTATTTCGAAAAGTAAACGGCCAGTTATCATTGCTGGAAGAGGAGCCCAATGGTCTGGAGCAGGGGACGCTATTGTAAAGTTAGGTGATAGAATAGGCGCATTACTTGCAACATCGCTGCTAGCAAAAACATTCCTTAATGAAAATGAGTTTCATGCTGGAATATCTGGTACATATGCTACTCGAGGCTCATTGCATTTATTGCAAGAAGCGGATTGTGTTATAGGGGTTGGTGCAAGCTTGAACCGGTACACCACCGAACATGGTTATTTGTATGCCAATGCCAAATATATCCAAATTGATAGCAAACCACATGTCATTATGAGTGGGGTTCGTGCTGCTGATTGTTATTTACAGGCTGATGCAAAAATTGGTGTTGAAGCTTTGGATAAACTTTTGGCTGAAAAGAAAGTTAAAGGTGTTGGTTATCGCACACCTGATGTGAAGTCTAAATTAAATCACCACTGGGCTGATCCTACCGAGTTCCCACTTGATCCTGGGACGGTTGATCCAAGAGAGGCGTGTATGCTTTTGGATGAGATTGTTCCGCCAAGCGTTGGAATGCTATCGGGCAGTGGTATGGCATCAGGTATTTCAAATATGATGATGGTTAAACGTAGATCTCTAATGCAAGGCGGACATTTTTTTGGATGCATCGGTCAAATGCTACCTGCGGCAATGGGAGCTGTTGCTGCAACAGGTCAGCCTGCAATGTTGCTAGAGGGTGATGCTAGTGTGATGATGCATCTGGCTGAGTTTGAGACTGCCGTTCGTTATAATATGCCTTTATTAGTAGTGGTCATGAATAATGAGGCTTTGGGCGCTGAGTATTACAAGCTTGATGTTAAAAAAATGGATGTAAATACATCAGTAATTAGCACCCCTGATCTGGGTAAGGTTGCTGTTGCTATGGGCGGAAAAGGTGCAATTGTTCGCTGTATGGATGATCTTGAGAAAGCAGCAAAAGAGTGGGTTGAGAATCCGGGCCCTATGATTATTGATGTCAGAATCTCACGTACAATTATGAGTATTCCTTATCGTCGTATTCATTATGGTCGTGAGGATTGATTTTTTAATTTATTGAAAGCACTTTTACAGTAATAATTGTAAGAGTGCTTTTTTATAAATCTAGGTGCCGAACATGTTTTATAAAAGCTAAATATATGACTTTCAGATCTCTTAAACGATTATCTGTTTTAGATCAATCAACAGCATCCAAGGGAAAGTCGCAAGATCACGCAATTAGAGAAACTATTGAATTAGCTAAACATTGTGAGAAATTAGGATTTAATCGGTATTGGGTTTCAGAGCATCATAACTCTGGCAATATTGTTGGAACTGCCCCAGAAGTTTTGATGGCAGCAATCGCTGCAACGACTAACCGTATTCGTGTTGGTAGTGCTGGAGTGATGCTCCCGCACTATTCATCCCTAAAGGTGGCTGAGCAATTCCGAGTGCTTGAGGCGATTGCACCAGGACGGATTGATTTAGGCATAGGACGTGCGCCAGGGTCTGATCAATTAACTGCAAGAGCATTGAATTCCTATCCTCAGGATGTGAATGATGAGTTTCCACGGCAAGTCGATGAGCTAAGGTCTTGGGTGTGTGGTTTGCCACTGCCTGATGCTCATCCCTTTAGGAAAATTCACGCTCACCCTACTGGGCCTACTTGTCCTGAAATGTGGATTTTAGGTAGCTCTAATTACGGTGCACAATTGGCGGCCTATTTTGGTTTGCCTTACGCTTTTGCTTATTTTTTTAGTGATGGTTTTGGGGTAGAGCAGGCATTAGATATTTACCGGAAAAATTATAGGCCTAGTGAGCGTTTCCCAGAACCTATTGCCACAATTTGTGTTTGGGCATTGGCTGCGGATACAGAAGAAGAGGCTTTATTCTTATATAAAACCCGTGAACGATCTGGTATTGATCGTGAATATGGAGTGCGTTTGCCTCTTGTATCACCTGAAGAGGCGGCATCGAGAGTTTTTTCTTCGGCAGACCAATTAATTGCAGAAAAGTTAAAGCGTAAAGCGATAGTTGGCAATTCGCAGCAAGTTAGTCAGCAACTGATTGCTTTGGCAGGAAAATTAGATCTTGAAGAGCTGGTAATAGTAACCTGGACCTTCGCCCCGGAAGCTAGAAGAAGATCGTATGAGTTATTATCAAAAGAGTTTAATTTGGTTTAACTTTTTATTTATTTAAAGAAATTTATGTTGCTGTAACCACGATATCACATCGAAAAATGCCATCATGCATGCACTAAATCTCTGAGATAGCGCACCAATGACAATTTCAGTGCCAAGACCTGCATTTTATAGCATTTAAAATTGAACAGATCTTTTGGGAAGGCATTCGACTTTGGTCGTGGCGAGTAGTTAATAGATTAAAAAATTAGATTAAAAAATCTATTTACATTTTTAAGAGAACTATGAGGTTTAATGAGATTATAATTTTTTAATAAAAAATTTGATTACATATCCTCCTTTTTAATACCTAATTATTTTATGATTAGTGCATGGCAGGGTTAATTAATATGCTCTTGAAGTAAGGTGTTATTTTTAAGCAATGTTTCATCGATAATAATGCCAAGCCCTGGTCCTTGTGGGACTTCGACATAGCCATTAATAATTTTGAAGTCGCTTTCGGGGCAAAGAGGATCTTTTGCTGTACTGTTAAGACCAAAAACAAATTCTGCAGCTCCCATCATTCTTGCTTTTGGTGTGCTTGAGTAAAAATGCGCAGCTGCAGCCGCTTCTAGCTGTGATTGAACTGCAAGGCCACCACAATTTAATTGTATATTTGCAGCTTCTGCAATTGCTGCAATTTTTTTTGCATTGCTGATACCTCCAACTTTGTATAATTTAATACAAAATACATCAACCGCTCTATGCTGCGCTAAATTATGCGCGTCTTGAATCGTAAATAAAGCTTCGTCAGCCATTACTGGTATGCCTGCAGCAGCAGTTTTGATCATTTGCATACCGTGCAAATCATGTCTTGCAATTGGTTGCTCAATGTATCCTAAACCTAATTTCTTGAGTTCATGAATTGCTAGTAGTGAATCAGTAAGCGACCAACCGGCGTTAGGGTCAATGCCAATCATGATGTCATCACCTAAAGCTTTTCGGACTGCCTCAAAATGTAATACATCCTGCTTCCATCCTCGATAGTCTGCCATTTTAAGACAAAGAATACGAATGCCATACTCATCTACCGCCTTAATGCTTTCATCGATTATTGTTTGAACATTCTCTGCCATGCTCACAGACCATTCTAATGGAATTTTCGGTTGGCAAGAGCCCCCAATTAAATTGTAAATAGGAGTTCCTAATGCTTTTCCCTGGGCGTCCCTAATTGCAATGTCCAATACGGCTCTAGCGGCTGGGTTGTTAGCAAGGCGATTGTCAAACATTTCATTAATTGACTCTAAGTCAAAAATTGATCGGCCAATTAACGCAGGTCCATAAATTTCTTTAATGGCGGCGATCATGCTTTGAGTGGTATCTGCCACAAAATGACCGGGGCTAATCGGACGTATTTGTGCAATTCCAATCACTCCATCAGCATATATTTTTACAAGTACAGGTTTACTGGTAATGCTATCGTTTGGACCCGTGTCGTATGTTCCGCTGGAAAAAATTCGCTTAAGTCTAGTCGACAGTTTTGTAACATAGATTTCTATTCGATCAATCATATCATTTCCCAATTTTAAATTATCTATATTGTTATTCTGGCTTTATGCCTGCATCTTTGACTACTTTTTCCCAGCGGATTAATTCTTCAAGGATTAATTTTGAAAATTCATCAGGTTTATTTCCTACAGGCTCAAACCCTTGTTTGAGCATTCCGTCCCTAATGGCTATCGTATCCATTGTTACTATAATTTCTTTGGATAATTGAGAAATTATTGTTTGTGGCACCCCTTTAGGTAGTAATAATCCATACCATGATGCGGCGTAATAACCCGGCAATCCAGACTCAGCAATTGTTGGAATCTGTGGCAATGCTGAACTACGTTTAGAAATTGAAACGCCAATAGCACGCATTTTTTTTGAGAGTATTTGAGGTAATGCAGTTGGGATTGAAGTGAACAGTGTCTGCACTTCCCCGCTAATCAATCCAGTAACTGATGGTGCGCCACCCTTATAAGGTACGTGTATCATTTCTATGCCTGCAGATGACATCAAAAGCTCCATAGCCAAATGAGTGACATTCCCTATGCCTCCCGATCCAAAAGTTAAGGATTTTGGTTTTATTTTTGCTAAGGCGATTAGTGACTTAATGTCAGAAACAGCAATATTTGGATGCACTACTAATACAGAGGGGCCTATGGCAATTAAGCTCAGAGGAATTAGATCTTTTTTTATGTCGAATGGTAACTTTAGTGAGAGACTGGGAATGGCAATTGTAGAGTTTGCCATTAGTATGGTGTAGCCATCGGGGTTAGATTTAGCGACAATTTCTCCAGCAATACTACCGGAGTATCCAGGTCTATTATCAACTAAAAATGTTGAGCCTAGATTTTCAGTTAATTTTTGAGCAATTGAGCGGGCAGCCAGATCAGTTCCTCCACCCGCACCAAATCCAACAACAATTCGTACAGATTTATTGGGATAGTTTGCTCTTGCTTGAGCGGGTTGTGGATTTTGAAAAAATTGCAATGTGATAAAAAAAACAAAGAATGAAGATTTGTAAATTAAATTAATATTAGATTGATTCATAAAGGGTATATTTAATGTGAAGATATTTTACTTTTTAAAGTATTGAGAATATCTGGGATGAGAGGGGTTTTCTAATGATTTATTAGACTCGAACGGGGCGTGTCCCTCTACCTGTGCCGCGTATAATATGCGACGACTGTTCGAGTTAAACGAATCTCTGCGGTGTAGACTTGCGCGATTATCCCAAATGACAATATCGCCAGTTTGCCATTCATGTTTGTATGTGAATTCACTTTGTGTGGTGTGTTTCCATAACTCATCTAGTAATGATTCTGATTCCTCTATTGAGAGCCCATTAACATATGCGCTGTGCCTCCTCCCAAGGAAGATCATGTTGTTGCCAGTTTCTGGGTGGGTGGAGATTATGGGATGGCTAGGACCGGGTATTTCCCTAATGTCCATATTTAAAGATGCGCCTGGGCGAATTTGCATGGCAGTATCAACAATATTAGCTTGCTTTATCGTTTTTCCAGAAATGTATTGTTTTAGATTTGAGGGTAAAGTGTCATATGCGGCGTAGCAATTTGTAAAATATGTATGGCCTCCTTCTTTTGGTATTTCTACAGCAAGTAACATGCGTGCGGCTGTGGGTTGTTTCTTAAATGAAAAGTCGGAATGCCAGACTACTTCACCGTCTCCGAGAATTCCAACAGGCCTATCGTTCTGGCGTAAATTTGTAACTACAGTAATTTCTGGAGGGAGATCAAATAAGTTATTTGCTGTGCGTTCATTTAAATTTCGTTCATGTAGATTTGAGGAAGTGATTGGTTTTCCAAATCGTTTTACTAATTTAACTATTTCCTCAGCGGTTGATTTTTGATTTCTAAAAATTAAAACGATATGATTTAGCCATAAATTGTGAATCTCTTTAAATGTATGATCACTAATTAAAGATAACTCTAAATTGTGTATGGTGGCGCCAAGAGCTGCATTTTCTAAATTGATAGAAAATTTATCAGGCAAGTGCTCTGCAGATTTATTTGACATTTTAAATTCCTTTTTAACAAATATTTAACTTTTGATAATACTTAATATTGATCATCATGATTGGCTAATACCTTCAGATAGTTAGAGCGCCCTCCATCTGCTGCTATAGTAGTACCTGTTAACATTTTCGAGTCATCAGATGCGAGAAATAAAGCGATATTAGCTATATCTTCAGGTTCTCCTGTGGCGAAAGGATATAATTTCTTAAATGCTTCACGTTCCTTGTAAGCGTGACTATCTTTAGAAACTGTATTTTTTTCGTAGCGATTGATATTTCTTTCGGTTCTGACAGTGCCCGGCGCAATGGCATTAGCGCGAATACCATACTCAGAATATTGAGCTGCTAGAGTTTTTGTAAATGAAACGATACCGCCTTTTGTTGCTGCATAAGCTGGCTTCACAGATCCAATTAATCCTAAATGAGATGTGACATTGATTATTGAGCCGCCTCCACT
Organism: uncultured beta proteobacterium; assembly: GCA_903885665.1. Taxonomy (GTDB): domain Bacteria; phylum Pseudomonadota; class Gammaproteobacteria; order Burkholderiales; family SG8-41. The sequence continues at coordinate 8,228 of CAISJL010000152.1, read as the reverse complement.
TTTAATGATGTGTGGTATCCCATGTCTACAAGTTAGGAAGGGGTGAAGTAAATTTAAATTGATTGTTTGGTGCCAAACTTCAAGACTCATTTTATGCACAGGGTGGTCTTCTGTTGAAGAACCGCCTGCACAGTTGAAAATGATATCGAGTCTACCAAATTCTTTGATGATATACGCTACTGCTGATTTTACAGATTCGTCTTTTGTGACATCTGTCTCTATAAAAAGTGCTTTGTTCCCATTGCTGGAAATTTGGTCAGCTACTGCTTTGCCAGATTGAACATTGATGTCTAGGATTGCTACTGCTGCACCTGCCGAAGCGCATATCTCGGCTGTTGCTCGAGCGATTCCGGCTCCTGCACCAGTTAATAGCATCACTTTATTGGATAGTTTTTTCATACATTAAAATCTTTCGTATTGTTATGGATTTTCGACTGTAAACTGATTGAATATTTTTTATAATTTGAGTACCACTAGTCTACTTTTAAGCCAGCGGACCTAATCACTGGGGCCCACTTTTGAATTTCATTAGCAATAAATTTGGTTGTAATTTCAGGTGAGCTTCCAACCGCCTCTAGTCCTAATGAGTTTAGTTTTTCTTTTAACGAATTTGATTGTAGAGATAGGTATATTTCATGATTAATTTTTGTAATGATGTCACGTGGAGTTGCGGCTGGAGCCAGAACCAAAGTAAATCCAGTGAGTATAAATTCTTTTACACCGGATTCTGAAATCGTTGGTATTTGTGGCATTACCAACGTTCTTTTTTCCCCAGTAGAGGCTATTGCTCTGATTTTATTGGCTCTGATGTGGGTAATGGCCGATGAAACATTGCTAAACATAAAATCTATTTCACCGCTGATGAGAGCAATACCCGCCGGTCCTGCCCCTTTGTACGGGATATGATTTAGTTGAGTCTTGGTCAGACTCTGAAATAATAGTCCAGCCAAATGATTGGCACTGCCGTTGCCGGAAGATGCAAATGTAATTACCCTAGGTTTTGATTTGGCAAGATTAATAAAATCTTTAATGGTATTGATTGGAATAGATGGATGACATGAAAAAAAATACTGTCCAGTTGTTAATTGAGTGATAAAGGCAAAATCTTTAATTGGATCGTATGGAACTTTTTGGAGGCTGGGTTGTATAGAAAATTCCATCGCTACAGTCATTAAAGTATATCCATCGGGTGGGCTTTTGGATAACTGCTCTGTGCCAATGATTGTGCCAGCGCCTGGTTTATTCTCTACTAGTACATTAACACCTAATTGTTCAGTGAGTTTCTGCGATATTAATCGTGCCATTACATCGGTACTGCCACCAACCGATATTGGCACTATCATTCGAATATTTTTAGTTGGATAGGATTGTGCCTTGCAAAAGTTATTAAAAGTAATTAGAGTGAATATGGAAATATAAAAAAATAAATTCAATTTATTTCTATCGTAGAATTTAATTTCATTAATGTGTTGTCTTATCTTGTTAAATTAGAAGAGGTGTTGATTAAATGACTTTAAAATTAAATCATTTGCATTTAAAGACTAAGAACCCTAAAGAAACTGCTCAATTTTATGTCGACATTATGGGGGGTGTTATTACGAACCAGTCTGCTTCTGGTGGTTATCGTGTAAATTTACATGGCTTATCTTTAAATATAACGGATCTGCATCCTAAGCAATCTCGTAAACAAACTTATGGTATGGAGCATATTGCTATTGATACGGACGAGCTGGATACAATTGTGACTAAGTTGAAAGCGTTAGGAATTGGCATTCTGGAAGAGGCCGTAGTATCAGGCGGCCGAAGGGTGTGTTTTTTTGAAGGACCGGATGGCGTTCAGTTAGAATTTATTGAGATGAAATGAAATCAAATCAAATCAAATGCACTTAAGGTCTGGTTAACGCAATAAATGCGTTAACCAGATTTACATTTTTAGTCCATGTAACTTGGATCAATTTGTGCCATCCAGCGTCTTACTGCGGCCCATAATAATCCTGGACCATCTGATGCATTTTTATCTTGATTAACAATTTCAGTAGTTTGTTTGCTGGTTTTTTGGACAACGTTCATTGGTGGGAATATTAGTTTTGCGCCGCCAGCTTGTGCCATTACTTGAGTTTCACATGACATTTCTAGGCGCCGCATTAAATTAAAAGCGTGCCCCATGGTTTCACCACAAGTTAAGAGTCCGTGGTTGCGAAGGATCATTACATTTTTATTGCCAAGCGCCTGCGCGATTCTGTTGCTTTCTTCTGCATCATTTGTAATCCCCTCTACGTCATAGTAAGCAATTTTATCGTAAAGGTTCATTGCGCCTAGATTAATTGGAAGTAAGCCTTGCTCTTGGCACGCAACTGCTACCCCAGCTTTAGAGTGTGTATGAATTACACAATGTGCATCTTCTCTGGCCATGTGAATAGAGCGGTGTACAACGAATCCAGCCATATGTAGTGGGTGTGGGGATGGTGTTAGTTTATTTCCATCAAGGTCGACTTTTAAAAGATTGGATGCCGTTATTTCGTGATACATGAGTCCAAATGGATTAATGAGAAAGTGAGATTTAGTATCAGGCACTCTGGAGGAAATATGATTGAAAATAATGCTGTGATGCCAACCCATTTGCGATACCACACGATATGCACAGGCTAAATCAACGCGAGCAGCCCATTCTTCTGGGGTGCAATCTATTTTTGGTGAAGCAAGGTGCGGTGCATTCATATGTTTCTCCGGTTAATTAAGGGTAGTATTAAATATTTTCTTATTAAATCTTATTAATTCTTATTGAATTAATGGAATATTTCATTGAGGTTTCTATAAATTTTTATACATTGAATCGATATTATTTTATACGTTATTTCAGCGTTTGTGATTATTAAATAGCCTATATAATTATTTTTGTATGAATTTAAATTTTATTTGTCTGATGGTTGCGTTACAGCATCTTAGAGTTCAATTTGTGGAGCTTTTGCGATTCTTGCTTTTAACCTACTTTGACTTAACATGCCCTTTATTTTCAATCTGTGTGTTAGATTAGGATATTTGTATGTTTGTCTGATTTGGGAGATTAATAATTGTTTAATTTAATAGCAAAAGCGCATCCGTTGGGCGCTACTGTTTATGATATGGACTTGTCTAAATCGTTATCAAACGAATCTTTTTCTCAGATTTTGCAAGCGTTAGGTCAGTATGGGGTTCTGTGTTTTCCAAACCAACAAATAGATGCGAAAAATTTACGGGATTTTTCTGCTCACTTTGGATCTTTACAAGTTGGTGTTAGTAATGCATTTGAACCTGGTTATCCAGAGGTTAGTGTTTTATCTAATATTTTGGTAAACGGTGAGTTGATTGGTCTGCCTGATGCTGGTCAAGATTGGCATACCGATATGTCTTACAACTCAACTATTGGTTTTTTAAATGTTTTATATGCGATAAAAATACCTACCAGAGATGGTCGCCCAATTGGTGATACTCTTTTTGCTAATATGCATGCGGCTTTTGATGATTTACCTGATCATATGAAAACGGATTTAGATGGTTTATCAGTTACCCATGATTTTAATAAATTCTGGGAAACTATGGTTAGACGTCCTGGCAGTAACAGGAAGCCGTTAAGTCCTGAGCAACGAGCTAAACGACCGCCTGCTGTTCACCCATTATTTTTAAAGCATCCCATTACTGGACGCAAAGTGCTGTACTGTAATCCTGGTTATGCTGTTAGGATTAATGAAGTGAGTGCAGATGAGAGTGATCAATTATTAGACTTTCTATTTGAGCACCAGTTGCAGTCTAAATTTCAATATCGTCATAGCTGGAATGAGGGTGATGTTTTAGTATGGGACCATATTGGAACTCTCCATTATGCATTGCCTGATTATGAAATGCATGAACATCGTTTAATAAAGAGATGTCAGGTTATGGCCGATAAAATTTTTGACCCTGACTTTGCGACTCAGGGCATTTCTTTAGTTTAATAAATATAACTTTCGGAGTAAATCATGAGTGTTATTCAGAATCAAATGAAACAAAAGATGTTAAATGGTAAGTTTGTAGCGAGTTTAAATGCCAATCGTTGGAAAAGTGTAGATATCGCAGAAATCGCTGCAATTTCTGGCTTTGATTGGTTATTCATTGATTTAGAGCACAGTGTTCTTTCTGAAGAGATGGCCGGTCAGATTGCTTTGATGTCTCTACGGACTGGGGTGACTCCAATTGCTCGGGTGGGTACAGATCAATGGTATCAAGCGTCTCGCGTTTTAGACGCTGGATGCCAAGGCGTAGTGTTTCCTCATATTGATACAGTAGAGCAGGCTGTTCGAGCTGTTAGTGCGGTAAAGTATCCACCTTTGGGTTTAAGATCTTTAAGTAGCCCCTGTCCCCAGGCTTATTTTGGAAAAGCGTCAAGTGTTGATGCTATGCAGAAATTAAACGAAGAAACTTTGGTTATTGTTATGGTTGAAACTCAGCAGTCTTTAGATGCTTTAGACAAAATATGTGCAGTGCCTGGAGTTGATGGAGTAATGATTGGTACTAATGATTTAGCTGCTACGCTAGGTCACCCCGGTGAACTTGGACATAAAGAAGTTGTAGAGGCATATGCACATGTTGGCGCTATTTGTAAAAAACATCATGTATTTTTTGGTATGGGTGGTGTTTATAATGAAGCGTTGATTCGACAATATTTATCTATGGGCGTACAGTTCATGCTAGGTGGTGCAGATATTTCATTATTAATGGATGCTGCAAAAATCCGCCGTGATATGATTGTTGCGTGCACACCATCTTAAATCTACTAAAGAAGTAAATACTTAAGTTATTAATATATTTAATTTAATTTAAATCTAAGGTTTGGTGATTATGATCATAAGAATTATATTTTTATTTGTTTTTTTTGCGGGCTTTGGCAGTAACGTTGCATCGTCTGCAGATGTTACCTTTCCGAATCGATTAATTCGAATTATTGTTCCGCTCTCGCCTGGTGGTGGCACGGACAATTTAACCCGCATTATTGCACCTCGGTTGAGCGAGCTACTTGGACAAACAGTTGTTATTGAAAATAGACCTGGCGCAGGCGGACAAATTGGTACCGAGTATGTTGCCAAATCAAATCCTGATGGATATACAATTTTAAATGTCGAAAGTTCTTTCGCAAGCAATCCTAGCCTGTTCAAAAAGCTACCGTACGATACCGTTAAAGATTTTTATCCGATCGCCTTGTTGGCGACAACCCCCAATGTTTTAATGGTTCACCCCTCTGTCCCTGCTAAATCTTTATCGGAACTTGTTGCCCTAGGTAGGAAGAGACCTCAGTTGTTTACATTTGCTATGGGAGGTTTAGGCACTGCAACTCATTTAGGGGTTGAGCAGTTTCGCGCAGCTACTCAAATTGATATTGTCATAGTGCCTTATAAAAGCGGTGGCCTTGCTACGGCTGATACGCTTTCTGGTCAGGTCACCATGTTATTTGGTGGTACTAGTTCTGCGTCAGGTTATGCACGCTCTGGTCGATTAAGAGCTATTGCCATAACTGGTGACAAGCGTAATCAATCATTGCCTGAAACCCCAACTTTCAATGAGCTTGGGATGAGAACTGTAGACTCGCAAAGTTATTTTGGATCTGTAGCGCCATCTGGCGTTCCTAAAGATATTATTCATTTACTAAGTAATTCTATGCGAAATGTTTTGCAGATACCGGAAATCCGGAAGCCACTTTCAGAGCGTGGTTATGAAATTATTGCAAGTAATCCAGAGCATTATGTGGCTAATATACGAGCAGAAATGCTTAAGTGGGAATATGTTGTTAAGTCTACAAAGATGGAGCGATTAAACTAACGCTTTGCTTGCCGTGTTTTAATTAAGCTAGGGCATATATGAAAGTTTTTATCATTGATCTGTTCTTAAATTTTGTAAGAAAATATTTATATTTGGTTCTTGCGCTTAATAGCATGCTTATTTTTGCAGCGCCTAATGACGTTTATCCTGCTCGTCCAATTCGACTCATTGTCGCCGTGCAGCCTGGTGGTAATTTGGATATGGTCGGGAGGGCAGTGGCAGAGAAAATTTCTGAAGGACTTGCGCAACGCATTCTCGTTGAAAATAGACCTGGTGCAAATAGCACTATTGGTTTAAGTGCAATGGCTCGGGCTGTCCCGGATGGCTACACTTTTGCAATGATTGCCCAAAGTGCATTAGTTGCACCAAGAATGATGCGTAACCCCCCTTATGATCCAATTCGTGACTTTTCAGCGGTTAGTTTAATTGCTACTGTTCCACAAATGCTAGTGGTCCACCCGTCATTGCCAGTGCATTCTGTAAAAGAATTAATTGCGTTCGTAAAGGTGAGGCCAGGTAAATTAAATTGTGGCTCCTCTGGGAATGGTTCTGGTTCGCATCTTGCGTTGGAACTTTTTAATAAATTAGCTAAAGTAAGCATTGCTAGAATCCCCTACAATGGGGATAGTCAAGCAATCACTGAACTTTTGGGCGGGCAAGTGCCTATTAAATTTGATAATTTAAGCACTTCTTTGCCATATGTTCGATTGGGGAGATTGCGTCCTTTGGGCGTGACTACTCCAGTTCGTTCAGTATTGTTGCCTGATATCCCTGCTATTTCGGAAATGCTTCCAGGTTATCAAATGAGTGTTTTTAATGGTATGGTTGGTCCGACGTTAATTCACCCTGATATTTTAGTTAGGATTCACTCTGAAATTCAAAGATTTACTCAATCTCAAGACGCAAAGCAACGCTTTGCTATGCTAGGGGTAGAGTTGCAAGCAAGTCCTTCGCCAGCGCATTTTTCAAACTTTATTAAGTCAGAGTATATAAGCTTATCAAAAGTTCTTGACGATGCAGGTATTAAACCTGAGTAAGTATTGATTTGGATTTTTAGAATTTAGATATTAAGTTTATTTTAAATTAGCGTTAACGCAGAGGTTGAAAATGAAGCTGTTTTTATTTTTTATAATATCCTTATTGGGTTTTACTAGTATGTGTGTGGCGCGAGATGGGGCTTCTAATGTTCAACTTGATGCGAAACCTGCTTTGATATATCAAGCTAATGCAGATACTGCAGTGAAAGCCAAGGATAGTAAAGAGGTTTCAGCAAAAAAAAGTCGAAAGCTAGAATGTAACTCAAAAGATCTTAAAACTTGTGATAAGAGCTATGTCAATTTAGATAGTAAAATGCTTGTCGCTAATGTTTCTGGTTCTAAAAAAGTAATGCAAGTTACCCTTTCATTAATGACGCTTTATGAAGAACGTGTGACCCAGAATATTGAAAAGAATCGATTAGCATTACGCGCTGCAGCACTGAATGTTCTGCAACAAGTTACAGAGCCTGAATTGACTAGACCAGACTTTTACGCAGTGCTTTCAGCCAAACTAAGAGATCGATTAAATAAAGAGTTGGAGCGAATTGAAGGATTTGGTGGTATTGAGGAGATATTTTTTTCTGAATTTGTATTACGTTAGAAATAATTAGGAGTTAGTTTATCTTGCCAACAATAGACGCAGTTTATTTTTATAGTAGATCGCCCTACAAAGAGGCTTTTGATATTGACTTTCCACAGGAGTCACTTGAGACAGATATGTATAAGCACCGTTGTTTGTTTTGTAAAGTGCTCACTACGGAAATAAATGGATTTCTTGAAAATCACAAAGCAGATTGTGAATACCGGCTCAGTAAATTGCCTAGAATATAAGATTGATATTTTCTAAGGCCTTGATGCTAAGGGTGATTGATTTTACACATTAAGCGAACTGTGGCGCCCCAGATACGAATCGAACGTACGACCTGCCCCTTAGGAGGGGGTATGGTTACTAATAAAATCAAGTACTTATATACTAGTTTATACCCTTAGTTTATACTTTTCTTAACGAACTTAAGAAAAGAGTGGCCAAAATGAATAAGAAATTGATAAAGACCAAGGGGCAATTAAAAGGAAAAATATTAAAAATAAGGCGCGGCCTTGCAATTTATCAAACCAACGCATCGCCATATTATTACGTTCGAATTTATACTGGGAAAATTAAAAAATATTTGGTTCGTACTACCAAGGTTAAAAGCAGAATTGAAGCGCGAGAAGTGGCTGAAGAATTATTTTTAAGCTTAACCGGTAAGGTGAAAGTTTCTAATAATTTTGATTTTAAAAGTTACGCATTAAGGTTTCTAGAAAAAGCTAAAGTTGAAGTTTCACAAGGAAAAAAGAACCTTCAATACTTGCGTATCGCAT
>CAISJL010000151.1 GCA_903885665.1 uncultured beta proteobacterium | reverse complement strand
TGATAAAACGCAATTATTATTTTGGTTGTATTGCATCAGACAATCTATATATATTACATATGAAGATTCTCATCAAAAATTACATCAAACACTCATGAATTTCGATTTACGAAAGCATACGTTTTGAAGGTGAAAGTTGGAAAGGATCAGTCACTAACTCAATAACGGACATCTTTTTACTACTTATTGCACGCGTAAATGCGTTTGGAAATTCGCTAAATGTCGTCACCCGCTCAGCATATGCTCCAAAGGATTTAGACAAGGCTACAAAATCAGGGTTAACAAGATTTGAAGCAAAGACGCGACCAGGATATTGTCGCTCTTGATGCATACGAATAGTGCCGTACATCCCGTTATTGACTATCAGAAGAATCAGTGCCGCATTCTCTTGAATAGCTGTGGCTAGCTCTTGGGGATACATCATGAAGCAACCATCCCCACTAAAGCAGATGACTGATTTTTCAGGGTATCGAATTTTTGCAGTAATCGCTGCTGGCAAACCATAACCCATCGATCCATTCGTTGGGGCCAACTCAGAAACATACTGACGATATTTATAAAAGCGATGTACCCAGACAGAAAAATTTCCAGCTCCATTACACACAATTGCATCAGCCGGTAGACGGTCGCTTAAATACTTTACTACTCTCCCAATATCGACCCCATTATGATCAGCACTCACAGTGGGTAACTGATTAAAGGATACATAATCCTGGCGCGCCTCAAGAGTCCAATCTACCCACGGACAGTTCGTTGGTTCTGGCAATGAGGCGAGTGCCTCGGTTAATTCATGTAATGGTGCGTGAATCGATAGATAGGGTTTATAAATATCAGCGAGTACATTGGGCTGTGGATAGAGATGAATTAATCGTTGTGATTCACCTTCTTTTTGAAATAAAGTATATCCATTGCTGGTAATTTCAGAAAGTCTAGAACCCACAACCAACACTACATCAGCATCACTCACTCGCTGGATCAAGGATGGATTAGACGCGAGCCCCAACATACCAACATAAAGTTGATCATCATTGTCTAATAAATCCTGGCGTCGAAAGCCTGCGGCAACGGGTAATCGATAACGATGAACAAATTTTCTGAGATCCGACAAACCCTTCGCAGACCAACGACTACCGCCGACAACAACGATCGGTTGTTTGGCATTTTCAAGTATGCGACCTATCTCTGTCACATCGAATATCGCGGGAGTGAAGTGGTCTTCTGACACTGCAACTGATATGGGCAGGTCTGCTTTCGAAAATAAAATATCTTCAGGAAGTGCGATCACAACCGGCCCGGGTCGTCCATTGACAGCTAATGCAAACGCGCGTTGAATTATCAAGGGTAAATCCACCGCTTTTCTTACCTGATGCACTGCCTTAGCAATACCACCAAACATCTGTGTGTAATCGATTTCCTGAAATGCTTCCCTGCCAAGAAATTGTGTTTCTACTTGTCCGATAAACAGAATCATCGGGGTAGAGTCTTCACGGGCCGTATGTAATCCGACACTAGCATGTGATGCACCTGGTCCGCGGGTTACAAAACATATCCCCGGCTTTCCTGTGAGCTTGCCATACGCTTCAGCCATGTAACTGGCCGCGCCTTCATGACGAGTAACGACAGTTCGTATGGAATGTGCATCGTGCAAAGCATCTAATACTGGCAGATAGCTCTCGCCAGGAACACAATACATCGTATCTACCTGATGCGAAATCAGCGCATTAACAAGGATTTGTCCGCCAGTCATTGAGTGTGCTTGATGATTAAAAATTTAATCAATCAACTCTCTGTAAGAAAATTAGAAACCAATTGTGAAAATCTTTTTGAGTGTTCAATTTGTGTCCAATGCCCACAACGACCAAATACGTGTAACTGCGAACGCGATATCAGCTGTGAAAACCGTAGCGAATTTTCCAGCGGTATCACCTTATCTTCTCGCCCATGAATAATTAATGTTTCCTTATCTATAGCGGCGATCGCTTTCTCATCACTGGCCAACGCTTCAACCCATCGCTGACGCGGCGCAGGAAACATACTTGAATAACTCTCATGAAAACCGGGTCGAACGCTGGCTTCATAACGTAGTCGCGCAAGGTCATCATTTACCAAACCACGATCATAGGCAAACACATCCATAATCGAACGCATATTTTCAAACGATGGTTCATAGCCCCACACAGCATCCAGTGCTGGCGTAATTTCGAATGAAACCCCCGCTGCACCCATCAAAACTAAACGACGAACACGCTCAGGGTGTTTGATTGTTAGTGCCAGTGACAAAGCACCACCAAATGAATTACCAACCAAATCTACTACTGGCAATCCTAATGCGTCAATAAAATCGATCGCCTGTTGTACCCATTTTTCCATGCTGTAAACCATACCAGGCACACGCTCGGTGAAACCAAAACCCGCCATATCGGGTGCTAGTACTCGCCGTTCTTTGGCTAATTCTGGAATGACGAGTCTCCAATTGACCCAAGCACTAACCCCGGGCCCAGAACCGTGAATCATCAATACAGGGAATCCAGATCCATGATCGTGATAATTTATTTTCAAACCACCTGCAGTAATAGATTGGCCGATTTCAGGTGATGACGTTGTGGTACTCATAGCTGCTTTCTAATTAATTGTTTTCGAAATTGATGAGCGATAAATTCAACCGACGTTAAAAACATCGATACCGTTTTTAACTGACTGCGCCAATAACTCTGGCGTGGCGCGAATATGTGCTTCTAATGCAAGTGCCGCTCGAGCATCTTGGCCGGCGATCGCCGCATCGAAAATATGCTGATGCTCTGCGTGCACATCTCGCCCGGGATGTAGACCAATAGAAAAACGTCGATAGCGCTCAGCATGTTGGGTAAGCTGCTGAACCATGCGTAGCGCCCATGGTGAGTCACATGCCGACAAAAGCGCTGCATGAAACGCTGTATTCGCCTGCTCCCAGCGACGAATGTTTTCATCCTGAAGAGGCTGTTCAAGTGACGATAATTTATCAAAGGCCAATCGTAAACGGTGCCGCCAAAAATCATCACCCTGGCGAATCGACACGCGTAATGCTTCAGTCTCGACACTCACGCGGACATTGGTTACATCAATCAAGTCTTCAATGCTGATCGGGGCTACGGTAAATCCGCGCTGACCTTCGGCGATCACCATAGCTTCGCTGACTAAGCGAGACAAAGCTTCTCGTATCGTTCCAGAACCAACGTCGTAGCGTTGCTTGATATGCTCAACCAACAGTTTTTCGCCAGGCTGAAGCGTACCGTTCAGAATATCTTCACGCAGACGACCGTAGGTGCGCTCGATCAAGGTGCGATAACCAGCATCACCTTCACCACTCTCTACTAAATTGATAAATGATTTTTTTGCCACTGCCATACTCCATACGTATCTAGTTTTAAAAAATTACTTTAACGTTCACTCATTTTTTGTAGCCGATAGGACAATTGTGGTCGAGTCAATCCTAAGGAGCGCGCCGCGGCAGACAAATTTCCTCCTGCACGATCGACTGCTTGCTGTATGAGCGCATCTTCTAGCGCATCTAAGGACAAGCCGCGCTTTTGTAATTCATCAAAAAGCGTGTCAATGTCACTAGCCGTGGCTTGCTTAAGCTCACCACTAGCCGATAGCGTCACAGACGCTGATGGTGTTGGCGCCACTGCAAACAAATCATCAACGTCTACCATTTGCCCTGGCGAGGCGATGATCAGACCGCGCTCAATCAGATTTTCTAGTTCACGAATATTGCCAGGCCATGGATAGCTGCGCATAGCATCTAAAGCACGATCAGTGATGCCTGCTACACGCTTGTTATGCAAAACCATGAACTGACGCAGCATGTGATTTGCCAATGGCTCTATATCCTCGAAGCGCTCACGTAGTGGTGGTATCGCAATGGGAAAGACATTTAATCGGTACATCAGATCGCGCCGAAAACGTCCTGCTTCTACGGCAGCATCAAGATCAACATTCGTCGCTGCCACTACTCGCACATCCACCTTACGTGTGGCGGTCGCACCGAGTCGTTCAACCTCTCCGGTCTGCAGCACACGCAATAACTTGGCCTGTGCCGCTGGCGGTAATTCGCCCAATTCATCAAGGAACAAGGTGCCACCATCAGCACGCTCGAAACGCCCCGGACGAGCCGTGCCAGCACCAGTGTATGCGCCCTTCTCAGCACCGAATAATTCGCTTTCAATCAGGTCATTAGGTAAAGCTGCACAATTAATAGCAACAAAGGGCTTATCGGCGCGCGGGCTCATCGCATGCAGTGTGCGCGCAAAACGTTCTTTACCAACACCGGTCTCACCGGTGAGCAATACGGTCACCTGCGTAGCCGCAGCCTTACGTAACAGCGCGATTGATTTCTCAAAAGCTTTTGAGCGGCCAATCAAATCACCCAAGTCATCACTTGGCGCGAGCGATACGCGCAGGCTTTCAAGATCAGCTTGCAGGTCCTCGATCCTGACTAACATCGAGTCGGCTTGGTAGTCCTCCATCAAGGCGTCTGCGTCGGACCAATTTTCCAGAGGGCGACCTTCAATACGGCAGTGGTCTTCACCGCAGGCAGCGCACTGCAACTCCCTAAAGATAATCTGCTTACCGAAAAACGCCGATGTATAGCCAGAGGCGTAACCAATCAGCATCCAGCACACCGGATCAGTTTGGGGGCCAAAGTCACGCAAATGGCACTCGACTTCCCACGACTGATCCCAGCGAAAGATGCCGTGAAAGCTACCGGTTTCAACATCGAACTCGCACATTTCAGGGGTTACTTGAACTGCGCCCTCAAGCATGTGAAGTTGGGGGCCCACCGAAAACTGATCCATTGGGTTGGCATTCGGGCGCACTTGTCGTGCCAGCGCGGCATCTCTTACACCGGACTCATAGCCTGCTCGCTTGAGTACTCGGCGCGTTTGGATCACCCCTATGGTCTGAATTAACTCTTTGCGTAAGTTCGCCAGCCCACCCAGATGCAGCAGAAGCATCCTGTGCCCTGCCAACCAGATCCGACCGTCACCCGCCGAAAAATGGATCAACCGACGCAGGTCATCGTCGGGCGGGAGTTTTGGTGAGTTATCGGAAGACATAACTGAATTATCGATAAAAATTAGCTCTTGCCAAGTAATTTCTCAAAAAAAATCAAAATAGAAATTGATGATTTGATGAAATTATTAAAAAATTACTTC
>CAISJL010000150.1 GCA_903885665.1 uncultured beta proteobacterium | reverse complement strand
TTCAAAGGTGTCAATTGATACTATAGAAGAAGTTATCTCAACAGAATTAAAACCTGATGTCACAGAAAATTCTGAAAATGGTGGTGTTAATGTTAATTTTGAAGATGGGGAAATTCTTTTTAACAAAGGTGATAAAGCAAGTTATTTAGCTATTGTACTTAATGGCTTAGTTGAAATTTTTGATCCTGTTGACAATACTAAGATTGCAATTCTACGGCCTGGTAGTGCATTTGGCGAGCATTCTATTATAGACGGTGGAATTAGGAGTGCATCTGCGAGATCTGTTGGAAATGTTAAATGCTTGCAAATTGAAACCGAACCTATACGAGATTTATTAAAAAAAGATAGTGGTTTGCTTTTATCTGCGATTGAAGGGCTTTTATTGCAATTAAGTATGTGTAATCATATTTCAAAGTTAATAGTAAACAATGAAGGTGATTTATTTTTTGAGTTAATTGGCAATGAAAAGCACAATTCGACGCATCTGAAAAAAATTCTTAATGATGCAATAAGCAGCTCTGACAGTAGTGAAATTTCTTCTGATAAGATGATGTACCTTAAATTGATGTCATCAAGGAAATTGCATTCTCTATGGTTTGAATCAGGTAAAAAATTGGAAGTCCTGCTGATCAACACTTAGGAAATGCTTACCTAATTGTAGATGGTACAGTTGATGCGAAATGTGGAAATCGTAATATACGTTTAGGGCATGGCAGCGTTTTGGGTTTGGCTGAAGCAATTACTGCATCTCCATTCTCTTGGACATTAGTATCAAATAATAACCTTACAGTTAAGGTGATACCAATTTCAAAAGTATTGGCTGGTCTTCAAAGGACTAACGCAGGTGTAAAAGGTATTGTAAGATATACAAGTTCTAGAATTCTAGAGTTACAAAAAACTTTTATACTTTAATCAACTCGTTAAACGCCACCTGGGTGCGTTGGCTTTTGGTTGAGGTAGGTGGAGAACACATCAGTGATAGTCCTCTAATTTAATATTTATCGCGTCCCGCCCATAGCATTAAAAATTAATCCTACAACCAAAACTGCGATCTCAAATTTTCTGTCATCTTTTATCTCATCTAATTCATTGTCTTAAACTATTAATTACTAAAATTGCATTCCTTTTTTTATCGAATAATATTATTAATATCTAAATATGCTTTCATCAAACCAATACCCAATTACATGCCATTATTATTGAACGTGTGATTAATGATTTGATTTAACTTTAATTAAATTTAATTAACTTAATGGTTGCTTGCTATGTTAATACTTATTAATGATGTTGTACTAAATTTACAACTAATTCTACAGCGTTAAAAATAACATTCCACGACTGGATCGGTGACAGCTACGCTATATTATATTAACACCATAAAGATTTTACGCCTGTATGCAATACTGAGTTTAGTGCGGTAGCCCAACTTGCACCAAAGTTTGCTTAACGAAACTAAAGTTTTAGTTGTTCCTATTGATAGTGTAGAAGATCATCAAAAGGGGAAAAACATATCTCTCATTTTGCAGGAGTATCTGCGAACTTTCCAATTATTGATGATAGCTCTTTACAAGTTGCCAAGCTCTATGACATGTTACCAATCGATGTCTACTTGACTGATGGCCGTATACCAGCGCATAGCGCAACAGTGCGTACGGTCTTCGTTAATGGCCCTGATAAAAAATTACGTTTAAGCATATCTTACCCAATGATAGTTGGACGTTATTTTGCCGAAATTTTAAGAGCATTATATGCTATCCTAATTACGGATGGTGCGCCCTTGGCTACACCTGCAAACTGGATACCAAGTCAAGACATGATCATAGGATTAGTTTTATATGATGAGCAAGCAAAAGCAAAGTATGGTGAGATTGATGTCAAATTACACTATCTTCGTTTTGCTAAGTTACCCAAATAGCTAATTGCTTAGCTTCTGAAAAAAGTGGAAACCGCTTACTCAGTTTAAGTAGTTTTTTATTAATAATGTATCATTGAAATTTCGTATTTTTATATAACCTTATTTATATTTTTTTTAAATATTTTAAATGTAACAAATGAATATCAACTCTGATTACAGTAAAAGAGTCGTGATTAATCACAATGACTTACCTTGGGTTGCTAGTCCTGAATCTGGAGTTGATAGGCGCATGCTTGATCGAATAGGTGATGAGGTAGCAAAAGCAACTTCTATCGTTCGTTATCAGTCCGGTTCTAAGTTTCATTCGCATAGTCATGACTTTGGAGAGGAGATATTGGTTTTAGAGGGAGTATTTAGTGATGAGGTAGGAGACTATCCCGCTGGCACTTACATCATGAATCCTCCTGGATTCACTCACGCGCCTTATAGCAAAACTGGCTGCACTATTTTTGTGAAGTTACGGCACCTTGGTTCTGATCAAGTTGATCGAGAAGTGATAAACACTAAAACTGCCTGTTGGTATCAAGGTATGGTGCCTGGTCTTAATGTGATGCCTCTTATGCAACAGGGCAGCGGATCCACTTTAGTGCGATGGGCGCCTAAAACTTATTTCAATCAACACAGGCATTATGGTGGTGAAGAAATTTTCGTGGTCGATGGCATGTTTGAAGATGAGCATGGGCGTTATCCGGCTGGCTCTTGGATTAGGAGTCCCCACATGAGCATTCATCAGCCGTTTAGCATAGAGGGTTGCATCATATTTGTTAAAACTGGCCATCTTTTCAGCTAATTTGAGATGGTGGGTAATCCCCCCGCAGATTAACTGGATTTAGTAACCTGCGGGGGATTGCCAGACCACATAGTGCTCTGAGTTACCGACCACCGACGCCACAAAGTAGAGTTCTAAATCTCATACATAATCAAACAACTATGTATCAGTGATAAGATGTGTGCACTCTCTTTAACCTTGGCACTAAACAAATATCAGTTCAATGCCTATGTTCGGGTAGAGTCATAATAGAAAAAAATCATTCACTGATAGTGTTTTTATTGAAGGTGTTATCGATTGTGATGGCTATAGTTATTATAAGGTGGGTGTTGTAGCCAAATATTTTAAATAGGGAGAGTGTCATGAGCAGTGAAGAAATTGGTGTCAGCATTGATGGTCACGTAGCAACGGTGGAGCTGCGTCGGCCACCGAATAATTTTCTCGATATAGAGTTGATCGGGAATCTTGCTACGGCGTTGGAAGGCCTCGACAAAAATAAAGAGGTGCGAAGCATAGTGCTGGCATCAGCAGGAAAACATTTCTGCGCGGGTGCCAATCTAATCAAGCGCATCAACGATGAAGCCGCCGGAGCGAAAACAACGCAGCCGCGGCACCTGTATCAGGAGGCGCAACGTTTGGTGCAAACCAAAAAGCCTATCGTTGCCGCACTGCATGGCAGTGCAATTGGCGCCGGCCTTGGGCTTGCGCTAGTGGCGGATTTTCGTGTGACGTGCAAAGAGGCACGGCTTGCAGCCAATTTCTGTTCGCTGGGTTATCACCCAGGCTTTGGCATGACGTTTACGTTGCCGCGCATAGTCGGTCATCAAACGGCAAAGTGGCTGTTTTTGACCGGCAAGCGCGTGCCAGGCGAGGAGGCTGTGAAAATGGGTCTGGCGGATCGGCTAGTCGATCAGGACAAAGTGCGTGAGATCGCAACAGAAATGGCCAGGGAGCTTGCAAAGTCCGGCCCGTTGGCCGTACAGGCAGCCCGCGAGACGCTGCACAATGATTTGTTCGATGGTTTTCGTGCTGCAACGGAGCGCGAAGCGTTCATGCAAATGATGCTGCGCGAAACCAACGACTACAAGGAGGGTGTCAAAGCGGGCTTTGACCGGCGCGAGCCGATTTTTACAGCAACTTAGCGACAGCTCGCACCGGCGCATGGCGTGTGATGAGTTATCGGTGTTGTTTAAAGATACCGTTGGCAACGCCTGCCGGCGGGTCATCTGGATCACTTGCAGCAGCTTGTGGAGAATTGAGCTAACCTAAATTTTGAGCGCAATTAATATTCAAGCGAGCACGCAACATAGCACGCACCACCAAGTTTGGACCTTAGCGTGGCCAATCATTCTTGCCAACGTCACCGTACCATTATTGGGTGCGGTGGATACTGCTGTAGTCGGCCATTTGCCGGATCCGTATTACATCGGTGCGGTGGCCATCGGTGCAATGTTGTTCAACTACATCTACCATTTATTCAATTGTCTACGCATGGGCACTACCGGTCCGACGGCACAGGCAAGGGGTTCAGGCGAACACGCTGAAGTGCGAGCAATGATTGCTCGTGCATTGTTCTTAGCGGGCATAATCGGCTGCTTGATTATCGCGCTGCAATTGCCAATTGTGAAATTTGCTTTCTGGGTGATCAATGCCAGCCCCGAAGTTGAACGCTACGCGCGCGAGTATTTTTTGATACGCGTGTGGTCAATGCCTGCGGTACTCAGCACCTATGCTATATTTGGTTGGTTGTATGGCCTGCGAGACGTAAAGACGCCGCTTGTGATTCAAGTTTTTGTCAATTGCCTAAACATCTTACTCGCCGTGCTGTTTGTATTTATATTCAAGTGGGGCGTGCTCGGTGTGGCTTTAGCGTCGCTGATCGCCGAGGTGGCAGGGTTGTTTCTGGGGTTGTATAGCGTGTGGCGCAAACTGCGTAGATTGCCGCGCGAAAACAGCAGTGGCAAATTGTCTAGATTGTTGGATCCGGTTCAATTGAAACGAATGCTAGCGATCAACAGCGATATTGTGCTTCGCACAATATGTGTGGTTTCAGTGTTGGGTTTTTTTATGGCTAAGAGTGCCGAACTGGGCGATGTACAACTGGCGGCGAATCAGGTGTTACATCACTTTCTGATTTTCACCTCATTTGCTTTAGATGGTGTGGCGCACGCGTCAGAAACGATACTGGGTGAATCTGTTGGGCGGCGCGACCGCGTAAGTTTTTTGCATGACAGACGCATTATTTTCTTATGGTCTGGTATTTTAGGCGTGATCAACATCGTGATTTACGCGGGGGCCGGGAACTCTATTGTCGCGCTGATGACCAGTATTCCGGAGGTCAGATTTGCAGCTGCAAGCTATTTGTGGTGGCCTACGCTGATGCCACTGGTCTCGGTGTGGGCTTACGCGTATGATGGTGTTTACCTTGCTGCAACTCGCACACATATAATGCGCAACACTATGATTTTATCGTTCATGATATTTTTGATATTGTTATACACAATGTTGCCTATATACGGCAATGTTGGGCTGTGGATCGCAATAATGGGATTTTTCTTAGGGCGAGGCCTATTGCTGCACATATTTTTTCCGCGCATGTTACGTAACATTTAATGGAGCTATTGATGTTTATGGTTCAAAGCATTTTTAAATTGATTTATAGCTGTTAGTGAGTTTAAAAAACTACACAATGCCTACGAGAATCTAAAAGCTTCGCACTTCATCCATCAGTCCAATCACCAAGCAATTGGGCTAATGGGGTTCATGTGCTATATCACTAGGAACTGTCAATTACTATAAGCGCATGCCTTTTTGCTTGAGGCCGTATCGATTAGTTTTGGGTATGATCAGCACTACCAATCAACCCATCAACCAGTCAGCGCAATAAACGTCAGTTGCTTCTCCAGTTCGATGCAGGCCATTTGTGCGGCCATGGGATTTTTACCCGCCGTGATCTCGACCTTGTAATTCTCACCCGCAGTGGTGATGTGGATCTTGACCAAGCCAGCGGTGCTTCTAAAG
The DNA here is from genome assembly GCA_903885665.1 of uncultured beta proteobacterium. GTDB lineage: Bacteria > Pseudomonadota > Gammaproteobacteria > Burkholderiales > SG8-41. The sequence continues at coordinate 942 of CAISJL010000150.1, read as the reverse complement.
TAGTAATCCACATCAGCCCTTGGTAGATGTTCACGATCTTTAACCGTCAAACTCACCTTATGCTTGCCAACTTCTTGGAGCTGAGCGTTTAAGGCCCACGCACCCGCGACTTGGGCTTGGTAATCAGTGATGGCCTGGCGGACCACGGTCATGGTGGCTTTGGGCCCAATCTTGCCGATGATGGCAAGCTCGCCGCTCAAATCCTCTCGATTGTCCAACCTGGCCCTGATCCGCTGATAATAGGCCACAGCCAATGTAGCTGCTTTCATCCTGGCGATGGAGGCTTCGGCGTAATTCTCAAAGTATTGGGTGAGGAGGGCGCTCATTTCTATTTTCAGTGCAGCGATCGAGATAAAGTCCCACCCTGACCACGGGTCTCAGCAGTGCTGACGATAATAAAATTCATCTCCTCTATGGTGATCTCGCAGTTTTGCATCAACTCATCCACTAATTCGATAAACTCCTGCTCTGAGGCCTGGGCCTTTTTAGCGGTATCGATCATCTTATTAAACATCAGTGATAAATCATCCAAGGTCTCCAAGCTCTCAGCGATCTCAGGTAATAGGGTGATCTTCTCCTCACCCTGCATATACCCAGAGATAAAATAATGGATCTCATCGACTTTGACTTGGGCCATTTCTTTTAGGTCTGTAAACGTCTCAATATTGTCATAGGCCATCAATACAAATGGAGATTCTAGGGCTATATGGGTAGATAACTGGTTCCACAAGCCCATGGCCAATACGCTCATGATCTCATTGATGTCTTCAACACGATCCACAGGCGGCAACTGACCATCCCATAACGATTTGACTTCATCCATGGGGTTGACCTGTTCAACAGGGCTGGCAATAGCCCCCATAAACAAGGCTCTCACTTCGTGCAATTCATACTCGCACTTGTATTTTTCAAGTACATCTAATACCTGATCATGCAAGGTAT
>CAISJL010000149.1 GCA_903885665.1 uncultured beta proteobacterium | reverse complement strand
GGAGATGGTGATGCCTGGAGATAATGTGCAGATGACGGTGACATTGATACAGCCGATCGCGATGGAAGATGGATTGCGGTTTGCGGTGCGAGAAGGTGGCCGTACGGTGGGTGCCGGCGTTGTCGCAAAGGTGATCGAGTAGATTATGGCAGCCTTGAAAAGTCAAAAAATTCGTATCCGTTTAAAAGCGTTTGATTACCGCCTAATTGATCAATCTGCTTTGGAGATTGTCGAGACAGCGAAGCGCACTGGTGCTGTAGTGAAAGGCCCGATCCCACTGCCTACTCGTAAGCAGCGATTTGATTTATTGCGTTCACCTCATGTGAATAAAACTTCACGAGAGCAATTAGAAATTCGTAGTCATTTAAGATTAATGGATATCATTGACCCAACGGATAAGACTGTTGATGCTTTGATGAAGTTAGATTTGCCTGCAGGGGTAGATGTAGAGATTAAGTTGTAAAAGTAGCATGGTTGTTGGTGCTAGTGATTGACACTAGAGTTAAATAATAATGAAGTTGCCGGCCAATTGCAGTCGGCGCCTTTTTTAAAAAGGTAATAAAAATGAGTTTAGGACTAGTCGGCCGTAAAGTCGGCATGACGCGGATATTTACTGACGATGGTGACACCATTCCAGTGACTGTCGTTGACGTCTCAAATAATCGTGTATCTCAAATAAAGAGTGTCGCGGTAGATGGTTACTCAGCAGTACAGCTCGCCTTTGGGAAGCGTCGTGCCTCGAGGGTCGTAAAGGCCGCAGCGGGGCACTATGCAAGAGCGGGAATTGAAGCAGGACGTGTTCTGCGTGAGTTCACTGTAACCCCTGAAAAACAAGCAGAGTTACAAGCTGGAGCTGTTATACCTGCTACAATTTTTGAGGTAGGGCAATACGTTGACGTTACTGGCGTATCCCAAGGTAAGGGATTTGCTGGCGTAATCAAGCGTCATAACTTTTCATCCAATCGCGCAAGCCATGGTAACTCCGTCTCCCATAACAAGCCGGGCTCTATCGGTATGGCTCAGGATCCAGGTCGCGTATTTCCGGGCAAGAAAATGCCGGGGCACATGGGCGCAGCTCAAAGAACGCAACAGTCTTTGAAAATTGTGCGTATTGATGCTGAGCGTAATTTATTGTTGATCCACGGTGCGATTCCGGGATCGCGAGGCGGTGATGTATTGGTGCGGCCAGCTGTGCGCGCCAGACGTCCGCCAGCGGTTAAACAGGGCGGCAAGGCCGCCTCAGCAAAGTAGAGGCGCTAAGTTATGGAACTTAACGTATTAAATGAGCAAGGGCAGGCAACTGCGAAATTAGCGGTTGCTGATTTGACCTTCGGCAAAGAATATAACGAAGCTTTGATACATCAGGTTGTAACGGCCTATATGGCTAATGCCCGCCTGGCGACACGCGCGCAAAAGGATCGAGGCAACGTAAAGCATTCAACCAAAAAACCTTGGCGTCAGAAAGGTACGGGGCGAGCTCGCGCTGGTATGACTTCAAGCCCATTGTGGCGGGGCGGTGGCCGGACTTTCCCGAATTCTCCAGATGAGAATTACTCACACAAGTTAAACCGGAAAATGTATAGGGCTGGTATGCGCTCAATTCTGTCGCAACTGGCGCGTGAAGATCGGCTGGTAGTGGTCGATACTTTTTCAATTGAAGTGCCTAAAACAAAAGTTTTGGCGATGAAGTTGAATGCGATGGGTTTGGATAGTGTTTTAATTATTACAGATTCATTAGAGGAAAACTTGCGTTTGTCAGCCCGTAACCTGCCGCATGTTTCTGTGGTTGATGTTACCCATACAGATCCTGTAAGCCTGATTCGTCACGGTAAGGTATTGCTGACCAAAGCCGCTGTGGCCAAGATTGAGGAGATGTTGTCATGACCGTATACAGCACAGAACGTCTAACACAGGTGTTGCTTGCGCCCGTCATTTCGGAGAAGAGTACACTCGTTGGTGAAAAGCACAATCAAGTAGTGTTTCGCGTGGCTCGTGATGCAACAAAGCCGGAAATCAAGGCTGCGGTTGAGCTGATGTTAAGCAAAAAAGATGAGCAGTTGTCGGTTGAAAACGTCCATGTCGTTAACGTACGCGGTAAAGAAAAACGATTTGGACGATTTGTTGGGCGGCGTAGTCAGTGGAAGAAAGCCTACGTCAGTCTCAAGGCTGGACAAGAAATCACCTTCGCAGAAGGGGAGGTTAAATAATGTTAGTCAAAGTTAAGCCAACTTCACCAGGGCGGCGTGGTTTAGTAAAGGTAGTAACACCAGGCTTGCATAAAGGTAAGCCTGTTGCTAGCTTAGTAGAATCACAGTCGAAGAAATCGGGACGCAATGCCCACGGCAGAATTACAATTCGTCATAGGGGCGGAGGCCACAAGCAGCATTACCGAATGGTTGATTTCAAGCGTAATAAAGATGCGATACCTGCAAAGGTTGAGCGGATCGAATACGATCCTAATCGAAGTGCTCATCTGGCATTGCTTTGTTATGCTGATGGTGAGCGTCGTTACGTGATAGCAACTAGGGGTTTGAGTGTCGGCACACAAGTTATGTCTGGTGCGGAGGCCCCAATTAAGCCGGGTAACGCTTTACCTTTGCGCAATATCCCTGTTGGAACGACAGTTTGTTGCGTAGAGATGATGCCTGGTAAAGGTGCGCAAATAGCACGTGCTGCAGGAACATCAACACAGCTTCTAGCAAGAGAAGGAGACTATGCTCAATTGCGTTTGCGTTCAGGCGAGATACGCAAGGTGCACGTCAATTGCCGTGCTACTGTTGGTGAGGTAGGCAACGAAGAGCACTCCTTAGAGTCGATTGGTAAAGCGGGACGTGTTCGGTGGCGTGGTATTCGTCCTACAGTACGCGGTGTGGCGATGAATCCTATCGATCACCCACACGGTGGTGGTGAAGGTCGGACAGCTGCTGCGCAAGCACCGGTTAGTCCATGGGGCGTCATGTCTAAGGGATACAAGACACGCAAAAACAAACGCACTAGCGGCATGATTGTACGTCGTCGCAATGCGAAAGCCACGGCATAAGGGGTAGAGATGTCACGTTCGATTAAAAAAGGCCCATTCGTAGATCATCATCTGATGGCTAAAGTTGAAGCAGCTAAGGCTAGTTCAGACAAACGCCCAGTTAAAACATGGTCTAGACGTTCTACTATTTTGCCAGACTTTGTTGGACTTACCATCGCTGTACATAACGGAAAGCTACATATACCAGTTTATGTGACAGAAAATATGGTCGGACACAAGCTGGGAGAATTCGCGCATACCCGTACGTTCAAAGGGCATACAAAAACCGGCGGGTCATCGTCAGGTGATAAAAAGTCCTCGGCATCAAAGTAAGGTAACTAGAGATGAACACCACAGCTAAATTATTAGGCGTCAGACTATCTGCCCAAAAAGGTAGGTTGGTCGCAGATTTAATACGCGGCCAAAAAGTTGAGCACGCTCTAAATATTCTAAATTTCTCCCCTAAAAAAGGGGCGGTAATTATTCGTAAAGTGTTGGAATCGGCAATTGCTAATGCTGAGCATAACGATGGTGCAGATATTGATGAGTTAAAAATTACCAGTATCTACGTAGAAAAGGGTCCAGTTATGAAGCGCTTTTCGGCAAGAGCAAAAGGTCGTGGAGTGCGGATTCTTAAGCCGACATGCCATGTTTACATTTCTGTCGGTGACGGAAGGAAATAAAGTATGGGTCAAAAAATACACCCCACTGGTTTTAGATTGGCTTTTAATCGCAACTGGTCTTCGCGCTGGTATGCCAACAACAAAAACTTTGCGGGCATGTTGTTAGAAGACATCAAAGTGCGTGAGTATTTGAAAACGCGTTTATCACAAGCTGCAGTCTCAAAAGTTGTAATTGAGCGCCCTGCTAAAAATGCAAGAATCACGGTATTTAGTGCGCGGCCAGGAATGGTTATTGGTAAAAAAGGCGAAGATATTGAGCGTTTAAAGTCTGATTTACAAAAATTGCTTGGTGTGCCAGTGCACGTCAACATCGAAGAGGTCAGAAAACCAGAGTTAAATGCTCAGTTAATTGCAGATTCAATATGTCAGCAATTGCAAAAGCGGATTATGTTCCGAAGGGCAATGAAACGCGCGATTACCAATGCAATGCGTCTAGGTGCACAAGGCATTAAAATCATGAGTGCTGGGCGCTTGAATGGTATCGAAATTGCGCGGACCGAATGGTATCGTGAAGGTCGCGTGCCATTGCATACGTTGCGCGCTGATATTGATTACGGAACTTCAGAAGCTAAAACAACCTACGGTATTATTGGTGTCAAAGTGTGGGTGTTTAAGGGTGAAGTGATAGGTAAGAATGAACATCCGGGGCTTGCCCAGTTGTCAGCACCAGCTGAGGAGCCAGCTCCTCCGCCTGCGCGTAAGCCGAGACGTACAATTGCAAAGACAGGAGTAAAACGTGCTACAGCCAGCGAGGCGTAAATACCGAAAGGAGCAAAAGGGCCGGAATACCGGCGTTGCCACCCGAGGAAATAAAGTAAGTTTTGGTGAGTTTGGTCTCAAGGCTATTGGTCGTGGTCGCTTAACAGCTCGTCAAATAGAAGCGGCACGTCGTGCCATGACTCGACATATTAAACGCGGCGGTAGAATCTGGATTAGGATTTTCCCAGACAAGCCAATTTCCAGAAAGCCTGCAGAGGTTCGTATGGGTAATGGCAAAGGGAATCCAGAGTATTGGGTGGCCGAGATTCAGCCAGGAAAAGTGTTGTATGAGATGGATGGTGTGAATGAGGTAATGGCTAAAGAGGCGTTTCGTCTGGCTGCTGCAAAGCTGCCAATTGCGACAACCTTTGTGCATCGCTTGGTCGGAGGTTAGAAAATGAAAGCATCGGAACTTAAGGGTAAGAGCCCTACGGATCTGCAAAAAGATCTTGAAGATCTGCTTAAAACGCAGTTTTCAATGCGCATGCAAAAAGCAACCCAGCAATTAACGAATACCAGTCAGATACGGAAAGTGCGCAGGGATATTGCACGAGTTCGTACTGAGCTTGGATCAAAGGCATAACGGGCAGAGTTCAATATGACTGAAGCGAATAAAAGAACCCTAACGGGTCGAGTGGTAAGTAACAAAATGGATAAAACTGTAACGGTTTTAGTTGAGCGTAGAGTGAAACACCCCTTGCTTGGCAAATATATCACGCGCTCTAAAAAGTATCATGCACATGATGCTAAAGATGAGTATCTGGAGGGGGACACAGTTGTTATTGAAGAGTGCCGCCCAATAGCAAAGACTAAAGCGTGGAAGGTGGTTAAGTTGGTAGAAAAAACACGCAACCTCTAAAAAAGTATTGCGTAGTCAATAATTCTGTTGTATTATTATCGGCTTCATTCAGTGTCCATCGAAGAGGATTGCGGTGGAATTTGCCCAAGCGGCCCCAAAACTGATCGTCAAAGTTGGCGTTCAAGTTGGAGTAAAGATGAGTAGGAAACAAACATGATTCAGATGCAATCTATACTGGATGTTGCTGACAACACCGGAGCTAGGTCTGTTATGTGCATAAAGGTGCTCGGCGGTTCAAAGCGTCGCTATGCAGGTATCGGTGACATAATAAAGGTGAGCATTAAAGATGCTGCGCCTCGTGGTCGTGTAAAAAAAGGTGAGGTATATAGTGCGGTTGTTGTTAGGACCGCTAAGGGTGTTAGACGCAAAGATGGTTCATTGCTGAAGTTTGATGGTAATGCAGCTGTTTTGCTCAATCAAAAATTAGAACCAATAGGCACCCGGATTTTCGGACCGGTCACTCGTGAGCTTCGTACTGAGCGCTTCATGAAGATCGTATCCTTGGCGCCGGAAGTGTTGTAGAGGGTATAAATTCAATGCGTAAGATTAAAAAAGGTGACGACGTAATAGTTATCACTGGAAAAGATCGGACAAAGCGCGGCACAGTTAAAGGTGTTGTAGATACTCAGCACTTGCTGGTCGAGGGTATTAACAAGGTCAAGAAGCATCAGCGCCCCAATCCAGCAAAGGGCGATGCTGGTGGTATTATTGATAAGGAAATGCCAATTCATATTTCAAACGTGGCGTTGTTTAATCCGTTAACCAAAAAAGCCGACCGCGTTGGGATCCGTCAACTAGAAGATGGACGGAGAGTTAGATTTTTTAAGTCAAATGGTGAAGTGGTGGATGTATGAGCTCAGCTAAAGACTCCAAAAAAGATCCGAAAAAAAACAAGTCAGCTAAGGACGTAAAGCCGGCGCAGACTAAGAAGGAGCCGAAAGAGTCAAAGTCATCTGCATCGGTTGCGGTAGGATCTAAAAAGGGTAAGCCTGAGCGGCCCAAAGGTCCTGCACGGTTCGGTATTTACTTTAAAGAGACGGTGGCAAAGGAATTGACTGCAAAGTTTGGTTATAAGAGTCCAATGCAAGTTCCTAGGATTGAAAAAATAGTGCTCAATATGGGTGTGGGTGAAGCGGTTGCAGACAAGAAAATTATGGATTTTGCAGTAGCTGACATGACTAAGATTTCAGGGCAGCGTCCTTTGGTCACTAAGTCACGTAAGGCTATTGCAAACTTCAAAATTCGAGAAGGTTACCCGGTTGGTTGTAAAGTAACATTGCGGGGTGCTCGGATGTATGAGTTTTTGGATCGTTTGGTAAGTGTGGCTATGCCCCGTATTCGCGATTTTCGTGGCATATCTGGACGCAGTTTTGATGGTCGCGGTAATTATAATATGGGCGTCAAAGAGCAAATTATTTTTCCGGAAATTGAGTACGATAAAATTGATGCTATTCGTGGCATGAATATTACTATTTCAACAACGGCAAAATCTGATGAAGAAGGTCGGGCGTTGTTAGCCGCTTTTAAATTTCCTTTTCGAAGCTAGGGAAACAGTATGGCCAAGGTTGCATTAATCAATCGTGATAAAAAACGTCGCGTTACCGTGTTGAAGTTTGCGGCAAGACGTGCAGAGCTTCAGGCGATCGTTGAGAATCAAAAGTTGTCACCTGAAGATCGATATGAAGCGCGATTAAAGTTGCAAAAACTGCCGCGAAACGCGAGCCCTGTTCGGTTGCGCAATAGATGCGCTCTGACTGGTCGCCCGCGTGGCGTGTATCGCAAGTTTGGACTTGCACGGGGTAAGTTACGCGAGATAGCAATGCGTGGTGAAATCCCGGGCGTAATCAAGGCTAGTTGGTAAGACAGGCCGCAGGAGAATTTTGCATGAGCATGAATGATCCGATTTCCGACATGTTGACTCGCATCCGCAATGCGCAGCAGGCGGAGAAGGAATCCGTGTCAATGCCTTCGAGTAAGCTCAAGGCATCGATCGCTAAAGTTTTAAAAGACGAGGGCTATATTGATGATTTCTCCATCCGTGGTGAAGCTTCAAAGCCTCAGCTCGAGGTTAGCCTCAAGTATTATGCTGGGAGTCCTGTTATTGAAAAAATTGAGCGCGTAAGCCGACCAGGATTACGTATTTACAGACCTAGCCGTGACATTCCGCGAGTTATGAACGGGCTTGGCGTTGCGATTGTTTCAACCTCTAAAGGGGTGATGACAGATCGTAAAGCGCGAGGCTTGGGCATTGGTGGCGAAGTGCTGTGCATCGTAGCGTAACGGAGATTAGCGATGTCTAGAGTCGGTAAAAGCCCTGTTGAAATACCTGAAAAGGTAGAGGTCAAGATTTCAATAGATGAGATTTCTGTCAAAGGCCCGCTTGGCACCTTAGTGCAGCATATTACACCAAATGTCAAAGTCGAGAAAATTGAAAATTTCTTAGAGATTAAAGTTAATGACAACTCTCGCCAGGCAAATGCACTGAGCGGCACTTTGCGTTCATTGGTTGCAAATATGGTGCAGGGTGTTAGTCGTGGATTTGAAAAGAAATTAACTTTAGTCGGCGTTGGTTATCGAGCGCAAGCGCAAGGTGATAAGTTGAACTTGACGTTAGGTTTCTCTCACCCTGTTGTGCATCAAATGCCAGTTGGGGTTAGCGCAGAGACACCTACGCAAACGGAAATAATTATCAAGGGGGCGGACCGGCAAAAGGTAGGTCAAGTTGCTGCCGATGTTCGTAGTTACCGACCGCCAGAGCCTTACAAGGGCAAGGGTGTCCGTTATGCCGATGAGCGAATTGTGCTCAAAGAAACGAAGAAGAAGTAGGCGAATAGATTATGTTTGATAAGAAAGAATCTCGTTTGCGCCGTGCCAAAAGTGCACGAGCTAAAATTGCAGAGCTTAAAGCTGTGCGGCTCACTGTATTTAGGTCAAACGGTCATATTTATGCCCAAGTAATTGATGCAAGCGGATCGCGGGTTCTAGCCAGTGCGTCTACTGCTGAAAAAGTAATTCGCGAGGCTTCGCCTAAGGTTGTCGGTAAAGCGGCAGCAACTGAGATTGGTAAGCGGGTTGCTGAGCGTGCCAAGCTTGTTGGTGTGGAGACGGTTGCGTTTGACCGCTCTGGCTTTAAATATCATGGTCGGGTTAAGGCGTTAGCAGAAGCTGCGCGCGAAGCCGGACTGAAGTTTTAACGGAGTAGCGCATGGCAAAAATGCAAGCAGGAAAGATGCAAACCGGTGAAGAGCGTGGAGATGGATTGCGTGAAAAGATGGTCGCAATCAACCGCGTGACTAAAGTTGTTAAGGGCGGTCGCATAATGGGTTTTGCTGCGCTGACTGTAGTTGGCGATGGTGACGGTAGTATAGGTATGGGTAAAGGTAAATCCCGTGAAGTGCCAGTTGCTGTGCAAAAAGCAATGGAAGAAGCGCGACGTAAAATGGTGAAAGTGCAGCTAAAAAATGGCACATTGCAACATGCCGTTATGGGACGCCATGGTGCATCGAGAGTGTATATGCAGCCTGCTTCGGACGGTACTGGAATTATTGCAGGTGGACCGGTGCGTGCTGTATTGGAGGTGATGGGCGTGGCAAATATCCTAGCAAAATGTATTGGATCAACAAATCCTTACAATATTGTACGTGCAACGATTAATGGTCTTACTGCTATGAATACACCAGCAGAGATTGCTGCCAAACGTGGTAAGTCTGTTGAAGAAGTGACGGGGTAAATTATGACTAAGACAACAGCTCAAGGAAAAACTGTTAAAGTCACTTTGTTGCGTAGTTTGATTGGCACGCGACCAGAGCACAGAGCTTCAGTGCGTGGCCTTGGATTGCGCAGAATTAATCATAGCGCCGTGCTTGAAGACACGCCTGCAGTTAGGGGTATGATTAAAAAAGTATCCTATCTTATTAGATGTGAGGGTTAGATGGAACTAAACACAATTAAACCAGCTGCCGGTTCGAAGCACACCAAGAAAAGAGTGGGTCGTGGAATCGGTTGTGGCTGGGGTAAAACTGCTGGACGTGGTCATAAAGGGCAAAAAGCGCGAGCTGGGGGTTTTCATAAGGTTGGTTTTGAGGGTGGACAGATGCCCTTGCATCGACGTTTACCTAAGCGTGGTTTTCATTCGTTAACAGCACAAGACACAATAGAAGTTAGACTTGATACTTTACAAAAGTTGAAAGTTGATATCATTGACTTAGCTGTGTTGAAGAAAGCTGGCTATGCACCAATTCATGCAATTCGGGCAAAGGTCATTTTAGCTGGTGAATTAACCCGCAAAGTTACACTCAAAGGAATGTTAGTTACTAAGGGTGCTCGCGCAGCAATTGAGTCCTTAGGTGGCGTGATTGAGTTGCCTGTCGTTAAGGCTAGGAGCTAGATTTGGCTGTAGGTGCTGCAAACTCTGGTGCGGGTAAGTATGGTGATTTGCAGCGCCGATTATTGTTTTTGGTGGGTGCATTAATTGTATTTAGAATCGGGTCTTATATTCCAGTTCCGGGTATAGACCAAGCGCAGTTGGCTGAGTTATTTCGATCCCAAAAGGGCGGAATACTTGACATGTTTAATATGTTCTCAGGCGGGGCTTTATCAAGGTTTTCGATATTCACACTTGGTATTATGCCCTACATCTCAGCATCGATTATTATGCAGTTAATGACGGTAGTCTCGCCGACCTTGGAAGCCTTGAAAAAAGAAGGTGAATCTGGTCGACGTAAGATTACTCAATACACTCGCTATGGCACAGCAGGATTGGCTATTGTACAGGGTATGGCAATTGCAATTGCGTTTGAGCAGCAAAAGGTTGCAGTTGATCCGGGTTTGACATTCCGTTTGACGGCGATGGTAACTCTGGTAACTGGTACGATGTTTTTGATGTGGTTAGGTGAGCAGATTACAGAGCGTGGGATAGGTAACGGTATTTCGTTAATCATTTTTGCAGGTATTGCAGCTGGTTTCCCCCAGGCGGTTGGTGGAACATTAGAGCTGGCACGGACTGGTGCTTTTTCCATTCCTTTTGTATTGTTTATTTTTGTTTTAGTAGTATTAGTTACAGCTTTTGTTTGCTTTGTTGAAAAATGCCAGCGTAAGATTTTAGTTAATTATGCAAAGAGACAAGTTGGAAGAAAAGTGTATGGCGGCCAGTCTTCGCATTTGCCACTGAAGTTAAACATGGCTGGAGTAATTCCACCGATATTTGCATCAAGCATTATTCTGTTTCCTGGAACTATTGCTGGTTGGTTGGGGGAAAATGAAGGGTTAAATTGGTTGAAAAGCGTTGCTGCTGTATTGCATCCTGGGCAACCGATTTACACAATGTTTTATGCTGCAGCGATTATTTTCTTTTGCTTCTTTTATACTGCTTTGGTTTTTAATCCTAAAGAAACAGCTGAAAATTTAAAGAAAAGTGGTGCATTTGTTCCTGGAATAAGGCCCGGTGATCAAACATCTAGATATATAGAAAAGATTACGATGCGCCTGACATTAACTGGTGCAATTTATGTAACTTTAGTTTGTTTAGTTCCAGAGCTGTTGATTGTATGGAAGAATGTTCCATTTTATTTTGGCGGAACTTCATTGTTAATTATTGTTGTTGTTACTTTGGATTTTATGGCACAAGTGCAGGCTTATTTGATGTCGCATCAATATGAAAGTCTGCTTAAGAAAGCAAACTTTAAGGGCGGTGTATTCCCGACGCGGTAAATGGCGAAAGAAGACACTATAGAGATGCAGGGCGAAATTGTTGAAACCCTGCCAAATGCGATGTTTCGTGTGAAGTTAGAGAATGGCTATGTCGTTTTAGGCCACATCTCTGGAAAGATGCGCATGCATTATATTCGCATATTGCCTGGTGATAAGGTGACGGTTGAGTTGACGCCCTATGATTTAACAAAAGGTCGTATTGTTTTCCGAGCAAAGTAAGGCTTAAAAAGAAGTTAGGGAAAGAGGGATGAAATGAAAGTATGTGCATCAGTTAAGCGTATGTGCCGCAACTGTAAAGTAGTTAAACGTAACGGTGTAGTGCGAGTGATTTGCAAAGATCCTCGTCATAAGCAGCGTCAAGGCTGAGGGTTCATTGAAAATGAATCTTTCAGAAGTTATAATCATTAGTTCTTCGTTGGTGGGGTGACAGATGGCCCGCATTGGTGGCGTCAATATAGCAAATCATCAGCACGCGGAAGTGGCGCTGACGGCAATTTATGGTGTTGGACGTAGTCGCGCTCGCGTAATTTGTGCTGCGGCTGGTGTTGGCACTACAACTAAAATTAAAGATCTATCTGACTCGGACATGGAAAAGCTTCGCGAGGAAGTTGCAAAATTCACTACTGAAGGTGATTTGCGTCGTGAAGTTTCAATGAACATTAAGCGTCTTATGGATTTAGGTACTTGGCGGGGTAAGCGCCATCGTGCAGGTTTGCCGATGCGCGGACAACGTACTAGAACTAACGCGCGTACTCGTAAGGGGCCGCGTAAAGCAGCTGTGAAAGTTCAACGCCCAACTGGCGGCTAATAGAAAGTGATTATTTATGGCTAAGGCAAGTACAAGGGTACGTAAGAAAGTTAAAAAGAATGTAGCTGAAGGTGTGGCTCACGTTCACGCATCCTTTAATAATACGATTGTTACGATTACTGATCGTCAGGGTAATGCTTTGTCGTGGTCTACCTCTGGTAGCAATGGCTTTAAAGGCTCACGCAAATCCACCCCATTCGCTGCCCAGATTGCTGCTGAAAAGGCCGGACGTTTAGCGCAAGAGTGTGGTGTAAAGAACTTAGAGGTGTTTATTAAGGGACCAGGACCGGGGAGAGAGTCAGCTGTTCGAGCACTCAATGCCGTCGGATTTAAGATCACCAGCATCTCGGATGTAACGCCAGTGCCTCATAATGGCTGTCGTCCTCCGAAAAAGCGTAGAATTTAAGGAGATCGCCACTGTGGCTAGGAATCTCGATGCAAAGTGCCGGCAGTGCCGGCGTGAAGGTGAAAAACTATTTCTCAAAGGAGAAAAGTGCTTCACTGATAAGTGCGCTATTGAGCGCCGTAATTATCCCCCTGGACAACATGGCCAAAAAAGCGCTCGCTTGTCTGGCTATGGAGTGCAATTGCGTGAAAAGCAAAAGGTTCGTCGGATTTATGGAATCTTAGAGCGTCAATTCCGCAAAACATATAAAGATGCTGCAAGTAGCAAGGGCGTTACTGGTGAAGCATTGCTACAAAAGCTTGAGAGCCGCTTGGATAGCGTGGTCTATCGTATGGGCTTTGGTAGCTCCCGTACTGAAGCACGTCAAGTGGTAAGGCACAATGGTATATTGATTAATGGCAAGCGCTTGAATATACCTTCATACCAATGTCGTCCTGGTGATGTAGTTGAAGTTGCACAAGGTGCCAAAGCACAACTGCGTATCAAAGGTGCTGCAGAAGCTGCTGAAGCACGTGGTTATCCAGAATGGATTGAAGTCGATGCAAAAGCGTTGAAGGGAACTTTTAAAGCTCGTCCACAACGTTCGGAATTGCCATCAACCATTAACGAATCGCTCATTGTTGAGCTTTATTCGAAATAATTCCCGAGAGGTAGTTTATCCATGTCCAGTAGCGCGTTTCTTAAGCCTCGGATCATCGACGTTCAGGGTGTTTCTCCTTTTCATGCCAAAGTTACAATGGAGCCATTTGAACGTGGCTACGGTCACACATTAGGCAATGCTTTGCGTCGTACTTTACTGTCTTCAATGCCCGGATATGCAGCCACTGAGGTTAAAATTTCAGGTGTATTGCACGAATACTCGGCAATTGATGGCGTCCAAGAGGATGTAGTTGATATTTTGCTCAACCTCAAAGGTATTGTGTTGCGTTTACACAATCGTGATGAAGCGATACTGGTATTGAATAAGACTGGCGAAGGTGTTGTTAAGGCTGCCGATATTGAACCAATGCATGATGTTGAGATTATTAATCCAGATCATGTCATTGGACATTTGACTGCTGGTGGACGTCTTGAGTTACAAATTAAAGTTGAAAAGGGCCGCGGTTATGTTGCTGCGGTCACAAGACGGGGCGAGGATGTTGCTCGTACAGTAGGCGGATTGATGTTGGATGCTTCTTTTAGTCCAGTTCGTCGTGTGAGTTATGCAGTTGAGTCTGCTCGTGTAGAACAACGTACTGACCTTGATAAGTTGGTGATTGATATCGAAACCAATGGTGCAATCGATCCTGAAGAGGCAGTGCGCTATGCTGCACGTGTGTTAGTTGATCAGTTGTCAATTTTTGCAGATCTGAAGGGAACTCCAACACTCATCGAAGAGAAGAAAGCAACCCAGATTGATCCAGTGTTGTTACGTCCCGTTGATGATTTAGAGTTGACTGTACGTTCTGCAAACTGTTTGAAAGCTGAGAACATTCACTATATTGGTGACTTGATTCAGCGTAGTGAGAACGAGCTTTTGAAGACTCCGAATTTGGGTCGTAAATCGCTTAATGAAATTAAAGAAGTGCTTGCGTCCCGAGGTTTGACTCTTGGGATGAAGCTTGAGAGCTGGCCACCCGCCGGCTTGGAAAAGATTTAAGAGGTCATCATGCGTCATCGTCACGGTTTACGTAAACTTAATCGCACCTCTAGCCATCGCTTAGCGATGTTGCGCAATATGGCAAATTCATTATTGCGTCATGAGGCCATCAAAACAACACTACCCAAGGCAAAGGAGCTTCGCCGGGTTGTAGAGCCAATTATTACCTTGGGTAAAAAACCCAGTCTCGCTAATCGCCGCCTCGCTTTTGATCGTTTGCGAGATCGTGATAATGTTGTCAAATTGTTTGACTTACTTGGCCCACGTTTTGCCCAACGTAACGGTGGATATTTGCGAATCTTAAAGTTTGGTTTTCGTAAAGGCGACAATGCGCCTATGGCTTATGTGGAGTTACTCGATCGTCCAGAAGGCGTTCTAGATACAGTTCCTGAGACCGTAGAATAAGTTATCGTTGTAATTTATGTTGATTATCAAAAAAGCCGACTATAGTCGGCTTTTTTGTTTGCGCGTTTGATTGCTTATTCGCACAAATCTTTATCAAGATTACGAGTTTTTTTGATTCAGTTTTTAAAGCAATAAGATTGCCCTATAGTCATTGACGTTAGTGCGGGTTGGGCCAGTGACAATCAGTGCATTCAGCGCCTCAAAAAATTCAAAGGAATCGTGACGATCTAAGTGATCTTGGGCACTCAAATGAAGTTTATCAGCGAGGGCAAGTGTATTCGGAAGCAATAGTGCGCCAGCATTATTTTCAGAGCCGTCGATGCCGTCGGTATCGCCTGCTAACGCATAGGTGTTCGGCATAGCATCGAGGTCAATAGCCAAGGCAAGCAAAAATTCAGAACAGCGCCCACCGCGCCCTGTCTGACGTACTGTGACAGTACATTCGCCACCAGAAATCAGTGCTATAGGAGCAGGCCAAGGTGTTTGATGTTGCTTAATCTGACGTGCTAAGGCACCGTACACTTTGGCTACATCGCGCGCCTCCCCAGTTACGGAGTCACCTAGGATGACGGCTGGAATTCGCAGGCTGTTAAAGTAAGACGCTGCTGCTTTGAGTGATTGGTGAGCAGTTGCAATGACTCTGTTCTCAGTACGCACAAAAACGGAAGAACCGGGTTTTGGTGTTTCATCTATCTCGCCGCCTACACCACGACTTAAATGTTTATTGATTGTAACTGAGGCATTGATTTGATAGCGATTGAGAATGTTAATAGCATCTTGGTAAGTAGATGGATCTGGGGCGCATGGTCCAGAGGCAATGTGTGTGGGGTCATCTCCGGTTACATCTGAAATAATCAGCGTTAAAATTTGTGCCGGCGTGGATGCAGCCAGCCTCCCGCCTTGTATTGCAGATAAATGCTTCCGTACAATATTGATCTCCTGAATAGGAGCGCCAGACTGCAATAGTTTCGCAGTTACTGTTTTGAGGTCTTCCATAGTCAAGCCCTCTGCAGGTAAGGCTAATAAGCTTGAGCCTCCTCCTGAAATTAAAACAATTAACAAATCGTCTACGCATAGAGATTGCGTTAATTGTAAAATTTCCCGAGATGCCATCTCTCCAGCGCCGTCAGGCACGGGGTGGCTAGCCTCAATCACTTTGATGCGCTTTGTGGGCATCCCGTGCTGATAGCGGGTCACCACAGTCCCACTCAGTGGCGCATGCCATGGCCAGTGTTGCTCAACTGCAACAGCCATAGCTGCGGCAGCTTTTCCTGCACCTACCACTACAGTGCGCCCTATTGGTGGCGCAGGTAAATGTTGTGGCAGGATGTGCAGCGGATCTGCGGCTGCAATGGCTGCCTGAAAACTTGCAGTTAGTATTTGCTCTGGTTGGGCGTTGTTCATGTTAAATTAAAACGGATTTTAAGTAATACCCGGTTTGACTCAATGGGTGTTCAGCAATGACCTCTGGCGGGCCGGCCACAACGATTTGTCCACCGCCGTCGCCTCCCTCGGGCCCTAAGTCAATCACCCAGTCTGCAGTTTTTATGACATCTAAGTTGTGTTCAATGACTACTATGGTATTGCCATGATCGCGTAAACGATGCAATACATGTAACAATAAATCAATGTCGTGAAAATGCAAGCCAGTTGTAGGCTCATCAAGAATATATAGTGTGCGTCCAGTGTCGCGTTTGGACAGCTCTAAGGATAATTTGACGCGTTGCGCCTCACCGCCTGACAAAGTGGTCGCGCTCTGTCCAAGGGTGATGTAGCCTAGTCCAACATCTAGCATGGTTTGCAGTTTACGAGCAATTGTAGGCACTGAGTTAAAGAACTCTACAGCTTGCTCAACGGTCATTGCTAGAACTTCGTTAATGGTGCGTCCTTTGTAGCGTATATCTAGGGTCTCTTGGTTATAGCGCTTGCCATGGCAGACGTCACAAGATACGTAGATGTCTGGTAGAAAATGCATCTCGACTTTTAATACACCATCGCCTTGGCAGGATTCACAGCGCCCACCTTTGACGTTAAATGAGAATCGTCCAGAGCCATAGCCACGGGCGCGTGCCTCAGGTACGCCAGCAAAGAGCTCGCGAATGGGTGTGAATAACCCAGTGTAAGTTGCAGGGTTAGAGCGCGGAGTGCGACCGATAGGACTTTGATCCACATTAACAACTTTATCAAAGAATTCGCTACCAATAATTTCATCAAAGGGCGCAGGCTCGGTTGAGCTGCCGTAGAGATCTCTGGCTATCGCACGATACAAGGTGTCATTCACCAATGTTGACTTTCCCGATCCGGATACGCCAGTAACGCAGGTGAATAGCCCAACAGGGATGGCGATGCTCACATGTTTTAGATTGTTGCCGTGAGCACCATTAATCACCAATTGACGCTCTGGATTCATGCGGTGGCGAATTGCCGGGACATCAATACGCCGACGCCCTGACAAGTATTGGCCAGTGAGTGAGTTGGCGTGAGAGATAATTTCAGTTGGAGTGCCTTGGGCGATGATTTCGCCGCCGTGTTCGCCCGCACCTAGACCCATATCAACCACATGATCTGCAGCCATGATTGCGTCTTGGTCGTGCTCAACAACAATCACTGAGTTGCCAATGTCTCGTAATCTTTTAAGCATGTCTAATAAACGCGTGTTATCGCGTTGGTGTAAACCAATTGAAGGCTCATCGAGCACATACATCACGCCCGTTAAGCCGGAACCGATTTGACTTGCAAGACGAATACGTTGTGACTCACCACCGGAGAGGGTGTCTGCGGGACGATCAAGCGATAGATAGCCTAACCCGACATCGACTAAGAACCGTAGTCGGTTGCGAATCTCTCCCGAAATTTTTTCAGCAATTGCTTGTTTTGCACCTGATAGTGTCATGGTTTCAAAAAAACGCATGGCTTTCCCGAGCTGTAATGCGGAAATGGTAAATATGGGCTGACCGGATACCATGACATTTCTGGCCTCTGTGCGTAAACGAGTACCTTTACATTCAACGCAGGCTTGCGTATTGAGATATTTAGCGAGTTCATCCCGCACTACTGGTGAGTCTGTTTCACGGTGGCGTCGCTCCAGATTTGGAATGACCCCCTCAAAGGCATGCTCACGAATTTGTGTTTTTCCTTGTTCACCTACATAGGTAAAGCGAATGAGTGTTTTACCCGAGCCGTGTAACACAGCATGACGTGCTGCTTCAGGTAATTGGTTGAAAGGGGTCTCAATGTCAAAGCCATAGTGAGTGGCGAGATCGAGTAACATTTGGAAGTAAAACTGATTGCGACTATCCCAACCTTTAATCGCACCTGCAGCCAGAGACATATCGGGAAAGGCTGCAATACGTTCGGGGTCGAAGAAATTAATGACCCCTAGGCCATCACAACGTTGACATGCGCCGGCTGGATTATTAAAAGAAAAAAGTCTGGGCTCGAGTTCAGGCGAGGCGTATCCACAAGTCGGGCATGATAAGCGCGCTGAGAATGTTAAGGTCTGGTCAGCATCCATTTCAATGGCAAGCGCACGACCGTTGCCATGGCGCAGGGCGGTTTCAAAAGACTCAGCGATCCGTTGTCGAATATCGGGGCGAATCTTGACGCGATCGACTACGACGTCGATAGTATGTTTAGTATTCTTTTTGAGTGTTGGCAAGGCATCAATATCATGCACGATGCCATCAATTCGAATTCTGACAAAGCCCTGTGCCCGCAGTTCGTCAATTAGGCTGGTTTGTTCGCCTTTGCGGTCGTTGATCACTGGCGCGAGAATCATCAGCCTAGTGTCTTCTGGTAATTGCATGACATGATCAACCATTTGTGCGATGGACTGCGCTGCAAGGCTCACGCCATGTTCAGGACATTGTGGTTCGCCAATGCGGGCATAGAGCAAGCGTAAGTAATCATGGATTTCAGTGACTGTGCCAACTGTTGAGCGTGGATTGTGACTTGAGGCCTTTTGTTCAATAGCAATTGCGGGGGACAGTCCTTCAATCAGATCAACATCAGGTTTTTCCATGAGCTGAAGAAACTGTCGGGCATAGGCTGAGAGAGATTCTACGTAGCGACGTTGCCCCTCTGCATATAAGGTATCAAAAGCTAGTGATGATTTCCCTGAACCTGATAAACCTGTAATGACCACTAGACTATTCCGCGGCAGGTCTAGATTGATATTTTTTAAATTGTGTGTGCGAGCGCCGCGTACGCGGATATAGCCATGAGTTGGGGTGTTCGTTTGGCCGTCTAAATTGCCAGGAACTAAATAAGTGTTGGGTGTAACAATGTGCGCGGTCATGACAATAGCCCGATCAGTCTGAAGGTAAACCTGCTAATATACGCGGATAACGGATCGTACCCAACTGAAGTATAGTTTATTTGTGTTTGCTGACCTTGGTACGAGCTGACAAATTCTTGTTAATGGTTTCATTAACACACTCCTAGATTATCGGATTCGATGAGTATTTTATTGTTTGCTGCTGCCTTTTGCGTATTCCGCCATGACAATTTCTGAAAAAATGACGGCCCTCGAGTTGCGAGCGAGTATCGGCTTGTCTGGGATTTTTGGACTTCGCATGCTAGGCATGTTTCTGATTTTGCCGGTGTTTGCAATTTATGCAGAGACCTTGCCGGGTGGGGACAACATGTCTCTAGTCGGATTTGCGATTGGTGCCTATGGTCTAACACAAGCGGTGTTGCAAATTCCTTTTGGTTGGTTATCCGATCGCTATGGTCGTAAGCCAGTGATTTATGTGGGTTTACTGATTTTTGCCCTGGGTAGTTTTGTTGCTGCCTTAGCGCCCAATATTTATATCGTGATTGTTGGGCGTGTGCTACAGGGCGCGGGTGCTATTTCTGCTGCCGTCATTGCGATGACCGCAGACTTAACCCGTGAGGGGCAGCGTGCTAAGGCTATGGCTATGATTGGCTCAACAATTGGCTTGTCGTTTGCGGTATCTATGGTTGCAGGCCCTTGGCTAGGTCGGTTGATAGGCGTTCCTGGAATTTTTGCGCTGACTGGCGTTTTAGCGTTAATGGGTTTATGGGTGATGGCCAAGGTCGTACCTACCCCCCCGTATATGGCCACCGCACCTGGGCGTGGCTTAGCTGATTTTTGGGCGGTGTTGAAAGACCCGCAGTTAGCTCGGTTGAATTGGGGTATTTTTGCGCTCCATGCCGTGCTGATGGCCTTGTTTATTGTGATTCCGTTTAAGTTACGGGCAGCAGGTTTGCCTGTTGCCGAGCATTGGCATATTTATCTACCGGTAATGTTAGGGTCTTTTGTTTTAATGCTGCCCCCAGTGATGCAGTCGCGGGACCCTATTCGCGCTCGCTGTTGGTTTGTTGTGGCAGTCACCTTATTATTGCTTGGGCATTTAGCGCTACCTTGGTTGACGAGTAATCTATGGCTTTTGTCCTTGTTTTTATTGGTATTTTTTGCGCCGTTTAACGCCCTGGAGGCGATGTTGCCGACCTTGACGACACGCCTAGCGCCGCCACAGATAAAAGGCACAGCGATAGGGCTATATAGTACCATTCAGTTTATGGGCACATTTTTAGGTGCTGCAGGTGGAGGGTTTTTGTATCAGCACGGCGGTGACAATGCTGTTTTAGTGTTAGATATTGCGCTGTTATTGATCTGGCTTATACTAGCTTGGGGTATGCGGGTGCCGCCATTGCGGACCTAAGCAGTTCAGTCGAATCGCTCTGCGTTCTGAAGTGTTCAATTGAAAGGAAAAAAGAACATGGCTTCTGTCAATAAAGTAATCATCATTGGGAATTTAGGTAAAGATCCTGAGACCCGTTATCTACCTAGTGGTGATGCTGTTACTAATATCACCGTGGCAACCACTGAGTCTTGGAAAGACAAGAAAAGCGGTGATAAGCAAGAGCATACCGAGTGGCATCGTATTTCATTTTTTGGTCGTCAGGCTGAGGTTGCTGGTGAGTATTTAAAGAAAGGCTCTCCGGTTTATGTTGAAGGCCGGATTCGCACCCGAAAGTGGCAGGATAAAGATGGTCAGGAACGTTACTCCACAGAAGTTGTTGCAGACCGGTTGCAATTACTCGGTAGCCGAGGTGGATCTGAAGGGGGCAGCGCGCCCGAGTATCCAGCTAATAATGGGGCAAAAGCTGGCGCGAAAAAGGGTGGTGGTAATTTTGATGATATGGATGATGATATTCCGTTTTAATGTATTGCGATTTTTTGCAGCGATTTTAGAATTAGTTTAGCACCTACAACACCGGCCTTGGCCGGTGTTGTGTTTGGCGATCTCTGGGTGAAGCTTTCCAAGATGGCTAAGTATCTAAGGTATAATGGATTTTTTAGGGTTTTACGGTATACAGGGAGTGCGTAATGCCAATTTATGAGTATCTTTGTGGGTCATGTGGTGTCAAGAAAGAGGTTTTGCAGCGAATGAGCGATCCGTTGCTGACGGTTTGTAGTGAGTGTGGCCAAGAGGCTTTAACCAAGATGGTGACTGCGGCCGGTTTTCAGCTCAAAGGCAGTGGTTGGTATGTGACTGACTTTAGAGATAAAGGTAGTGATAAGGCGAAAGTGTCCTCTGACTCTAAAAAAGTGTCTGCCGATTCAACATCAGAGTCAAAGTCGCAGTCTACCGACAGTGGGGACAAGAGCGCTAGCGCAGCAGCAACGAGTGATGCAACTCCCGCATCGTCGACCACAACTGCAGCATCTAGCAGAACGTCGGCACCGCAGCCCTCGAGTAACGCTACGGGTGCGAGTAATACCTAAGAATGTTCAGCACTGAGTTGTATCTCTGTGATTTGTTTGCGACTGAATTCATGAAATGTTATTTTTGATAGCATCCTTTATAGATTGCTTCTTTGCATATGGCTAAAAAAATTTCTTTGCGTAGTTATGTCATTACAGGATTGTTGATCTGGGTGCCATTGGCAATTACGGTTTGGGTGCTGAATTTGTTAGTGGGCACCATGGATCAGACCTTGCTGTTATTGCCTGAACAGTGGTTAACAGAGCATTGGTTGGGTATGCATGTGCCGGGCCTTGGTGTGGCGCTAACCATTGTCATTGTGTTTATCACTGGAGTGTTTGCGGCCAATATTTTAGGTCAGCGTTTGGTACGGTTTTGGGAAGGCATACTGGCACGTATCCCAGTATTCAATACTATTTACACTAGCGTAAAGCAGGTTAGTGACTCATTGTTTTCCGGAAAAGGTAAAGCGTTTCGTAAGGTGTTGCTGGTACGTTATCCGCACCCTGAAGCGTGGTCATTGGCCTTTGAGACCAACATTCCAGATGAGCTTAATGCCCACTTTTCACAAGAGCATGTGGCGGTTTTTATTCCTACAACACCAAGCCCTGTGAACGGCTTTTATTTTTATGTGCAGCGGGATGCGGTCATCGAGTTAGATATTTCAGTCGATGTAGCGTTTAAATATATTGTGTCGATGGGAGTTGCTGCTCCAGGTCGTATTGAGGATGCGCCAGTAACTGAGGCGATTTGAATTCATTTAACTTTTAGAGTCGGAAACTTATGACGATGCGTAGCCACTACTGTGGGTTGGTAAATCGCCAACTATTAGATCAAACCGTGCAACTGTGTGGTTGGGTGCATCGCCGCCGTGATCATGGCGGTGTAATTTTTATCGACTTAAGAGATCGTGAAGGTTTGGTGCAAGTAGTATGCGACCCGGATCGTGCGGAGTCCTTTAGCTTGGCTGATAGCTTGCGTAATGAATTTGTGGTTCGAGTGGTTGGTCGTGTACGCGAGCGCCCTGCAGGCACAGTGAATACGCACCTGGTGAGTGGCGAGATCGAAGTGCTCGCCACCAGCCTAGAGATCTTAAATGCAGCGCAAACACCGCCATTTATGATGGATGATGAAAACATTTCGGAAAACGTTCGCTTGCAATATCGCTTTTTGGATCTGCGCCGTCCACAGATGCAAGGTCATTTACGGTTGCGCCATCAAGCGGCACGGGCGATTCGTAATTACCTCGATGACCATGGTTTTATCGACATTGAAACACCTATGCTCTACAAGTCTACACCAGAGGGGGCGCGAGAATTTTTAGTGCCGTCGCGTATGCATGATGGGCAGTTTTATGCGTTGCCTCAATCACCCCAGTTGTTCAAGCAGCTCTTGATGGTTGCTGGCTATGATCGCTATTACCAGATTGTTAAATGCTTTAGGGACGAAGATTTGCGCTCCGATCGTCAGCCAGAGTTTACTCAAATAGATATTGAGACCTCATTCTTGGGCGAGCGTGAAATTCAAGACTTGATGGAGGGCTTGATTCGCGATTTGTTTATGAAGGTAATGGCTGTGGATCTAGGCGAATTTCCCCGCCTCACGTATGCCGAGGCGATGTCTCGCTATGGCTCCGATAAGCCGGATTTGCGGGTGAAACTAGAGTTAACCAGTCTCAGCGATTTGATGGCCGCCGTTGAGTTTAAAGTCTTCAAGCAAGCGCTCGCGCAGAAGGACGGTTGTGTGGTCGCACTACGCATTCCTGCAGGTGCAACACTGAGCCGTAAAGAGATTGATGACTATACTTCTTTTGTTGCGATTTATGGCGCAAAGGGTTTAGCGTATATCAAAGTGAACGATATCAGTAAGCTGAACGAGGAAGGTTTGCAATCACCCATCGTGAAGTTTTTACCACAAGAAGTCCTTGCAGCTATTATCAAGCGCACAGGTGCGCAAAACGGTGATTTGATATTCTTTGGGGCTGATCGCAAGAAGGTAGTCTATGATGCACTTGGTGCGCTTCGCGTGAAAGTTGGACATGACAAAGGCCATGTGGAGTTGGGCTGGCGTCCTTGTTGGGTTGTAGACTTTCCTGCATTTGAGTATGACGAGGAGGCGCAACGTTGGAATGCGGCTCATCATCCCTTTACCTCACCCAAAGATGAGCATCTAGAGTTATTAGAGACTGATCCTGGTCAGGTCTTGGCCAAGGCTTATGATGTGGCTCTCAATGGCTGGGAGATTGGTGGTGGCTCAGTGCGAATTCATCGTGCAGAAGTGCAGTCACAAGTATTTGTAGCCTTGGGGATTTCACCAGAGGATGCACGTGCCAAATTTGGATTTTTACTAGACGCGCTCTCTTATGGCGCACCTCCGCATGGCGGCATTGCGTTTGGACTAGATCGTATTGTGACTTTAATGACGGGTGCCGAATCGATTCGTGAAGTCATTGCTTTTCCAAAAACGCAACGCGGTCAAGACTTGATGGTCAATGCCCCTACAGTAGTGACAGAACGACAATTGCGCGATCTGCACATTCGTTTGCGTAACACAACCCCAACCGCTTAGTGCGGTAGTCGATAGAGGCTAATCCACGTGTTTGGGTATGGCGGTGACTATCGGAGTAGGCCTGGAGCGCTAGCTGGGCTCTGGCTGAAGTTGTTGGTGGCAGGCATGTTGCTGGTAGGCTTATTGCAATATTCAATGTTGCTGCAAGCACGTGAAATGCAGGCGTTGCCTTCGATTCAACGAAATGATTTGCCGTTAGAGGCGCGCCAGACTTTACAACGCATTGAAATTGGTCGCCCTTTTCGGTTTGAGCGCGATGGTATTGTCTTTGGTAACTATGAGCGGCGACTACCACAGCAGCCCCGTGGTTATTATCGTGAATATACGGTATTGACTCCTGGTGAGCGTAATCGTGGTGCGCGTCGTATTATTTGGGGTTGTGCCACGCAAGCAGCAACGCCCGCACAGTGTCGCGGTAACGCGTTTTTCTATACCGATGATCACTACCGTAGCTTTAGTCGAGTACAAGATTGATGGCGCTGAACTTTCATACTTCGGGTATATTTGCCGCTCCTGCCGATAGGGTTAGCGCAATCCAAAGTGCTGAGCGTGCAGGTTTGCGCTGGGTTGATTTCGATGCCCATGGGACTCAAAACAAAACTGCATTATTACAAGCGTGCGCTAAAGCCTTTGCCATGCCCGCCACTTTTGGTCTCAATTGGGATGCCTTGGCAGATGCCCTGCAAGATTTGTCTTGGCTTGCCGATGGCGAAAAAAGTAATTTAAAATCAAATAGTTATGGTTTTTCTGGAATAGCGGTTTGGATCGCCGGTTTGGCTTTGTGGTCAGACTATGACTTAGCAAGCGCCGCAACTTTTAATGCGATATTGCAAGACAGCGCAGAATATTGGCAGCGCCAAGGCGTGCGTTTTATCGTGTTGATGTCACCTGGAGAAGGTTGGCCAGCGCTACCTGACGACCAGTCTGATGACTTATAAGCAACCCATTTCGGTATTGGTATTGATCCATACCCCCGCGCTAGAGATTTTGCTATTGGAGCGCGCTGATCGCGCTGGCTTCTGGCAGTCGGTCACCGGTAGCGTAGAGCTAGGCGAGCTCTTATGGCAGACTGCATTGCGTGAACTGGAGGAGGAAACAGGAATTATTGCTTCGCCTTCGCAGCTGGAGGATTGGCAGCAACAGCAATGCTACGAGATCTATCCACATTGGCGACATCGTTATGCTCCAGGGGTGACCCAAAATACCGAGCATGTATTCTCGGTGCAGGTCACGCCAGATCAAGAGATTCGCTTAGCCCCTGGTGAGCATGTGGCGTGGCAGTGGTTGCCATGGACTATGGCAGCAGACCGAGTATTCTCTGAAACCAATGCTGTTGCAATACGTGACTTGGCACAGCGCGCCCGATTAGCACCCAAATAGCTCGGTTGGGAGCTGGGAATTGCGGTATTAGAGACAGTGCTGCCGTGCCGCATCTGATTTTTTGTCAAAAATCTGTCATCATTGCAATCCGGTTCGTATAATTACCCACAGTGTCCTGTTCCTGTTGATAGGGGGAGTTTTGAGCATGACTGCAACCATTACATTTGATCGCTTTAAGCCGCTCGCCGATGAGGCTTGTGAGTCACGCATATTGGCGGCTCGGCAACAGCTGGGTAAGCGGGTAGCGCTACTGACGCATCATTATCAGCGCGCTGACGTCTATAAGCACGCCGACTTGACCGGAGACTCTTTGCAACTGGCAAAGCTCGCGGCTAAAACTGATGCTGAGTATTTGGTATTTTGTGGGGTACATTTTATGGCAGAAGTGGCTGATATTTTGTCGCAGCCCTCGCAGCAGGTCATTCTGCCAGACTTAAATGCTGGTTGCTCTATGGCTGATATGGCGAGTCTGAGCAAAGTGGAGCGGGCGTGGCGTGAGCTATCTAGCGTGCTGGATCCCGATCAACATATCACGCCAATTACCTATATTAATTCAGCAGCCGACCTCAAGGCGTTCTGTGGTGAGCATGGCGGGATTGTATGTACTTCATCCAATGCGCGGCAGATTTTGCAATGGGCGTTTGGCCGACGTGAAAAAGTATTGTTCTTTCCGGACCAACATTTGGGACGGTGGACTGGTTATTTGATGGACATCCCACTCTCGGAGATGATGGTGTGGGATCCGGATTTACCTATGGGAGGCCTGACCCCACAACAAATTAGAATGGCTAAAGTGCTGTTGTGGAAGGGGCATTGCTCAGTGCATCAGATGTTTCAAGCGCAACATATTCTCAAGTGGCGGCAGCAGCACCCAGGTGGCGCAGTCATCAGTCATCCTGAGTGTAGTTTCGAGGTTTGTAAGCTCTCTGATTATGTGGGTTCAACGGATTACATTATTAAAACAATCGCTGCTAGTCCACCCGGGTCGCGTTGGTTGGTTGGGACAGAGTTAAACTTAGTGAATCGGATTGCTGAAGAATATGCACCTCAAGGCAAGTCAGTGCAGTTTATGGCGCCAACAGTATGTATGTGTTCAACGATGCAGCGGATTGATCCACAACACCTGGCTTGGTCTCTAGAAAATTTAGTTGCCGGAGAAGTGGTGAATCAAATCCGAGTGCCTGCCTATGAGGCTGAATTGGCACGGATCGCACTCGATCGTATGCTGGCATTGTTCTAGACTTGGCGTTGCTATCCGGCCATTCAGGTCGGATATGAGTGCTCCCAATCCCTTGTGATTGCATAGCCGCACATCTATCAGGTAAAACCCTCGGTAGATGTGCGATACTGCCATATTAAATAAAGTAAATGAAAGCTCGCCGTTCTATGCGTTGCCATAGGATTGTTGACTATGATGGGATCTTTAGTCATGAGCTGTATTTCAATCTAGGGTCTATCGATCGCGATATCTAGTAATGGCTAATGCTGATTTTGGATACATTGGATGTATTGTGGATGTATTGGATTATATTAATTTTCTGTTAGGACAAAGGTTTCTGCATGACTGCTGATCGCGCCCGCCGCGCCCATCCCACTTCTACAAAATCTAATGGTAAAGATTGGCAAGTGGTACCAATATTGCTGCCCTATCTCATGGAATATAAGTGGCGAGTAGCCGTTGCAGTGATGTTTTTGATTGCTGCAAAACTCGCTAATGTTGGCGTGCCACTCGTACTCAAGAGCATTGTCGATGGTCTTGATGCACGCACCGCTGTGTTAGTTCTGCCACTGGCGCTGTTAGTGATCTATGGCGTGTTGAGATTATCAACCGTGCTGTTTGCTGAATTAAGAGATGTGGTTTTTATTCCAGTTACGCAGCGCGCAACACGGCGCATCGCGCTTGCTGTATTTCGACATTTGCATGCGCTTTCTTTGCGGTTTCATCTCGATCGGCAAACTGGCGGGATGACTCGAGATATCGAGCGTGGCACTCGTGGCATTTCAACGCTGCTGTCATTTATGTTGTTCTCGATTATTCCAGTGATCTTAGAGTTCATCTTGGTGGCATTAGTATTGTTAGCTAAATTTGATTGGCGATTTGTTGCCGTCACCGCTGTGGCCGTAGTGGTTTATATTGCATTCACTATTGGTATTACTGAGTGGCGTACCGCGATTCGTCGTCAAGCTAATGACCTCGACTCCAAAGCGAATACACGTGCAGTAGATAGTTTGCTGAATTTTGAGACCGTTAAATATTTTAATAACGAAGAATTTGAAGTGCGCCGCTATGACGATAGTTTGCAACGCTATGAAGTGATGGCGGTACGCAACGAAGCTTCTCTGGGATTGTTGAATGTGGGTCAAGCAACAATTATTGCAGTAGCGGCTACTGCATTGATGATTTTATGTGCCCAAGGTGTGGTTGCCCGTGACTTATCTATTGGTGATTTGGTGTTGGTAAATGGATTGTTGATTCAACTCTATATCCCATTGAATTTCTTGGGTATGGCGTATCGCGAAATTAAGCAAGCCCTCATCGATATGGATAAGATGTTTGGCTTGCTGCACGAGCATCGTGAGATTGCTGACGCACCGCTTGCAAAGAACCTGCCTGAGGGTCCGGTGACTGTGTCGTTTAGTGCGGTTGATTTTGGATACGATGCGCGGCGTCAAATTTTGTTTGGTATGAGTTTTGAAATCGCACCGGCAGCAAAGGTTGCAGTAGTGGGAGCCAGCGGCGCCGGTAAATCAACACTGGCGCGACTCTTGTATCGATTCTATGATGTCTCCAGCGGTGCCATTTATCTCAATGGCATTGATGTGCGCGAGTTGACGCAGTCCAGTCTGCGCAGTGCGATTGCGATTGTGCCCCAAGATACCGTGTTATTTAACGATACGATTTATTTCAATATTCATTATGGTCGACCAGCGGCCTCGCGCGATGAGGTGATTGCAGCTGCCAAAGCTGCGCATATTCATGAGTTTATTGAGAGCTTGCCAGACGGTTACGAGGCAATGGTGGGAGAGCGCGGTCTTAAGCTCTCGGGGGGCGAGAAGCAACGAGTTGCGATAGCGCGTGCGATCTTAAAAAATCCTCGGGTGATGATATTTGATGAGGCAACTTCGGCATTGGACTCTCGGACCGAGCAGGCAATTCAAAAAGAACTCGATGCAATCGCCCGTGGCCGCACAACTTTAGTGATTGCGCATAGACTCTCAACAATTATGGATGCGGATGAGATTTTGGTGTTAGATCAGGGAGCCGTAGTTGAGCGTGGTAGTCACGCAACCCTATTAAGTTTAGGTGGAAGCTATGCCCAGATGTGGGCGCTTCAGCAACAAGAAGAAGCCGCGCGAGAATAACGGTTTGTATTCATCTATCGCGGATATGACCTAGTGCAGAAGTCATTTTTAGTGGTTTATAGTGGTAATGATTTATAGCCGTATTGATTTAGGTGTTAATTTAGATGTTAATTTAGATACTGGTGGTTTGTTTAAAGTAAACCCGTAGTGTGGCACCAATGCCCTGTGGCCCATCGTCGATGCTCACCCTTGCATGGTGGCTAGATGCGATTTCATGAACAATCGCTAAACCGAGACCACAGCCATTTGAGTTGGTGCCTGGTACACGGTAGAAACGTTGAAACACCTGCAGACGTTCTTGCTCCGGTATGCCCGGACCAGAATCTTCAACTTCGAGTGCAATCTCATTTAGGCTTTGATAAACACGAACTGTGATGCGCCCGTTATCAGGTGTGTAATGTACAGCGTTATCGATTAAGTTACTGAGTAGTTCTCGAATCAGATCGGGATCAGCCATAATTAATGGCAGGTTTTCGCTCAATTGATCAAACCCTAAGTCAATATTACGTTGAATCGCTTGCGGCACCCAATCCTCGGTTACGTTACGCGTAACCTGTACTAAATCGACCGACTCTAATTGAATATGACGATTGGCACCAGGTTGAGCGCGAGCCATAGTCAGTAATTGATTTACCAAGTGACCGGCATGGTCGGCAGCATTCACTAAGTAATTCAACGTTGCCAGCACCTCTGGCGATTGCGCCTGACGTTGAGCAAGCTCGGTTTGTGCTTTGATAGCGGCCACGGGCGTGCGTAGCTGATGTGCGGCGTCTGCGATAAACTGGTGTTGTAGAGATAAAGCGGCATTGAGCCTGGATAACAATCCATTCATCGCGTCGATGAGGGGCTGGATTTCAGAGGGCACGCTATCTCGTTCAATAGGGCTCAGATCAATGTGTGAGCGCTGTTCGATATCGTTTTGAATCACTTGCAACCGTTGCAGCGCTAAGCCTACGCCAAACCAGATCGATAGAATGGCTAAGATGACCAATATACCTTGCGGTATTATCATCCGTAACATGATTTGCTGCGCATAGCTATTGCGGCCTTCAGTATGCTCTGCGATCTCAATCAATACACTGCCTTTGCCGGTGCCTGGTTGGACTGGGCTACGCACGGCTACAGCCCGAATAGGCGCGCCGTGATAGGTGCTGTTGTAGTAGGTGATACGCTCTGTTTGTGCTGACTTGGGTGGTTTGGGTAAGTCAGAGTCGCCTGCAATCAAGTCGCCGCTAGGGCTATTAGCCCGGTAGAACAAACGTTGCCCTTCTTCACCGGAGACCAACATGTCAATCACAGTAGTCGGTAGATCGATGGAGAGCTTATTGTTGACCTCGCGTACGTTGCGGCCTAAGTCTAGTGCAGTATCTAGTAGTGCGCGATCGTAAGTCAGGTTCACAAAGCCGGTGGCGATATCATGATCAATCCAAGAGCTAGCAATCCATAATGCAATCAGGGGTGAGCTCACCCACAGTAATAGGCGCGTGCGTAAATTCCGAGCCTTAGTCATGTTTAGGTTTTTCTAGTAAATAGCCTAAGCCGCGTATCGTGCGTATGGTGAGCGCGGCAGTTTCAATTTTTTTGCGTAATCGATGGACATAGACCTCGATGGCATTTGCACCAACTTCCTCACCTAAGCTATAAATTTGCTCTGCAATTTGCTCTTTGCTCACAACGCGACCGGCGCGCAGCATTAAAATTTCGAGAACGCCGATTTCTCGCGCCGATAGCTCTAGTGGCGCTTGATTCACAGTGGCTCGTCGTCCCGCCATGTCGAGGACTAAGTTGCCGTGTGTGAGTTCGGCACTGCCACCCGAATGTCCGCGGCGGATTAATGCGCGTACACGGGCTTCGAGTTCTGGCAGGTCATAGGGTTTGGTGAGGTAATCATCAGCACCCAGATCGAGGCCTTTGACCCGGTCTTGGACGGCGTCATGTGCAGTCAACAGTAAGACGGGCGTTTTGCAACCTCTGCGACGTAATCGTTTCAGCACTTCATAGCCGTCAATTTCGGGCAGGCCAATATCTAGGATGATGACATCAAAGCGTTCTGAAGCAATCAGATTGTCGGCTTCAATACCTGTGCCTGCATGATCTACTGCGTAATCCGCAGCCTTGAACGCTTTGATTAAACCATTCGCCAGTATTGGATAGTCTTCAGCAATAAGAATGCGCATTCGTAAGATTTAAATTCAGTAATATGATTTATCGGATATGGATACTGATGCCGTAGATAGATTAATGATCAGCTTCGAGTTGCATAGTCATTAGAATATCACTTCGAATTGCAATTTAAAGATCTTTTATAGAGATTCAAGGTTTGGGGTGAGGGGCCTGTTCATGATACATTAACCGGATTGATGTTCTGTGAACATGCAATCCATCCGAAATTGCTTGAAAAATAGCTTCTAAAACAGTATTTTTCAGGAGTTTTTCATTGTATATATGTGGGGCAGTCAGGTATGCAGATTGCTCTGAGCAGTTTTTAAGTTATGGCCTAACATGTGCAAAGAAATGAATGTGATGAAGAGGTGTTTAAATGCAGCACGGTGGTGCTTATTGCTTTGTGTAATCAGCACTAGTTTGACATTGAACGCACAGCAAGAAGCTGTCAAGCGCAAACCCTCACCAGCGCCAACAGCAAGTAAGTCTCCTGTAAGCAAGTCGACCGCAAACTCGCCTACTAAAGCCAAGCCAAAGCAAGTGGCCGCTAAGAGTGTAAAAAAGACCAATCATAAGATTGCCAAACCACATCCACCGTTTAATCCGGCGGATCTAAAAAGCGGCGATTTAAACTCCGCAACAGTTTTGGTATTGGACCAGTCTGAAGGACGTCCGATATTTTCTAAAAATATTGATCACGTGACTCCGATTGCCTCGATCACTAAACTGATGACTGCGATGGTGGTTATAGATGCGGGCTTGTCAAATCAGGACATGATCACGATCTCTGAGGCGGATAAGGATCAAATAAAAAGCACCACTTCACGCTTGTCAGTTGGCACTACTTTGAGTCGCAGAGAATTGCTGCATTTGGCGTTGATGTCCTCTGAGAACCGTGCCGCCAGTGCGTTAACGCGTGCTTATCCCGGTGGGCGTGCTGCATTTATTTCCGCAATGAATCAAAAGACGCTTGAGCTCAATATGTTGCATACGCGTTTTGTGGATGGGACGGGCTTGTCTAGAGAAAATGTCTCAACAGCGCAAGATTTATCAAAAATGGTGGCGGCTGCTTACCAATATCCATTGATTCGAGAGTTTACCACTGAGAATGCGCTAACCGTGCGTTTATACAACGGCCGAGAAGCAAAGTATAGAAACTCTAATCAATTGGTGACTCAACAAGAGTGGCATATTGGCTTGTCTAAGACCGGTTATACCAATGAGGCTGGGCGGTGTTTAGTCATGCAGACCAAAATGGCTGGGAAGTCACTCATTGTTGTATTGCTAGATGCTGCGGGTAAGTCTACGCGGATTAATGATGCGATCCGAATTAAGCAATGGGTTGAGACCCGCGGCACGGAGTCTGCTGCTGGTTAATGTCGAGAGTTAATATCAACAGTTAGTCCCGACAGCCATAATGATCGTGAGTATCATCTGGAATCTCGCGCAAAGGTATCGAATAATTTTGCAGTCATGAACTGACTAAATATTGGTTGTGGCGGTCATGATGTGGATCATGACTCGTGGTGTGTCGATCTAGTGCTAGAATCACTGGTGTATGTAGTGCGAGCTGTAGTGCCTACTTTTCTTTGATGCGTGATATCTAAACGGCACGAATGGCTATTTATCTGACACTGGTTCTGATTGTTCTCAACCATATTGCCTTCGGTGGTAGCCGGGTTGTCGTGTCTTTGTATGCGCTGCAACTGGGTGCTACCCAAGCGCAAGTGGGCGTGTTGATGGCGCTCTATGCTTTGTTCCCCTTGGTTTTTGCGATTGCGATAGGTCGTCTTGCAGATCGCGTAGGCCCAAGAATTCCGATGTTGCTTGGTTCGTGTGGCCTTGGTATCGCATTGATTCTGGCAGTGTTATGGCCTGCATTATTAACGCTCTATTTGGTTGCGTTTTTGATGGGTTCCTCATTTCATTGTTTCTTTGTCACGGTCACCGGCATTGCGGGTGGTTTGGGTGGCGCCGAGCATCGATCGAGTAATTACGCCTTAGTGAGTTTGGCATTCTCAGGTGCGGGATTTGTGGGCCCTCTGATCTCAGGTTTCTCGATTGACTATTTAGGCCACTTAAATGCATTTTTAGTACTCTCTGCATTTACCATTATTCCCGTCTTGATGTTGATTTTCCGCTCTGATTTCCTGCCCAAGGCGGTAGCAGGGAGTGCCACTGAAAATGCCACAGGTAGTGTCTTAGAGTTGTGGCGTATGCCACAACTACGGAATGCATTTTTAGCGAGCGGTTTTATATCGGCTGGCTGGGATTTATTTAATTTCTATATGCCTTTGTATGGCCATGGCATTGGATTGTCGGCTTCAATGATTGGCATTATCCTTGGTGTGTTTGCATTTGCGACCTTTGTGATTCGCGCACTACTACCTTGGTTGTTGAAGCGATCTACAGAAACCGACATCTTGATTACGGCAATTTTTGTAGCGGCTACAGCTTTTGTGTTATTTGCTTTTGTGCAGCATATTGCCGCTTTGTGTGCCGTGTCTTTCCTATTGGGTTTGGGTGTGGGCTGTGGTCAGCCGATGTCAATGTCCTTAATCTTTGCGCTGGCGCCAGAGGGCCGCTCGTCTGAAGCCTCTGGCTTGCGTGTTACGGTCAATAACCTCACACATTTACTTATTCCCTTGGCTTTTGGTAGCTTAGGCACTATGTTTGGTTATGCGCCAGTGTGGTTTGCCAATGCAAGCTTAATGAGTCTGGGGGGCTGGCTAGTCAGACGCACTCGATCGCTACCGCCACCTTAATTTTTAAGCACCCGAAACAAATTATTAAAGCTGTCTGTCCATATTGGTAGGTGCGGAATTTTATCAATTTCGCTTGCCGATTCACTGAGCAAAGATTGCTGCAGCAATACTTGACTGCGGGTGACCAGTACCCAATCAGTGTTTGAGAGCGGCGATTCTTCACTCGGACTGTCACTGATTAGGCTAGTGCTGAGATTAAAGTAATCGGCAATTCGTTTAATAACAGGTGGTAAGTTTATAAATCTGTTCGTGGTATGAAATGCGATCACGCCATCGGGTTTGAGATTTTTTAAATAGACGGCCATCGCTTGTTGTGTCATTAAATGCGTAGGGATAGAGTCACTAGAGAAGGCGTCAATGACGATGATGTCATAAGAGGCTATTTGCTCTCGCTCTAAGCTGAGTCGTGCATCGCCAAGCACTGTTTCAATATGAGCAGAGCTATTCTTAAGATAGCTAAATTCGCTTTGTGCGAGCGCCACCACCTGCGGGTTGATTTCGTAGAAGCGGTAGAAGTCTTGTGGCCTACCGTAGACTGCCAAGGTGCCTGCACCTAAGCCAATGACGCCCACACGAATGCTTGCAGCATGTTCTGTTTTGAGGCGAATGATACGTCCAACGCCTGAAGTAGGGCCGTAGTACGAGGTTGCTTCGCGCTGTCGTGCGGGGGATAGAAATTGTTCGCCATGCATAATCACACCATGCAATAGTCGGCGGGTGCCGTCAGACGGCTCAGTGCTGCCGTAGTCTTTCACCCGCAGCGTGCCGTAGAAATTGCGTGACATAACGCGGGTCTCGTTAGAGAGCATATCTACATAGGTATAGACGTGGTAGCTGGTTACCAGTGTGGCGATGAGAGCTAGGCTGGGCAGAATAATCCGTTGGGGATTGGCGCCGCGAGAAAACTTTCGCCACCACATGGCATTAGATCTGAGAGGGTCAGGTAGCATGCGTCGACGCGGCAAATAGGCGGCCAGCAGTGTCGTCAGTATGAGGCCAAGCCCAAATTCGTAGTAGGTGTTGAAGAGCTTGGGGGCTACAAAGCCGATGAGTAAACCCCCGACAGCACCACCCAGAGAGATCATGAGATAGAAGCTGGTTAGATAGCGTGGGCTTGGTTTTAGCGCCGCGAGTTCGCCATGAAAGAACATACACATCACCATCAGCCCTGCGCAGAACAAGGGGATGGCTTGCTTGATGTTGAGCACACCGCCATGCGCGTGTAAACCCCAAGCCATGGCTGGAACCAAGATAGCTAAGGGCAAGAAAAATACATTTCGTTTGTACCAGCTGCGCCCTTCAAAGCATAAGACAAACGACAGCAAATACAGACTCAGCGGCACAATCCATAAGAACGGTACAGAGGCGACATCATGGGTGATGTGGTTGGTGACCGCAATCA
This sequence comes from uncultured beta proteobacterium, assembly GCA_903885665.1. Classification (GTDB taxonomy): domain Bacteria; phylum Pseudomonadota; class Gammaproteobacteria; order Burkholderiales; family SG8-41. The sequence continues at coordinate 8,644 of CAISJL010000149.1, read as the reverse complement.
ACATGAATGAGCCCATAGCAGCCAGCGTCATCCATAAGAGATAGTCACCGACGCGCGGTGCGCGCTCTGGCGTACTTGAGGTTGGCTTAGTGTTCAGTGGTGTGCCTTGGCCGCCAAGGCTAAGATAGGCGGAGCTGATGCAAAGCACAACAAACAATCCGTAAGCCACACTCCAGCTGATCGATTGTTGTTCTGTTGTGGTGTAGGGTTCAACGACAAAGGGGTAGGCAATGAGCGCGATTAATGATGCGCCGTTGGATAGCGCGAACAAACGATAGACATTAGTGGCTTGTGGATAGCTGCGGTTAAACCATGCTTGTAGCAATGGTCCGGTGGTCGATAACAAAAAGTAAGGCAGACCAATTGTGGCGGTGAGTAGCCCTAGAATCAAGCTTGCAGGATCTTCGTTACCAGTAGGTTTCCATTGACTGCTGGCAATAATGGGTAGTGAGAACAGGCTGATGATTAAGAGCGTGCCGTGCAGAAGCACTTGCATGCGGGGGCGCAAGTACCGCACTGACCAGTCGGCATAGGCATAGCCACAAAGCAATACGAACTGAAAGAACATTAAGCAAGTCGACCATACCGCAGCCGACCCGCCAAACCATGGCAACACTTGTTTAGCGAGAATGGGTTGTACCAGAAACAGTAAAAATGCACTAGAGAATATAGTGAGCGCGTAGCGAATCATGTTGATAGATCGACGTGAATGGGATTGGCAAACTGTTTCATGAATCGAAGCGTGGTTGGAGTCAAGGATATCAAGTCGTTTAGTCTGCTTTGATATTAGATTTTTTGATTAGGTCTGACCATCGCGCAGATTCATTTTTGATGTGGGTTGCAAACTCTGCAGGGGTACTGCCCACACCTTCAGAGCCTTCGGCTGCCATGCGTTTTTGCATGTCCGCCCCTTTGATGATTTCGGCGACTTCTCGATACAGGCGATCTACAACTGCTTTGGGTGTGCCCACAGGTGCAAAAAGGCCATACCAATTAGAAACATCAAACTGGGGCACGCCCGCCTCCATCATGCTTGGTAAATCGGCCAGACTGGCAGCGCGTTGTGCGCTAGACACCGCTAGGGCGCGCAGTTTGCCAGTTTTTAAATGGGGTATTACCGAGATGATGCTTGGAAACGCTAGTGGAATGCGGCCTGAGAGCATGTCGACATAAGCACCACCCATGCCTTTATAGGGGACATGGATCATTTGTGTGCCAGTGCGGGCTTTAAACAGTTCAGAGGTCAGGTGTATTAAGCTGCCTTGGCCCGAAGAAGCATAGGCCAACTTATCGGGGTTGGCCTTGGCGTAAGTGATGAGTTCGCGTACGTTTTTGGCGGGAATGCTCGGATGGATGATTAAGACATAGGGCTGGCGGGTGACTTGGGTGATAGTGGCGTAATCCCGAGAGGGCACATAGCGTGCAGGGTAGAGAAGGGCGTGGATCACGAAAGTTGCGCTGCCCATGAGTAGTGTGTGCCCGTCTTTGGGGGCGTCTTTGGTGATTTCAGCACCAATGGCCCCGCCGCCACCGGCGCGGTTATCGACGACAAAGGGCTGACCCAGACGCTCGCTCAATGGTGTAGCAATTGCCCGCGCAACGGTATCCATGCCGCCGCCAGCCGATAGCGGCACAATCATACGCACGGGTTTTTCGGGGTAAGCGGCCCATGCCGCTGGCAGACTGAGGGTGCAGAACAGGATAAAGAGCCCAGGGAGTATCGATGTTTTTTTAAATTTCATAATAAATTCAGTTAGTTAGTTAATTTTTCGATTGTGGGGTTGGGGGGTGACAGCTGGGTGCGGGCATTCTACCTTGAGATTCCTTGGGTTCGGGGTGATTTTTAACTGATTGTGGTGAAGTTTTAGTTAACTTAGTTAAGTTGGTTAAGTTGGTTAAGTTAAGTCAATTAAAGTAAATTAAATTTTGCATAGAGTGCTTTGATAAGCTGTTTATGAGAAGTATTTCGGTGACCTGTTTTAGTAAGGTGTTTTATTAGAGGCATTATTAGTGGCTTTAGTAATCAGTTACACAGCACTAAAAACTTCGCGTTGTGTCAGACCGTTTGCAGTGTCCATTCGTATCCAGTCGGCCGGTCTAAGAGGCGCCTGATAAATGGAGTGTGCGGCAATCGCAGATCTCCTCTAAGTGAACCAGTTGTTGATGCAAGGCTTCAGCCAAGGGATAGGCACTTGCCATGCGCATAAATTTTTCTTGTAGTTCTGCAGCAGACAGCGGTGACTCTGGCGTACCTTTGAATTGGGTAGCCAATTGTTCAAAGCGTCGTCCGTCGCGTAGCACAATCGTCACTTGAGTGGCCCATGCGCCTCCCGGTGCGTCTTTGACAATTGGTTTCAGAGTGAGCGCCTTGGCTAATTGCCGCACTCGGGGGTCAAATAGCGCTGTATCAGAGAAGACTTTAGGGTCAATCACATCGTAATAGAGGGCAATCGCCGCACAGAACGGTACGCTGTATTGGGCGCCAGCGATATCACCAGGTTCGCGGATGTCGTGGTGGGAGAGCACTTTATCGTGAACACCGATGGTGAGTTGGGCAACATCTTCACCAGTGAAGTGATGTGCGGCGCGCAGCTCTTGCAGGGTTTGGACCGTGGTGTGCGCTGTGATATGGCAGGCATAGCGTTTTAGGCAGGCATAGATAATATCAAAGTGCGTACCTAAATCTTTGGTCAGTTGACTGGGGTCGGTGTTGCGACAATAGGACTCTAGAAAGCCATAATGGCCTTCGATGATATTGTCCGGGCCTTGGTAACCATCACGGGCTAGCAGTGCTGCAACAACGCCAGCTTCTGCAGCACGCCCCATATGCAAGCGTTTGACCATGGCGCCATTGCCAGCCTTAGTAAAGGCTAGCAGTCCGCCCCCAAGCGAGCCGGCAATCCCCAATGCTTGGGTCAGTTGGTCAGCATTTAAACCCAGCAATTTGCCCGCGACAATCGTTGAACCAAACGGACCGTTCACGCCAGGCGAGTGAAAGCCCAGGCTTTCGGTGGATTGGTTAGCTGCAAGACCGATCCGAAACATTACTTCGGCACCTGCTACAAATGCGGTCAGTAAGTCTTGGCCGCTGCGCTGTTGATCTTGGGCGAGCGCAAGTGCGGCCGGTAGCAACACTGCACCTGGATGCACCCCTGCGCCAGGTTTGCGCAGTCCGTCCAGTTCAAAAGCATGAGCGCACACGCCATTGGCCAATGCCGCGGCCGGTGCGGCTACGCGTAGCGGCGTGCCGATCACTTGACTGTGGGCGACGTTGGCGCAACTAGCCGCGTGTGAGGCAAGCATTCGACTCCAAGGCAAGCCGGCACCAAATAGCGCGGCACCCGTAGTATCGATGATGCACTGCCGGGCGCGCTCGCGCGCAGCAACCGGGATGGACTCGTATTGTAAGTTGATGGCAAATTGCGCCAATACTCTGGCCGCAGTGGGGGTGGTGGTCATGGCTAATCCTGATTCAGGTGGATGCGGTTAGAAATTGATTGAGCATGATTATTGATTGATTAATCAATCGCTCAGTCGCTCAATCAATCAATCAATCAATCTTCAAAACAAAGCTTAACAAATATTCGCGGCAGATTATGGCGTCATCAGTTTCGCAATCAAGCTAGCGTCGCTTAACTGCTCAAGCGCCATCACGGCATTACGTAGTGAAGCCACGCGCTCCCGAGGCAAGGCTTTGCTCGCGAGTTTATCGAACTTGTCAAAAATCTCAGCGTCACTGGCAAAATGCTGTTCACTGCCACGGGCTGACTCTACGGTGCGGCGCGTCACGCTACCATCTTTGAGATGCAATTCAACATGCACTTTATGTCGAAACTTAGCGCCCAATGCGGTAATTGCAGGGTCGTGGCGAACTTCGACTTTTTTAGATAAGGCCATGCGCTCAGGGTCTGCGACCATGGCCTCGGTAAATTGATCCACAAAGCAGTCGCGCTCGAGAAGCCATGTGGCTACGCAATAGGGCATGTTGAGTTGTGCAGAGGTCAACCCTTGGGGTACGTAATCCCATCCCACGTGATGCACGGTCACCTCAGACCCATAGACCACTACTTTTTCAACATCACTTGCGCTAAACGGGCGCTCTTGTTCCATCTCACGCAAGGCATCTAATGTGGTGTGATTGGTGCCTACACAGGAATAAAACTTTAAGGCAATCTGCATGGTTTGCCACACGTTGCCAAGACCCGCAATTAGTTCTGCCAGATTGAATTGATCTTTGGATTGCGACATTGTTGTACAGAAGCCGCCGTATTCGCTCTCGAGTACATTCACAATCCCGGTAAAACCAGTCTCAGCAAATAAGGCGCCATACAAACCCGATTGCGAGGCGCGACCTGCGTGCATGCGTTTAACCATGGCCCCAAATTGTGCGGCCATTAAGCCCGAGGCTTGGGTGCCGGCAATGCCCAGGGCATGTACCGTCTGTTCGCTATTCAGGCGTAAGCCGCGCGCCGCACCAGCAGCCGCTGAGAACACGCCGAGTGTGGCACCAGAGTGCCAACCCGATGCAATATGCGATGGGCCCATGCACAAGCCCACTCGCGGGCCGATTTCGTAGCCAGCTACAGCTGCGGTGAGGAACTCTTTGCCATTCATACCAGGGCGTTGCTCGGCGATCGCAATTAATGCGGGTAACACGACGGCGCCTACATGGAGCACGCCTGCTCTGTGCACGTCATCGAGTTCAAAGCCTTGGACTTGGGTGCCGTTAACGAGTGCGGCGTGGGGGGCTGAGAGTTTTAGCGGTGTGCCCCAGACGCTGCAGGTGCGGGTGCTGTCGATCTGGCTGAGTTGTTGTTGCAGCAGTTGGCTCCACGGCAAGTCGGCGCCATAGAGTGCACACCCTAGCGAGTCGAGCATGAGTAGTTTATTGCGATGGCGCACCTCGGCGGGAATCCTGTCGTAGGTAAGATTGGCCACAAAGTTGGCAATACCTTGGGTGTAGGGGTTGATTTTTGACATATAGCAATCCGGTAAGCATAAGAGCGAGGTCATAGCAATGGCGCGTAGCGTCAGGCTAAGACCTCAGTGTAATTTACATTTATTCAATTAAATCAAGTATTTAGTTTTTTTAAATTAGGCCGCAGGCAGATTAACTGTCTCTTGCAACAGCAGCATCAGCGGGCTCAAATCGCTGAGCGTCTCGACATGATCAACCATGGCAATGATTTGTTCGCTGCGTGCCGCGCTGATGACTGGGGCCACAACGTTGCGGAACTTGTCGATTACTGCAGCCGGGGCGAGTGGGTTCTCTGGGCTGCCGCGCCGGTGTAATTGCCGCAAGCTGTGCTGCTGGCCGTGCTGGGTGCGGATGGTGACGCGAGAGGCATGACGAAAGGGCGCGCCCATGGCTTTGATTTCGGGGTCGACATGTGCGCTCATGCGGGAAATCAGGTCCAGCACCATCGGGTCGCGAAGGCGCGACTCGCGGAACTGTTCGGTAAAGGCGACGCCGTCGATGGCAATCACGGCCATACCGTAATACAAATTCATTTGGGCGGCGGTCACGCCCTGGGCTTTATAAGGCCATGCGCAATGCACATGAGTCATTGGAGAGAGCCCAATTTCAATATGAGTGAGGTCTCGCGCGGTGAGATGGTGGGTTTGCATGAGTTCGGCAAGGGCATCGAGTGCACTATGGATACTGGTGACACTAGCATGCGGTTTGTAGCCGACATTGAGGGTCTCCCAGGTCTCGCCCAGCCCAGCGGTGAGGCGCTGCGGATTAGGTGGATCCCCATAGGTCGAGAGGTAGCCGCCATAGGGTGCTTCAAGGGCGTCTAGAATGCCTGTGAAGTCTTGCGCTGCCAGTTGTGCTGCATAGAGGCCGCTTTGAGCAGCGCGGCCGCTATGAAAGCGCTTGACCATGGCGCCTTCTTGCGCTGCCATCAAACCGCAGGCCTGCGAGCCGGCCATACCCAGCGCATGTTGAAACTGTAGAGGGGTTAATTGCAGCGCATGCGCGGCAGTGGCAGCGGCGACAAAGGTGCCGGAAGTGCCTTGCGGGTGGAACCCTCTAAAAAAGAGTGACATGGTGGCGGCATTGCCGACACGATGACCAATTTCGTAGCCAGCAACCATGGCCGTTAAGAGCGCTTTGCCGCTGATTGGCTGATGGCTGGGGCGGGCTTGGGCGAGGGCTAAAGCGACTGGGGTGGCGATGGAGCCGGCGTGAATAATGGATTCTTTGTGGATGTCGTCAAGCTCAAAAGCGTGGCCAGAAGTGCCATTGACTAAGGCAGCGAGTGCGGGTGAAGTTTTGGTGCCCAAGCCAATGAGACTGGCAACTGGTTGCGCGCCTTCGGCTTGCGCCAGCTGCGCCACTTTGCGGGTCCATGGCAGGCTAGCGCCATATAAGCAACAACCCAGGCTATCCAAGAGACTGAGCTTGATTCGTTCAACGACGGCTTGGGGGATTTGCTCGAAATGCAGTGCTGCGCCAAATTGGGCAAGGTCACGAGTAGCATGGGCAATTAACGGCGGTTGATCTGTGGACAAGGTATTCCTTTGGACGCGATTAGCGATGTGAGCAAATAGATGGTTTCGGCAATAGTGCTTAAGATTCTGATTTATTAGTAATTTTAGATGGCTTGGGTAGTATTGTGCTTAGATGGTTTTAGGTCGCTATAGGGGTAGATGTTGAGGTGGATATAGAGTTAACTATAGCGGCGAATTTAGCAGTGAGTGTAGCGGTAAATTGAGTATTGAATATTGCTGTGACCGTCGGAGTTTACCAAATCCCCCGTGTGGGGTTAAAGTGTTCGCAAGTATGCCGTTGCGGCAACCCGATGACCAGCCCTGCTTGAGGTGGTCAGCGGCTCGTAGCCTGCGGTATGATGCTGGACAGTCTACAACAACAAATAATCAAAAAGGGGAGCTGTTATGTTGAAATCGATCCAAGGTGCAGTATGGATGATGATAGCCTTGAGCTGTGGGGTAGGGAGTGTGGCACATGCTCAAAATTTTCCGACACGACCTTTGCGCTTGGTGGTGGCTTTTCCAGCAGGTGGTCCGATTGATATTGTGGGGCGCATGATTGCTCCGAAAATGTCAGAGCTGATTGGGCAACAAGTGTTGGTTGATAACCGTGCCGGTGCGAACGGCATTATTGGTTCGGACTCGGTCGCAAAGTCTGCTCCCGATGGCTATACCATGGTCTTAGCAAGCCCCGGTGCAGTGGCGATTAGTCCTGCGATTTATCCAAAAATGCCGTTTGAGACCTTGCGTGATTTTAGTGCAATCGCCTTGGTCAGCACTACCCCAGAAGTTTTGGTTGTGCATCCGTCCTTACCTGTGAAGACCTTGAAAGAACTGGTGGCCTTGGCCACTGCTCATCCAGGTCAATTAAATATGGCGTCAACCGGCACGGGTGGATTACCGCATTTAGCGCTAGAGTTATTGATGACTGGAGCCAAGATTAAAACCTTGCATATCCCGTACAAGGGAGCGGCACCTGCAGTGTCTGATTTGATTGCGGGTCATTCGCAAGGCATGTTTGCTGACCTGCCAGTATTGTTGCCGCATATTCAAGCAAAAAAATTACGCGCTCTCGGGGTCACTGCGCCTGAGCGTTCGCCATTGTTGCCTGACGTGGGGACTCTGCGTGAGCAAGGCTTGCCAATGGTGGAAGCTATCAACTGGTATGGCATTCTGACCGCTGCGAAAACACCCGCCCCAATCGTGGCCAAGCTCAATGAGGTGGTGGTAAAAACCTTGGCTGATAAAGCAGTTGCTGAAAAATTGATTGCACGCGGTGCGCAACCTGTGGGCAGTAAGCCAGAAGAGTTTGCAGCCTACCTCAAAGCGGACTTAGAGCGTTGGGCTAAGCTCGCAAAAACCACCAATATTAAAGTTGATTGATGTTTTAGAAATCATAAACGAATTGATAAAACATTCATTTTTTATGAGTGCTGAGCGGCTTTTTTATTGAGCGAACGGTTCAGGGATGGTTCATTCGTAGTTCGGTAATTATTTATTGAGTGTGGCGTTGTGGTCATCACACTCAATGCCACATTACCTTTTTAACAGTAGAGTGCGGCCTTCTGGAGTGTCTTCAAATAACTGCATGAGCCCTGATAAAGAGACTACGTCCATTTTTTTCAGAATTCGACTGCGGTGTAACTTGACGGTAGATGCCGCCGTATTGCTCAGTGATGCAATTTCTTTGTTTGAAAAGCCTCTAATCATCAATGCACAAACCTCGCGTTCGCGTGGAGTCAGTGATTCAATTAAGGTGCTAAGTAGTACAGTTGCAGTTTTCATATCGAGACTTTTCAATTAAAGGTAAAGCATCCAAGCTTTTTGTTGCAGTTAATGCGGGTGCAGGACTAGCGGTGTTTAAATTTCGTGGAGCCAAGTGATAGCGCTGATTGAATCTGTCAAAACGTTTGGAACGCGAGAGGATCTTTTCAAATTCAAGTGTTGTCTAAGACATTTTTGGTTGAGTAATTTTGTTGGTTAAGTTACTCGGCTAAAATCTACGAAATAATTATTATATTATTAATAAATTAATGCATAGTTTTTAGTATCATTATTCTAGAATCATCAAAGATATATTAAAATTCGCTAAATGGCTTATTTTGTAAATGCCATTCTTAAAACCATAAGTTAAGCGTCATAATTTTCT
>CAISJL010000148.1 GCA_903885665.1 uncultured beta proteobacterium | reverse complement strand
TTGGCCTTTGCCAGCGCGATGAATTCCTGCAATGAGTGGGCAGGTAGGCCAGGATATATCACCATCAGGTAATCACTGGCATCAATCGTACCAAGCGGCGTAAAATCGTCGATCGGATGGAATGTAGTTTTGCTAATTAGCGAGGTAATCAAGTGTGAATTTGTTGATGTAATTAGCATCGAATGTCCATCCGGCAGAGCACGCTGAATGATTTCTGTGCCAATAACACCATTACCACCGCCACGATTATCAATAACGACTTGTACGCCAAAGGCTTCTGAGAACTTTTGTCCTACAAGGCGACCCATAATGTCGTTGCTACCACCCGGGGGATAAGGAACTACAATCCGGATCGGCCGACTAGGAAATGATTGGGAATTAGCTAATTGACTACAGAACATAATCACCAAGGCTGAAGCTGCCCATAGGTTGAGTGCAAATATCTGATGAACACAAACCATACATTAAATCCTAGTTAAGGATAGATGAGTTGTCATGTCAAATACATCGGTAGCCGTTGTCAGCACAGCTCTCTGTAAAGACTTTTTTAAAACCAAGGCAAAACGCATATAAATCAAAAATAATTATCTGTAGAAATTAATACTTTATGTAATCGCTAATGCAATATCCACTTCGCAAAGACAGACTAACTCTCCGCGTTGATTGTACCCTTTGATTTGACACGCCATGACAGTAAGGCTAGCTAATACACGATGATCAACCACGGTGCCGCTGAAGGTGACTGTATCCCCAGAGCGGAATGGGGTGATGGCGCGCAATAATAAGCGGCCACCATTATACAAACTGCCTAAAGGGAAATTATTCTCAATGAATTGGTCGACATAAGACATGGTCGCAGGGCCAGAGTTCACCATACCAGCAAAGATATTTTTATTCGCAAAATCCTCATCGGTATGAATGTTGCTAGGTTTATGCTTACCGGCAAGTCGAAATTCATTTTTTCGCAACATCACTTCTTGGCTTTCGGATACCGTTAACGGGATTAACAGGTGACCAATCGGCAATAGACCCGAACTGATTGCGCTGTTGTTGGGATTAGATATTGGATGTGCAATATATGAAACGGTAGATGACGCAGGTGATGGTGTTATTGACGCGCTCGCACTTGGTGGTGGCCGCTGGCCTTTAACATAAGAAAATACACAGGTGTAATCATATTGCGCCACTAACAACTGATCTTGGTTGGTTGCACTGATGCGGAAGGTGACAAATTGGCTGCCGCGACGCACGTATTTTTCAAGAACGCAGCGAGAGCCAGTTAATGTATCGCCAGCATATACAGGGTGAAACCAGCGTGCTTCGCATTTGGCAAAAGGGGTTTGGCGTCGTGCAGTTTTGGATTCTTCCAGAGCTATAAATCCATTTTCTTGAGCAATTTCGTCGCGTAGTAATGGCGCATAGGTGAGCACCATAGTTGGCATTGCCATTTTTTTGGTACTGGTTTTCAGATAAAGCGAATGGGGATTTTGAGCGACTTGCGCATAAGTCGCGATATGCGCGTCCCTAATAGTGACCTTGGTATTTGGGCCCGCTTGACCAACGACGACTTCATCAAAATTCCACAGATTCTCTGCAATTAGTATGGGCATAAGGACTCCAAATATGAACTGATGTTAATTTATTAAATTAACATCAGTTCAACATTAAAAAGATGCTTGGATGAAGAATTAAAACATCTTATAAATATGCAAAGATACTAGACTTTAGATCTAAATGAACTGAAATCGAAAATTGATAGTGCTTATAAAAAGATAATATATGAGGAAAACTAAAAGCTAAATAATAATTTAAAAATTAAACAATATCAGTCTTTAATGATGGTATAGTAATAAAATAATTGATGGCTACATGATTAGGTTAATAATGTTTTAGAGCTCTTATCGACTTTTAAAAGGTTATCATGAAATGCTACATTGCATTATATTAATCAAAATATGAGTTATATCTCATCATCTCATATAAATCCCATTAGTT
>CAISJL010000147.1 GCA_903885665.1 uncultured beta proteobacterium | reverse complement strand
ATTTTTAATTTTTAAAAAAATTAATATAACATAGGCATTTTTGCATCACGAGCAACCTTATCCCACTTAATAATTTCCGTCTTCATCATTTCACGTAGCTGGTTGGGTAATTTAATTTTATTTTTTCCGCCCTCCATCGCTAAACGCTTCGTTGTTTATGGTAGTTTTTGTATTTTTGCAACTATAGCATTCAATTTATTGACGATTTGAATTGGATTTTTTGCTGCAGTAAAACATGCCCACCATACAGTAGCTTCGAACCCAGGTATACCCGCTTCAATCCTTCATCGGGTCATAATGTAATTTTTTAACCACCGCAGGATTCATTGCGAATTCTGTAGAAGTCATCAATATTGTGTAATCATCTGAAACGGATTTAGTAACAAGTTCTGTTGCAATCATTCCCTCAGCACCAGCTCTATTATCAACAACGACTTGACGACTAATTCTTTCACTTAACAAACCACCAAAATATCTTGCCATAATATCATTACTACCACCTGGCGCTTGAGGCACAATGAGTCTAATAGGTTTTGTGGGAAAAGATTGAATAGCTTTAGTAGCATCTATTTGAGCAGAAAAGGATGTGTTGCTGAAAGTTATTAAACTTATACATATAAAAAATTTTAATTTCATATGGGTTACCTTTTGATTAAAATGCATTAAAATATTTATTTTTTACACAAGAAATCCCAGAGTAAATCCGCGCGTTTTGTTATAGGTAATATATCTTCAGCCAATATCAGGCGCTTCGCAATTGAATCTTGAGCAAATTTAAATACTAAATTTAGGTATTCATCTTTTGAAGCATAACGCTCTTCAATCGATAATCTAGGGTCTTTTCTATTTTCCCTATCAATTTTTGTTAACGAAAAAGCAAAAGTGGAACCTCGCATTTGCATTAAATCACCATCGCCACCTTGACTTGTATGCCTTATATTCCATCCGGTAAATGTTGCTAATGGGACTGCAATCTCCATAGGGATCAGACCGACAGTTTCATTTCCATCTGAATTAATAGCTGAAACATAAGTTTTATAATAATCACCCATTTTAACTGGATATTGAACAATTCCAACATTTACATCCCCCCCGAAATCTAGACATCTTGTAGATTCTAATCGGGTGGGGAAAATTATTTGGGGTAACTTCCCAAAGTATTCAGCTAAAGAATAACTGTTAACCGCTGTTCCATTTGCAATCTGTGGTAAAGAATTTTCAGGCGGTAATATTCCATTAGTCACCCATTGGTTCAAGTTGTCTAAAATCGCTCGCATCAATGGTGAGTAATCAACTATATTAAACACGTTAGCACCTCGACCACCGGTATTTACATCAAAATCTGGTGGAGGTAGACTACCTGGAGAATGCTGAGTCCCTGCAAGCAGGTATTTTCTAGAAAAATTTAAGGGAAGAGAGTCAGCAAGACCTTTAATATCAGTATGACTGAGAGAAGCATCGCCTCTCCAATATTCTGAAGATGAATTTGTTGATATTATTTTAGGCTGATTGGATCTAGAAATTATTTTTTTAAATAATTCTAAGTCCTCAAAAGGAGGAAGTGATCCAACTGAGCTTTTAGAGTTTAACGAGGCCTGACCAAACCGTATATTAAACTCACCTCTTCTAGATCCAGCAACATGTGGCCAAATTACATCAAAAATTAATCGTCCAGATTCCTCTTGATCAAAACCGTGGAACATCATCTCTCTCAAAAATCGACCACTTTGAGAAACGCCAAAAGCGTATGCTCCATCTAAACCACCAGCACATGGATTACCTTCTGCAGCTAGTCCCCATCTTAAAAACTTTACTGTATCACGAACAGCTAAAAATCCAGCACCAATTAAAGATGGATTAGCAGACGGATAAATGACATCATAAATATATCCAGCTTTAAATCCACCTTTAATTGAAATATGTAATGAATCTGGAAAATAAAAATCGCCTCTTTTTATAAAAATTTCAGTCGATTCCACATGCTGTCGATATGAAACAGAGGATTCCGGATCATTTTCATCAACACATTCAATGGGGATGTGACCTCTGTCAGCCAAAGGCAAGGTTTCGCAATTTTCATTAGGTCTCAATCTGCACCTTAAATACCCTTTAATATTGGGTACTTTAGGTACATCTAATGCCATCAAACCATTCTGACTGAGCACATCACTCTGCCATCCAACCCAAGCGACAGAATAACCCTCTCGCATCAAAAAACCATTTCCAAAGTCAGCCGATGTAGTTGGATCTGGAACACGAGGTGTACTATTGAACATCTCAATAGCAACTTTACGGCCACGGTTCGGAACGTCTAGTAGTAGTTTCCCATTACCATGTTGCATTTCTACTGGTTTAAGAATATAAAAATCAGCAGAAAACTCTACCAGACCCTCTGGATTTCTAGGGGCTATTAAAATATCAGTTACACATCGATTGCCTTCTAATTCAGGATCAACTTGGAAATAAATAGTGCCAACTAACTTTTCATAAGCACCAGTATTCCCGAAAGACTGGCCCTCTAAAATAAGTTCTCTCTTTAATATTTTTAATATAGTTGACATTTTGAATAAATTAAATTTTTTAAATATAGTGTCTTAGACCATCATTTTTCCAGGATTTCTCATATATATCTCCTTAATACCGTCAGCAGCCCAACAAGCAAGAGTGCCGATAGTCTCTGTTGGACCTACAGCTGCGTTTTGAGGATACGCGCTACCACCGACAACAAATAAATTAGGCACATCCCATGACTGTAAATACTTATTAACAACACTGGTCGAAGGATCGTCACCCATAACTGCACCTCCAATGTTATGAGTACTTTGATAAGGAACAATACTGTATTTAGTTGGTATCGCATGTGCAGCGTATTTACTAGGTGCCATTGCCTTTGCAATTTCTAGGCACTTTTCATTCATAAAATGTAACATTTTTTGTTCATTTTGATGCCAATCAAAAGTCATCCTTAATAACGGCAATCCGTTTGAATCTCTATACGTTGGGTCGAGATCAAGATAGTGTTGGCGGTAACTCTGGCATGAGCCATGTATGCCAATACTAAAACTACGACGATAATTATGCGCTATAGCTTTTTTCCAAGCAGAGCCCCATCGCGGAGTCCCAGGTGGAACAGGTTTATTTTTAATTGGAGTGGCACCTGAACTTGAAACGGCAATATAGGCACTACCAACGAATCCAAGTTCAGAACGATCAAAAGCTTCACCATTAAAATCGTCAAGTTGTACGCTGGTCATGCCTCCTCCTATAAATGGATTAAACTCGCGGTCATCGTAGAACACTTGAACCTTACCACCAGTTTGGTAAGAGTAATTTCTACCTACAACACCATTACCAGTATGAACGTCATAAGGCTTACCAATATTGGATAATAACAACAAACGAGTATTATTAAAGCAATAAGTAGCCAGAATAACTAAGTTTGCAGGTTGAAATAATTGCTCACCTTTAGGATCAATATAAGTGACACCTGTAGCCTGCTTGCCAGTTGAATCGGTATTAACTTTAATCACATTACATAATGGCCTAAGTTCAAAATTACCTTTTTTAAGCAATGCCGGAAAAACAGCGGTTAGCGGATTAGCCTTTGCGCCCTGAGCGCATGCATGACTACTACAAAATCCACCGCGCTGACACTCGCCTAAAAATATTTTATATAAATTTACATAATCACGAGTCATTGCAGCTGCTGGCCCTGGGAACGGATGATATCCAAGTTCTACTGCAGCTTTCGCAAACAACGAACCTTGAGGTGTATTACGCGTTGGTGGATTTGGATATTCTCTGGATCTTTTCCCTTCAAAAGGATTGCCGCCATTTTGAATTTCTCCATTTAAATTACCAGCTTTACCGCCAACACCATAAATGTGCTCAAATTGATCATAATAAGCCTCAAGCTCCTCGTATGTTATCCCCCAGTCTTGGCTAGTGCAGTCCGCAGGGAAAAAATTCTTTCCATGCTTTTCTGTCATTCGACTACGTATTTCAAAATCATAAGGCAAGAATCGCCTTGCATTACAACCCCAATGCACAGCAGTACCTCCAACTACCTCTCCAGGTTTAAAAGATCCTAATTCCCTCATCGGTAAAGCAGTTTCATTAGTATTATTTCGGAATGTGATAGTTTCACGAGATAAGTTCTGGAAAATGTCACTATGCCGATCATATTTCAATTCGTCCTGGGTGTATGGTAGAACAAATTCATTTTGTGGCTCGATCATACGACCCCGTTCAAGGCATACTACGTTAAAACCCGCATTTACCAATTCCATACTCATAATAGAACCGGCTACGCCGCTACCAACAACTACAACATCCACTGCTTTAAGTTTAGTAGTAGATACCATTTGATTAACCTTTATTCTGCTTAATTAATATATGTTTTGCGTAACCTTGAGCGTCAACATCAGCACTTTTTTGTTGGATATCTAAGATACTAACCGGTTCAGCATGATACAGATCTGGGTTATCAATATGGTTAATATAAACACCAGAAGAAACTCCAGGAAAACCAAGAAGTTTCCAGCCAATTTTATTGCGATTACCACCATAAATAGGATCAGAAAAGAACCCTTCTTCAGTATTTTTCCAAAGAAGATCAAAAAATAATTTACTAGATAATGATGGTAACTTGACCTCATCTTTTTCTAACTTACTTAATATTTCATCTATCTGGTTAGCATCTAAAAATTCAAATTGCTTATCATAATTTTTAATGCAAAATTGGTTGATCTCATAAATACCCACATGATAGATTTCCTGAGGAGTTAATCTAGACTGAAAACCTTGTTGAGCAGTTCCCTCTAACCATGGTCCGGATCTATAATTACGTCCGTGAGTTCCCCAAACGCTGCTTAACTGTTGATCTATATAACTACTCACACCAGCTTCCTTAGCGCCAGGTCCTAAATCATCTTCCGGTATTAATCTTTCAACAGCTGCATCAATAAAACGAACTTCTACATTTGTTAATGTATGAAAAACATTTGAGCAATTTTCATTGTTAGACACAGAAACTCCCCTAATAATAAAATTT
>CAISJL010000146.1 GCA_903885665.1 uncultured beta proteobacterium | reverse complement strand
TAAAAAAAGGGAAGAAATAAAATATATTAAAATTAATGAACCTCTTTTAGAAGGAGAGACAAAGGCTAGTAGAGAAGCAAGAATAAAAGTGAAAGTTGGTATTATAAGCGCAGAATTAAAAAAAGATACTATTACCATCTACGATAATTTTATAGGTGTAATGACAAAAAACCTTTCTGCTTTGTTTGATACGCTTACTCCTGAATTTATAACAGAGGCAAAAAAATGGTATGAGGGAGCAAATAGAGTAGCAAACCATATATCTATAAAATACAATAAAACATTAGAGCAAAGTGCTGCTATTATGGCTTTATTGAGCCCTCAGAAAGATTGGTTTAATAATTTGTCAGCTGCTGAAAGAGTTATGCATATTCTTACCGAACACTCTGACAAGCCCTTTACAAAAGAATTATTAGATAATGCTATAGCATATAATAGGAAGGACGGGAAAGAAGATTCCGCCTGGATGAACGAGCTGAAAAAATTATTTGAAAATACTAATGGTATGTCTATTTCAGATATGCAAAAGGCTGGTTCCCCTATTCTAGCTCAAGCTGACCTTTTAAGGGTACTAGATCATTTTTATAACTCTCCTAATGTATTAGAAACTGCTCCAGATGGTAGAATAGATGGGTACGGTGAATCTACAATCATGTGGAATTCTCCGAGCGAAATAGGACGAGCTATTGAGGTTTTCAGAGACGCGGATCAGTCTAATATAGACTATATACTAGGAGCGGGAAATAAGGTTAGAAATTTTTATAATAATATTATCGACCCTCTTTCAAAAAACGGATATCTTACAGCAGATACGCATGCATTCGGTGCCGCACTTGGGATTCCGATGAATTCTAAAATTGCAAGTGCCTTTGGGTTGTTTAAATCTGGCGAATCTCCGCTGTATGCATCAGTAAAAGAAGCATATCAAATAGTTGCTAAAAAATACGATATGCTTCCAAGAGAATTACAAAGTATAATTTGGGAAGCGTTCAGAACAGGGGTAAATGACAAGAATAGGTCAGCCACTCAAAAACAAAAAGCATTTGATATATTAATTGAAGGTGTAAAAAATGGTATAGATCCTTATATAACAACTCAAACAATCATAAATGAAAACAGAAGTAAAAATTCAAAGTGGGTCAGTGAACGAGGAATTAATGTCCAAAAAAGTGTTTTTCCAGTACTCGAAGCTAAAGGACCAGATGCCAAACAAGGAATTAGCAAGAAGGACTCTATGGTCGGGAGCGAACGAGGAGACAACGGAGGAGGAAGTCCCAGAGTGGTTTCACGATCTTCCAGAGAAGGCGTAGACCTACGCATCTCTGAAGAAGGAGTTCCTTTTATAAAAAAGATATTTGATAAAATTAGAAGTATAACAAAATTAAATAAAGTACAACATAATAGACTTTTTAATATTGATACTAAATTATCAAAAGAAATTGCGGATGCTTATGAAAAAATGAAGCACGACCCCAATAACCCTAAAGTAAAGAAAGCCTATAAGGCAATGGTTGAAGAAACAAAGCAACAATATAACGCTTTGGTTGATGGGGGATTAAAACCAGAAAGGTGGACAGGCGAAGGAGAGCCTTATGCAAACTCCAAAGAAATGCTAAATGATTTAAAAGAAAACAATCATTTATGGTTTCTACCAAATGAAAGTGCGTTTGGAGATAAAGATGCAGCTACAAAATATAAAGACAATATTGGTTTACAAGATTCAGGTATTACTCTTGACGGTAAAACAATAACTAATTCAGAGGTATTTAGAATTGTTCACGATGCAATACATGGGATAAATGGAGACCAGTTTGGTGCAATAGGGGAAGAAAATGCCATACTACAACATTTATCAATGTATTCTGACGAAGCATTACCTGCCGTAGTTGCACAAACAAGAGGGCAAAATAGTTGGGTTAATTTTTCAGGTGTTAATGATTCCGCAAATGCTAAATTTAAAGAGGCGGCTAAACTTGAAAAAGAAGGTAAATATGATGAAGCAAAAAAAATTAGGAAAGAAGCGCAAAAAGAGTTTGCATTTGCAGAACCTAAAATAGGATTATTACCAAATAAATATAATTTTAGATATTATGGAACAAAAAATTCAGAACTTGCCAGTAAAAAGAGAACTAACTCCCGAAGTGGAGATGCCAATACGGGAGAATCTAAGTCACCATCTTCATTCGGATATGAAAAGAATGTGGCAAGAGAATCAGAATCTTTCAGTTCAAGAAGCAATAGCGAAGGTAGAAAAATTCGCACAATCTATGGGGATATAATTCCTAAAGCAATACATACAGTTAAGCAATCGTTAGTTGATGGGATAAAAAAAACATACCCTAAAGCAACTGTTGATAAAGAACTTTTTGAAGTAGATGCTGATATTTTCCATAAAGCAGCCACAAAAGCGAAATCTGTAAATGAGTTCGGTGCAGCAGTAGATGTGTTGTCCCAAAAAGAATACACTAAATACAGACTGTTTATAACAGAAGATGGATTGACAGGTATAGCATTATCGCCAGATGGTGATTTAGGAAGCGGTTTTGATATGTCGGGAAAACCAAGAAGATTACCTCAACTATTAGTATTAGGCATTGAAAATGGAGCAACTCACGCCAATGCTTATCACACAATACTTCCAAACTATTATACGGCATTTGGTTTCAAGCCTGTTGCTCGTAACCTTTGGAATGATTCTTTAAAGCCCGAAGATTGGAGTTATGAAACATTTAAAGACTTTAACAATGGCAAGCCCGATGTAGTTCACTTTGTTTGGGATGGTGGGGATAGAAATACTATACATGAACGTATAGGTCAATTTGATAACTATAACGACTACCATAAAGAGCAAACACCTGTAATTGATACATGGGAGGAAGCGGAAGAAATAGTGCAACAATCCCTCAAAGAAGCACCCATAGCAGGTAGTGGTGGTGTAGTATATGTGGCAGATTTTTTAAATCCAAAACACAAAGGGTTTGGAGAAAGAATGGAATCGGCAGAAAAGAAAAAAGAAGGGACAAGGCAAACTTTTGAAGAGGATAAGAATGTTAATTATGTATTTAGAAATGCGACCAAAGATGAAGTAGATAATGTGCTTAGTGGGCAAGAAAAAACAGGTGAATTTTGGCGTTCAGAACCTAATGAATATAAAAATTATGGCGATTATCTCATAGTCAAGAAAGTCCCTAATTTAAAAGAGTATGGACGTAATTATTCTAAAGCAAATAAAATAGAAAATGATGGATTTAATTATGTTGGCGAAAAAGCAAGTAAAGAAGATATTGATTTTATATACAATAAAAAGACAGGAGAGATAGTTTATAACAACAATCCCGAACTTGTAAAAGCAGTAGAACAATCCCTCAAAGAAAAACAATTATTAACCACTAAAACAACAACAAATGAAAAAGCCAATGAAGATGGAGAGCAAAAAAGAAGAAAAGATGGAGAAGAAGATGTCACCGAAAGCGTACAAAGCGAAGGAGAAAATGGAAGGAAAAAAATCAACCTCCAAGAAAAGAAAGCATTAGGAACAGAGGGGGCGGCTGAGGCTGCCCCTACTGAAGAAAAGGGAAAGTATAAGGTTACCATAGCATTTAAGAGTAAGTTTGGTGGACTTAGTTACAAGTCATACGAGTTCAATAACAAGGCACACTTTGATAATTGGTTTAAGAAGAACGGAAGCAAGTTCGATATCAGCGAGATATATGAGCCTAACCCTGAGTCGGATGTAGACATGAGGATTGGTAATCCTAAAAGGAGAAAAATGATGACAAAGAGACGTATCGATGCATCTCTATCTGGTATTAATAATTCTCAATCGTTCAGAACAGCTATAGCTAATAATCCTCTAGCATTTTATAATGCCAATAATTACGCCAACATACGTGCTAACCTTTCTACTATGACGGACGCTGAGCTGGTAGAGCAGATAGACACTAATAATACGGCACAGCTACAGAGAATATTTTCAAATAGTTCAGAGGGTCCTATAGTAGGTCTAGCGTTCATTGAGTATATAAAGAGAATGGAAGATCAGCTCAATGCGGCAAAGGCGGCGAATGATCTTCAAGAGGTAGCTAGGCTTGAGTTTGAGATCGATGCTGAGTACACTAAGGTGTCTATGTTCAGCACTAAAATAGCCCAGATACTTCGTCAGTTTGGAGAGATTAAGGGTAGATCTACCACTATGAATGAGGCTGAGCTGTACATGAAAATGTTGGATAAGATGATGGAAGCTAGAGGCGTTATGATAACAGCGGCTCAGAGAGAGCTCGTTGTAAATACCATCGAGGATGCGATCATTGCACGAAGAGCCTACAAGGCTGAGTACCTAAGGGTGTTGAACGAGCCTAACAGTGTCATCGATGATGTTACTGTAGGCGTACAGTCGGCTTACCTAAACATGCTACACGCAAATCTATTTCTAGATATGCAGGTCCGTAGTCTTATGAGAATAAGATGGGACGAATTCCTTGGGGCACTTATAAAGGGGAACCTTGTTAGTATACGTACCGTAATGCTCGGACTGTACTCTAACACACTCTCGATGGGAATAAAGGCTATCGAGTCTATAATAATGAGAACGATGTCTACCGTAGCGGTGGCCATGCATAAGGCGGGTATCAATGTCTTCGGTCTAGAGAAAAACTCTATGTTCAACACCGCAAGGGGTACGATGAAGGGTATTACCTCTCCATTAAGACTTATAAAGTCAGTTATCGATGTGATAACAGATATCATAACCTCAAGATCATTAAACCCGATCACAAGATCGAGCTTTGCAAACCAGGTGTACAATACGCTGGTGTACGGATCTACGCTATCAGACACTGATGCAAAGCAGATGAACGAGCACGGATTTAGCCCTATAACAAAATTAAAGGAGTCCGTCTCTGGAAGGAGGGGAGGATCTCTTTCTAGGATAACCTCCGTAAGAGGAGTAGAGTTAGAGGTTCAGAAATCATTTAAGAGGATTAAAATTAAGGAGTGGATTGTAGCCAATAGGAGCATAAATGGAAGCGTAGATGAGTACTATAGCTCTCTGACAGGTGATGAAAAAAGGGCTCTACAGGACGAGTTTATGGCAGACGAAGGCGCAAGACTTATGGGCGTTGGAGAGAGAGTTAGATCGTTTGGTAATGCAGTACTATCATTTAATGCAGAAGCTAATTTTAGGCTTATCGCTCTATCTGATATCGTGCCGAAGAATATGGCAACTCGGATGGAGATGAACAGGATCGCTAATAATTTAGGATTAAATCCAGTGCTTGCTGCGTTGTTCGTAAAAGATCCTCTAGAGTTTGCCACACAGAGACCATATGAGATGAGTAAGGAAATGGTGGAGTGGTATATGGAGAGCATATCCGAGATTACATCAACAAAGGATACTGGTACTGGGAAGGTATCTATGGCTATCGTTAATTCCGTTAAGAACTCATTAACAAAGGCAAATATCCACGTTAATTCTAACAATAAGCTGCTTAGCTTAGCCTCTCAGTCGACAAACCTTATTACCGATATGATCATCCCGTTCGTACGCATACCAATTAATATGCTATCGTTCGCTACAGATTTCTTGGTGCCAATGAAGTCTTTCTTAAAGTTCTCGTTTTTCTTAAATCAGGCTAGACTTAATCAGGGAGAGCCAATGGGGGAATTCTTCGCACTATCGTCTATTAAATATCTATCAAGATTTGTTATCGGTATGGGTATGCAACAGATGATGTATAACCTAATGATTGTACCTGGGATGGTGCTTATAGGCAAACCTGGTGGCGACGACGACGACGATCGAAAGGAGAAATCTAGATTGCCAAGGAATTCTATAAATGCAACCGCACTTAAGAGATACCTCAACTTAGAAGACCCTTCATATCAGGAAGGAGACGAGTACGAGAGTTTAAATAGCTACGGCATATTAGGTCTTATGGCTTACAGCTTAAAATCTCAGGGAGAGGCTAACAGAATTTCTGAGGAGAAGGCTCTGAACTCATTCGCAGTTAGCGAAGATCCTACAGAGAAAATAAAGAATAAGAT
>CAISJL010000145.1 GCA_903885665.1 uncultured beta proteobacterium | reverse complement strand
CGTTATGCTATAGATAAAGTAAGTGAAATAAATAATCTAGCAATTTTGGCAAGTGCGATTGAGCAAAATGCAAGTATGGACCATATAAAACAACTAGTTACGTTTTATGTGGATGAAAGTTTACCGGATAGTCTAAGTTTTGGGGAAATTCGCCAAAAAGCTTTTGGCATTCTAGATAAACCGGCAATTATTAAATATCTATCGGCAAATTCCTCGACGACTGACGAAATTATTTACTGGAAAAGTGTAGATCAGGTAGCAGTCTATCTAAAATCTAATGTTCGCTGCTTAATAAATAATCTGAACTTTTCTAGCATAAAAAAGGATTTGTTAGAACCACTTGATTGGCTTAAGAATTTAAAGGTCAAAAATAACATTACTGATTTTCCAAGCTTGCCGCCACGATTAGAGCCCTATTTAACCAGGCAGGTCAATGATCAATCAGTACTTATACTAAATCGCTATGAATACTGGTTATATAGCAAAATACTGGATTCAATTAAAGGGTGCAGAACAGAAATAATGTCATAAAGTTTCACCAATAATGTGTGGTATACTTATGGCTCCTGTTAATGTTTTAATAATTATAAAGGGATAATCATGACAAAAGATGATAACCAATCAACAATAGCTGTAACAATTACAACTAATGACAGTATGCTAAATATGGAAGATTCAATTGAGATGGAAATGAGTAAGCTTAAAGATGCCCTTAGGCAAAAAGCACAAGATGATAGCGCTTCTAAGATAGTCCATGAATTTAAAACTCAAAATTAATTGAAAGCAATTAATTTCAAAAATAGCATTCTATACAAATTAATATAAGAGTATTATGACATCAATAATTACACGAAATGGTGACGAAGTCACAGTGCAAATAACCATGAAATTAACCGGATCAATGTTGGATATGGAAACGACTATTCAATCGGCGGTAAATGAAGGCGGGGCATTAGCTACACAAGAAGCACTAACTAGATTTGATGCTACAGGTGGGCCTATTAAAATAGCTGGCATAACGCTTACTAGCAAAGGTAAAGTTACCAAAGAGTACCAAACGCCATATGGAACTTTTATGCTAGATCGCTATGTATATCAGACTTGCAATGGTGGAGCGACATTTTGCCCATTAGATGATAGAGCTAGAATTATTACAAGCTCAACTCCAAAGTTAGCACAAATGATCTCAGATAAATACGCATCGTTAACAGCTCAGGAAGTGGCTAATGACCTAACAAATAATCATGGACGTAAAACTACACATAGGTTTGTGCAGTATACAGCTGATATGGTTGGTAGTATTGCACAAGCAACAGAAGAAGTATGGGACTATGAAACTCCCACACAAATTGAACCAATTGCTAGTATTAGCGTTAGTCTTGATGGCACTTGTATGCTAATGCGGTCAATCAATAAAGATGATCCAGCAAGTAGAACCAGCAATAAAGCCCAACTTATTGCTGATTTTAAGATAACAATTAGCAAAGGTATTACCGATGTTGATATTTTTGATAAAATAAAAGAATATTTAAGTCTAGATGGCCCTAAGCCTGATTGTATGTCAAAAAAAATTATAAAGAAAATAAGCACTGGTGAAATAGCGAATTTAGATTCATTATTGGATAATATGCACATTCCAGAGCCTGGTGGATATAGAGAAGCCATGACCGGGAACGTATCGTTATATAATTTAGATGGAAATAGAGTGCACACTATCTATTTAGGTGCAACTCCAGAATATGGAAAAGCCACATTTTTATCTCGCTTACAAAATGAAGTTGATAAAATAAAAAGTAAATACCCGAATGCTACATATGTTGGTATAGCAGATGGAGCAGCAAATAACTGGGAATTTTTAACGCCAAATACCCAATACCAAATATTGGATTTTTATCATGCCACAGAATACTTAGCTGGTGCATCTTATGCCTTTTTCATAAATGATTCGGAAAGAAAAACCTGGTTACATAATGTTTGTCATGAATTAAAACATACACAAGGTGCAGCACAAGCAATTCTGACACAGATGATTGAACAAGTTAACCTAATTAAGGACAAGAAAAAAATATCAGATATCGTTAAAAAGAAATTAAGCGCAGCAGTAACATACTTTACAAATCAATTATTACGGATGAATTATTTTGATTATGTAGCTAGAAATTTACCAATTGGCTCTGGAGTTACAGAAGCTGCATGTAAAACTTTAATTAAGCAACGGCTATGTCGCTCAGGAATGAGATGGAAAGATAGAGGAGCAAGAGCTGTTATTGCCTTGCGAGCTTTAGTTCAAACTACAAATAGATGGTCACAGTTTTGGGATCGGATCACTCACAATGGAATTAGTGATTTAGAAATTGCATAATTAGACATTAATTATGTTCTGCACCCATCTGGATTGGGATTTGCTAATGAAAGCAGTCAGGAAACATACGGACAATAAGTGGGTGATACTGTACAT
>CAISJL010000144.1 GCA_903885665.1 uncultured beta proteobacterium | reverse complement strand
AGCAACTTAATAAGCAACTTAATAAGTAAATTAATCAGCAGCAGATTCATAAGCAGACTGTATCCAATAATACTGACCGGAATTTGTTTCACTATTACTAGTGCGGTGGCTCAGCAGAGCATTAAATTTCCAAATCATCCAATTCGATTGGTTGTACCCTTTCCTGCTGGTGGACCGGCTGATGCTTCGGCACGTTTATTAACGCCAAAGCTCACTGAAAATTTAGGTCAGGCGATTATTGTTGATAATCGAAGTGGTGCCAGCACTATTATTGGCACTGAATTAGTTGCCAAAGCAATTCCGGATGGTCATACCTGGCTTTTTGTGACCAGCGGGATTGCGATCAACCCTGCAGTGCACGCTAAGCTGCCGTACGATACGCAGCGCGATCTGGTGCCGGTATCTTTAATATTAAAGACACCCTTTATTCTTGTGGCACATCCGACGCTGCCTGCTAATAATGTTACCGATCTCATTCGGCTTGCAAAATCACGTCCAGATCAATTGATGTATCCGTCATCGGGCATTGGTAGTTCTAACCATTTGTCTGGTGTTTATTTTAATCAAATGGCAGGGGTTATGACAGTGCATGTGCCCTACAAGGGCACTATGCCTGCAATCACCGATCTTATAGCAGGTCGAGTCCAATTTCAGTTTACTAACCCCTTGTCCTCTTTGCCTTTGGTGAGGGCTAAAAAATTAAAAGTATTGGGTGTGGGTAGTCAGCAGCGTATGTCCTTGCTACCGAATACACCGACGATTAGTGAATCTGGCTTGCCTAAATTTGAAACCGGTGTGTGGTTCGGATTATTTACTACGGGTGGCACGCCGCGTGAGTTTGTGAACCGAATCTCGCTAGAGATCGGTCGTGTATTGGCTGCGCCTGAAATACGCGATCGATTGATTGCCGAAGGCGGTGAAATTATCAATATGTCTGTTGATGAATTTACGAATTTTTTCAAAACTGAAATGGTCTCTCTGGGTGGATTGGCGCGTAGCGCTGGAATGCGCCCTGAATAAACTAATGATTTTCTACTCATATTGGATATTTGTGTGATGAATACTATGGTTGATTTATCAAGATTTCTCGCGCCTCGAAAAGTGGCTTTAGTTGGTGCTACTGATGACCTCAGTAAATTCTCAGGTCGTTGTTTGCAACAAATGATTGGTTTTGGTTATAAGGGTGATATCTATCCGGTTAATCCAAGTCGTGCAATTGTCCAAGGCCTTACTTGTTATCCGAGTGTGATGGATCTCCCTGATACGCCAGATCATGTTGGGATAGTCGTTTCTCCCGAGCGTGCGATAGAGGTCGTGCGACAGTGTGGTAGTAGTGGTGTCCCTTTTGTGACGGTGTTTAGTTCTGGTTTTGCGGAAACAGGCACTGATGAGGGCCGCGCGCTTCAGCAACAATTACTGGATGTTGCAAGGGCAGGCAATGTCCGCTTGATGGGGCCAAACTGCAATGGAACCATTAATTTCTTAGAGCGATTTGCGATGACCTCAAGTCCTAGTGCTTCTGGTGATCAGCCGCCTCCTGGCTCAATCGCTGTGCTATCTCATAGCGGTGGAGTGGGTCATATCAACGTGATGTGGCGAGCGCTGGAATTAGGACTTGGGTTAAGTTATGTGGTGACTTGTGGCAACGATGCTGATCTGGATTTGGTTGATTTTGGTCGATACTGCATTGAACAAGATCATATTCAAGTGCTGTTATTAGTTGCTGAGCGTTTTGGTGATGGTCGTAAATTTGTTGATTTAGCTAAACGGGCTGCATTGTTGGGCAAGCCAATTATTGCCATTAAGCTCGGCCGTACACCTGAAGGCAGTAAAGCGGCGGCCTCCCATACGGGTGCAATTACTGGTGAGGATGCAGTTTGTGATGCAGTGTTTCGTCAATACGGCATTATTCGGGTAGATGATTGTCACGAGCTCTATGATATGGCGATGTTGCTTAGAACAAAACGACGCGCTAATGGACCTCGAGCAGGTGGCATTTCGACTACGGGTGGCAATGTGGTATTGGCCTCAGATTTGGGTTCGGCACGCGGCTTGCAGTGGCCAGAATATAGCACTAGCACGCAGCAAGCCCTGCAAGAGATTACAGGAGCAGGTGCTTTGCTCAATCCTACCGATACCACTACTTCTGCCCATGGGGTGCCTGGTATGTATCGTCGGGCATTAGCCGTCATTGCCGAAGATGCAGGGGTTGATATGGTGATGCCTATATTAAATTTCCCGCCAGCAGCCGATGTTGAGTTTGTTCAGCAATTAGCATTGAGCCATCGCAAACCAGTAGCGGTATGTTGGGTTGGTGGCGCTCGCGAGGTCAGTGCATTAACACGTCGTCAGTTAGTTGAGTCGGGTGTGTCAGTGCATCGTGATATCTTACCGTGCCTGAAGGCAATGCGAGTCTGTGCTGATTACAGCCAGTTTATCAACACGTTTCAGAAGCGTAGCGATTGCGTTCGTCCTGCTGCAATAGATGTGGATGGGGCTCAGCGTTATCTGGCGGCTAAGTCACAATGCACCGAATTGGAATCTTTAAAATTGCTTGATTTTTATGGCATTACCACTATTGCTGGTGATGTGGCTGCTGATGAGCATGCAGTGTTGCGTATAGCACATGATATTAACGGTCCCGTTGCTTTAAAAATATCGAGTAAAGATATTCAGCATAAAACTGAAGTCAATGGAGTGCGCTTAGCTGTTTCTGGGGAATCTGAATTGCGTCATCAATACTTAGATATTCTCAGTTCAGCGCAACGCTTGAAGCCGGATGCCGACATAGAGGGGGTGTTGGTACAAGCCATGGTGCCACAAGGCTTAGAGATTATGGCAGGCATTGTGCAAGACAGTGTGTTTGGACCGATAGTGGTGGTTGCGCATGGCGGTATTCACGTAGAAACTTACCATGATGTTGCTTATCGCTTGCCGCCATTTAATCATGCTGAAGCGGCGCTCATGATCTCTGAATTACGAGTGTATCCATTTTTATTGGGGGGCGCCCGAATGCCAGAAAGAGATCTTGAGTCGTTGATTGAGGCGCTAGTGCGTATCTCTTGGTTGGCGGTTGATTGTAGTGATTTTATTGCCGAGCTGGATATTAATCCAATGATCGTTTTAGAAAAAGGACTGGGTGTTTGCGCTGTGGATGCATTAGTGATCTTAAAATGATGAGTAGTAATGATGGGTAAAAATAATGAGTAAAAATAATGATTGATATGATAAGTTAAAATGAAAGGTGTGCTTGAAATGACAGTCAGCTTAATATGAGAAGTCGCCTCTTGACTGATTATTTTGGTCATGTCTTGGCCTGCCTTTTTGCCTGCGTTTTGTGTGTATGTAATGCGGCAGAGACTCAGCCGGTGGCTAAATTTCCATCTCGTGCAGTGCGTTTTGTAGTGCCATATCCTGCTGGTGGCCCTGTCGACTTTACGGCCAGAGCGATCGCGCCGCGTATGGCTGAATCTCTGGGTGTGCCTGTTGTAATTGACAATCGACCCGGAGCTTCAACCATATTAGGCACAGAGTTGGTTGCACGCGCGGGCTCTGATGGCCATACTTTTTTAATGGTCACCAGCACGATAGCAATTAACCCGAGCGTGACTCAAAAATTACCTTACGATACCGTTCGTGATTTAAGCCCTGTGACGATAGTGATTGCAACGCCGTTTTCTTTGGTTGTTCATCCTGCGTTACCAGTGCGCAGAGTTTCTGATTTAGTAAAATTGGCGCAAGCTAAACCCGGTGTGCTGATGTATCCGTCATCTGGGGTGGGTAGCGCTAACCATTTGGCGATCGTGTTGTTTTCAATGGTTTCAAAAATGAAGGCAACACATATCCCCTACAAGGGAACCGCCCAAGGTATGGCTGATTTGTTGGCCGGCCATGTGCAATTTTCGATGAGTAATCCTATTGCAACGCTCCCACACGCTCGCTCAGGTCGAGTGCGGTTGTTAGCGTTTACCAGTCGCCAACGTTTAATGGTTGCCCCGGAAGTGCCAACGGTTGCAGAGTCTGGCTGGCCGAGCTATGAGGCGGGTAACTGGCATGCATTGTTTGCTCCAGCGGGGATTACTAAAGAATATTTAAAGCGTATCCATACCGAGGTAGTGCTGGCACTAGCAGTCCCAGAAAATCGTCAACGATTTCTCGATAGTGGAGCAGAGATTGGCGGTGCATCCCCTGAAGACTTCTCGGCTTACTTTAAAAATGAAATTAATAAGTGGTCTAAGGCTGTACAGGCCGCACAGATTCGGCCTGAAGGCATCACAAACTTGTAAATTGTGTTGACCTGGAATTATGGACAATGACGTTTACCCATGAGCGATACGTCGACGAATGTGTTTTCAGTTGGCAGGGAATTGCCAGATCCCATGTCTATGTAAGCCGTTCATTGCACCATCGTCAAAGCTTTTCGCCCAAGTGACCTTCTTGAGAGCAAAAAGAAAATTCGAGTTTTAGGACCTATATCTATGAGACTATTCCGCGACTAGCTTGTGGCGGTTAACCACATCCAGTGCAGCACTCGGTAGCAGAGTTGCTGCGCTGGGCGTCGATTGTGATGGCGTTTAGGTTTAGGCGACTCTGTGATTGGCGAGCCGTTCTAAGGCTTTGACCATGGCAGAGTGGTCGGATTTTGCACCGCCGTCGGCGGCACAGGCATTGAATAGCTCTTGCGCAGTGGCGGTATTGGGTAGGGATACGCCCATGGCGCGTGCGCCTTGCAGTGCTAGGTTGAGGTCTTTTTGATGTAATTCGATGCGGAAGCCAGGGTCAAAAGTGCGTTTGATCATGCGTTCGCCGTGAACCTCAAGAATTCTAGATGCGGCAAATCCACCCATTAAGGCTTGTCGCACTTTGGCTGGGTCCGCGCCGGCTTTGGAGGCAAAGACCAAGGCTTCGCTGACGGCCTCGATATTGAGCGCTACGATGATTTGGTTGCAGACCTTGCAGGTTTGACCATCACCATTGCCGCCGACTAAGGTGATATTTTTGCCCATTAATGCCAATAGGGGTTGAACCTTGTTAAATGTGGCTTCAGTAGCCCCCACCATGATGGTTAGCGCAGCATTTTTGGCACCGACTTCACCGCCTGAGACTGGCGCGTCTACATATTCGCACCCTAACTTATTGACTCTATTGGCAAATAATTTTGTCTCTATGGGGGATATGGAGCTCATGTCGATGATGATTTTTCCTGCGCTGAGGCTTTGGGCAATCCCTCGATCGCCAAATAGCACCCGTTCTACATCGGGTGTATCGGGCACCATAGTGATAATGATGTCGGCATGCTGGGCAACGGCTTGCGGCGTGTCGCAGGCAGTGCCACCGCTCGCAGTCAGTTCCGCAGGAACACCGCTGCGGGAGTGTAGAAAAAGTTGGTGGCCAGCATTGATTAAATGCTGAGCCATAGGTTTGCCCATAATGCCTAAGCCGATAAATCCGATACGTTGCATGTGATGTCCTTTCGGTGGTGGTTTGATTTTATACAGATTATGAATTAATTTATATATTTAAGTATTTGATTTTAAATATTATTTTATATATTTACGTAGCCAGCCTAGGCCTTCAATCGTGGTTGATTTTGGCTTGTATTCACAACCAATCCAGCCTTGGTATCCAAGTGCATCAATGTGCTGGAATAGCCAGTCGTAATTGATTTCGCCAGTGCCTGGTTCGTGTCGTCCGGGGGTGTCTGCCATTTGCATATGTGGGATATAGGCTAAGTGTCTGGCAATGGTGGGCGCTAGGTCACCTTCCATGATTTGCATATGGTAAATATCGTATTGTAGGAAAAGGTTGTCTGATTCAACTTCTTTAATTATTTCAATTGCTTGCAGAGTATTTGTGAGAAAAAATCCAGGGATGTCTCGAGTGTTAATGGGTTCGATCAGTAGTTTGATGCCAGCAGCTTTGAGTAGTGGTGCGGCGTAGCGTAAATTGTTAATCAGCGTCTGACGTGCCGTTGCAGGGTCTAGGGTGTTTGGGCGTATTCCGGCTAAGCAATTCACTTGCGTGCACCCTAAGGCATTGGCATAAGCAATGGCTGTACTCACCCCAGCCTTAAACTCGCTGATCCGTTCTGGTAAACAGGCAATACCGCGCTCTCCTTCAGCCCATTGACCGGCGGGTAAGTTGTGAAGTACTTGCGTTAATTTATTGATTTGTAAGGCTTGGCTGAGTGCTTGTTTGTCAAACTCGTAAGGGAACAAATACTCAACTCCGGTGAAGCCAGCCTTGGCTGCAGCAGCGAAGCGTTCCAAAAACGGTAACTCGTTAAATAGCAGAGTGAGGTTCGCGCAAAATTTTGGCATGTAGTGGACCTGTAGCTGAATTGTTGACAGTGCGCCATTATAATCAGGGGCATGGCAATTATGGGAAAACCCTCTAAACCTCTTAAAGCAACTTCCTTGGGGACGGATAATAAACCGTCTCGGAAAGCTTTGCCTGTTGGTTTATTATTGGCTGCTGGTGCCGGCAGTCGCTTTGGCGGGAGGAAGCTGGAGCATCCATTGGCTGATGGGGTCGCAATTGCTGCACATGCAGCGCGTCATTTGCAAGCTGCCGGTCTAGCGGTGACTGCGGTAGTGCGTCCAGGGGATGGCCCGGTAGCGCAGTTGCTTGAGGCTGAAGGGTGTAGAGTGACTGTTTGCCCAGATGCCGCTCAAGGTATGGGCGTGAGTTTAGCCCATGCGGTGCGTATGACCAGTGATGCGGGCGGTTGGGTGGTGGCTTTAGCTGATATGCCTCGTATTCGTCCTGAAACCATACGTCGTGTGGTCCAGACACTAGGTGCTGGTGCTCAGATTGTCGCGCCCAGTTATCAGGGAGATCGTGGTCATCCAGTCGCGTTTGCACCGTCTTTTTTGGGGGAGTTGCAAGCCCTAATTGGTGATAGTGGGGCGCGTGCGATTGTGCAAAGGAATCAAGCCCTGGTGCGCTGGGTGGAGGTTGACGATCCAGGAATATTATTAGATATCGACCGGCGGGCAGATCTGTCCATTCTGAACTAATTAATGTAAGTATTTGATTTTAAATATTAAGGATATCGCTATGAGTCGTTTTACAGGGACTGATAAATACATTGCTACCGATGATCTAATGATGGCTGTGAATGCCGCGTTAGTTTTAGGTCGCCCCTTGTTGATTAAAGGTGAACCCGGCACGGGTAAAACGATGTTGGCACTTGAGGTGGCTCAAGCGCTCAAGCGACCTTTGTTTGAGTGGCATATCAAGTCAACGACCAAAGCCCAGCATGGTTTGTATGAATATGACGCAGTTTCGCGATTGCGCGATTCGCAATTGGGTGATCCGCGGGTTAAAGATATTGGTAATTACATTGTGCAGGGCATGTTGTGGAAGGCGTTTACTTCCGAGACGCCAGCTGTCTTGTTGATCGATGAAGCGGATAAGGCCGATATTGAATTCCCGAACGATTTATTAAGAGAGTTGGATCGGATGGAGTTCTATGTCTATGAGACACAGCAACTGATCAAGGCGACCCATCGGCCCTTAGTAATTATTACCAGCAATAATGAAAAAGAGCTGCCAGATGCATTCTTGCGGCGCTGCTTCTTTCACTACATCCGCTTCCCGGATGCGGAGACCATGGCGCAGATCGTCGAGGTTCATTTCCCCGGAATAAAGAAGGAGTTGTTGAGTCAGGCATTAAAAGCATTTTTTGAGATTCGAGATGTGCCGGGCCTTAAGAAAAAACCCACGACTTCGGAGTTGCTGGACTGGCTCAAATTGTTAATGGCAGAAGATATCTCGCCTGAAGCATTGCATAGCCAAGATACCCATAAGATCGTTCCCCCTTTGCACGGTGCTTTAATCAAGAACGAGCAGGATGTGCATTTGTTTGAGCGTTTAGTGTTTTTGTCGCGTCGAAACAAATAGGCTAGCCACTATTATGTTAATTGAATTCTTTTTGAAGTTGCGCCAAGGTGGTGTGCCTGCTTCGATAAAAGAGTTTTTAATGCTGATAGAAGCGCTAGAGCAGCAGATTGCGTTTGGGCGGATGGAAGATTTTTATTATTTAGCCCGTACCTGTTTAGTTAAGGATGAGAAATTTTTTGATCGATTTGATTTGGTCTTCTCGGCTTATTTTAAAGGAATAGTTGGAGTTGAGGACGCCAATGCCACCATTCCAGAGGAATGGTTACGACTGATTGCAGAAAAGCATCTCACCGAAGAGGAAAAGCAGTTAATTGAATCTTTAGGCGGATGGCAAAAGTTGATGGAGACGCTAGAGCAGCGGCTTAAAGAGCAAAAGGCTAGGCATGAGGGGGGTAATAAATGGATTGGCACTGGCGGCACTAGTCCATTTGGGGCTTATGGTTACAATCCTGAGGGTGTACGCATTGGGCAGCAGGGCTCTCGTCATCGGCGGGCGGTTAAAGTCTGGGATCAGCGAGAGTTTAAAAATTTAGATGACAACGTAGAGCTTGGTACGCGCAATATCAAAGTAGCATTAAGAAAGCTGCGTAAATTTGCGCGCACAGGCGCCCCTGAAGAATTGGATCTCGAAGATACGATCCGTGCCACTGCTAAGAATGCCGGTTGGCTGGACTTGAAAATGGTTGCCGAGAAACGCAATGCAGTGAAGGTTTTGTTGTTCCTGGATATTGGTGGTTCCATGGATGACCACATACGGGTTTGCGAGCAACTCTTTTCGGCAACGCGCACCGAGTTTAAGCATTTAGAGTATTTTTACTTTCATAACTTTCTCTATGAGCGGGTGTGGAAAGATAATCGACGGCGCGCAACAGAGCGGATATCGACTTGGGATGTTTTGCACAAGTACTCCCACGATTACAAAGTGATTTTTGTGGGTGACGCCACGATGAGCCCTTATGAGATTACCTACCCTGGTGGTAGTGTTGAGCATGCAAATGAGGAGGCCGGTTCAGTCTGGTTGCAACGATCTTTGCAGGTTTATTCGCAAGCGATTTGGCTTAACCCGCAACCGGAATCAGTATGGAACTATCATGAATCGATTACGATTACCCGTGATCTGATGGGTGGTCGTATGTTTCCGTTGACGATTGATGGTCTTGACCGGGGGATGCGTTTACTCAGTAGTACGCATGTGCCGCAAGGCCGTACTCAAGCTATGCCATTGCCGACTGAATAAACATTTTAACCATTCTAACCATAGACCCTGCCCTCTGTGATGAATAGAACTGTTGATCATGTACAGCTAAAAGCATTCGCCACGGTGTGATGACCGCAATTACAGTCCCAGAGATTGTGGTTGATGGCGGTGCCATTGCTGTTGTGGATGGTCATGATGGTGTGGGGCATGTGATTACTCAGTTTGCCACGCAAGAGGCCATTCGCCGAGCAAAACTGCATGGTATTGCTGCAGTCGGTGTGCGCATGTCTAATCACTTTGGTACTTGTATGTATTACACCTTAATGGGTGCGCGTGAGAATTGTGTGACCATGCTGACCTCTAACGGTGGGCCTGCAATGGCGCCTTGGGGCGGACGACAAAAAATCATCGGCACCAATCCATGGTCGATTGCAGCTCCAGCAGGCGGGCGTGCGCCATTTGTAGTGGACATGGCGAACACCGGTGTTGCCCGAGGAAAAATATATTTAGCACGTAACCGTCAGCAACCCATTCCAGAAGGTTGGGCAATTACTGCAGAGGGTGCCCCAACCACAGATCCTCAAGCTGCAATTGATGGCATTATTTTGCCAATGGCAGGCCACAAAGGTTACGCTATTGCTGCTATGGTTGATATGCTCTCTGGTGTTCTCACCGGTAGTGGATTT
The DNA here is from genome assembly GCA_903885665.1 of uncultured beta proteobacterium. GTDB lineage: Bacteria > Pseudomonadota > Gammaproteobacteria > Burkholderiales > SG8-41. The sequence continues at coordinate 15,084 of CAISJL010000144.1, read as the reverse complement.
TTATCCGCTGTTCACAGTCCTTATCATACCGACCAAAAAAGTAATTGTGGACATTTTGTAATGGCCATTCATATTGAGGCCATGCAGCCTCTAGCAGAATTTAATACGCGGATGGAGACTTTTATTGATGAGATTAAAAGTGTGCCACTGGCCCAAGGCTGTGATGAAGTGTTCTATCCTGGTGAGATGGAGTATCGCCATGATCTTCATCATCGTGTGCATGGCATTTCCTTGCCCGAGGATACGTGCTTAGATTTGACGCGCATTGCTCAAGAAACCCAATTAAGTAAGCTGTTACCTAAGTTTGTATAGTTTGGGTTGTTTAGTTTGGCTTATGTTGTCGATTGTTTGCGTATCATCTTATGCAATCTTTATATCCAATGATGAAACATTCTAGGCAACTCACTGGTGCGTAGGTTTTACCTATGGGCTAGATAAAGTGGTCTGTTGTTGCGGTTTATGTCGCCATCTCTGCAGTTGCATAGCCTCTCATCGCCGTCAGCAATGTCATATCGGGATCTTGTCGCTTAAGCGTTCGAATCTTAGCGTTAAATGGCACTTCAATACGGCGCACTGATAAAGTGCAAAATAAATACAATGCACTACTTAAGTGCACAATATTATTTGATTTAAATAAGAAGTTTATTTAAATCAATGATTTAAAAAATGGAATATATTTTGCTTATATAGTCTCTTTTTAAAGCTTGGAGGAGTTCTAAAATGGAAGAATTAAGAGTTAGCACCGATACGCTATTTATTCTCTTAGGTGCGATTATGGTGCTCGCCATGCATTCCGGTTTTGCATTCTTGGAGTTAGGGACAGTTCGTAAAAAGAATCAAGTCAATGCCTTGGTTAAAATCTTGTGTGATTTTTCCATTTCTACCGTAGCGTATTTCTTTGTGGGTTATGGAGTTGCTTATGGTGTGACATTTATGGTGGGCGCTGAACAATTACTGCAGCGTAATGCTTATGATGTGACTAAGTTTTTCTTTTTGCTGACTTTTGCCGCTGCTGTGCCGGCCATTATTTCTGGTGGTATTGCAGAGCGCGCTAAATTTAATACCCAGTTGATTGCCACGGCAGTTATCGTTGGATTCATTTATCCCTTATTTGAGGGCATCGCTTGGAATGATCGATTTGGTATTCAAGCTTGGATTCTTGCTACCACGGGTGATAAGTTCCATGACTTTGCGGGTTCGGTTGTAGTGCATGCTGTTGGTGGTTGGTTGGCTTTAGGTGCAGTGATTTTGTTGGGTTCGCGTACCGGTCGATATCCCAAAGGCGGTGGCGTCACCGCACAACCCCCATCAAGCATTCCATTTTTAGCGCTTGGGGCTTGGATTTTAATTGTCGGTTGGTTTGGATTTAATGTGATGTCAGCACAAACTATTGGTGCGATATCAGGAATAGTTGCTGTCAATTCGCTCATGGCGATGGTTGGTGGAACGCTCGCAGCATTAGTGGTGGGCCGGAACGATCCGGGCTTTGTGCATAATGGACCACTTGCAGGTTTAGTGGCGGTTTGCGCGGGTTCTGATGTGATGCACCCAGTCGGTGCTTTGGTCACTGGTGCGGTGGCTGGGGTATTGTTTGTGTATATGTTTACCTTTACTCAGAACCGTCTCAAAGTCGATGACGTCCTGGGTGTGTGGCCGCTACATGGTTTATGTGGCGCTTGGGGTGGGATTGCATGTGGGATTTTTGGTGTTAAGACGCTAGGCGGCATCGGTGGTGTGAACTTGCAAGCACAGTGCATTGGTACAGCTTTGGGCGTTGCAATCGCACTGGTGGGTGGATTTGTAGTCTATGGAATATTAAAGGCGGTCATTGGTATTCGGCTTGACCGTGAGCAAGAGTTTGACGGATCTGATCTATCGATCCATCAAATTCACGCAACGGCTGATCGCGACTCGAGCTGGTAATTATTGTAATGGTGCAGCGTCAATTCATTTGTCGAATGTGACGTTGCCCCGCATTGCATAATAACCTGCTGAGTTAGCCGTCCATACTTCAGCGGTATTGCCATCAGCAGATAGATTGCCATTTACGGTAAACTGTTCGTGATGAAATATGGGGTGGGTGGCACGATAGCTTAAGGTGCGAACCGGTCGCGTAGATTGACGACGGCATAAATCCAGTAACAGCGTGGTTTGCAATGGACCATGTACGATTAAACCTGGGTAGCCCTCAACATCGCGACAATAATCGATATCGTAGTGAATACGATGGGTATTAAAAGTAATCGCTGAATAACGAAATAGCACTGCTTCATTGGCGTTGATTTGCCGTTGCCAATGCGCTTCAGTAGGCGCAGATTTTCCGGAAGGCGCAGGATCTCCTGGTTTTGCCGCCTCACGATAAACAATATCGTGGTCTTCAATGACTGCAACTCCACTCTTGGTGGATACCGTATGCCTAACTTTGACAAATACCAGATGGCCACTGCTACCTGATTTAGCATCCAAAGCGACCACCTCGGATTGCCGAGTGACTTGATCGCCAACGCGAATAGGCTGTAGAAACTCAATGTGTCCTCCTGCCCACATCCGTCTTGGTAATGGAACAGGTGGTAAGAAGCCGCCACGCTTTAAGTGACCATCCGGGGTTAAGTCGGACATCGGTGCCATTTCCAGAAAATAGAGCCAGTGACCGCTATGCGGAATGGGGTCACCTGTATTTGGGAAAGGCTCACGTCTATCGAGAGTAGCAGCAAGTGCGGCTATGGGTGCAGCAGAAACAGTATCCTGGTGTGAGATGGTTTTACCAATCCAAGTGCGGAGGTGTGCTAAATCTAGGTCTAGAGAAGTATCGTGAGTGGTCATAGTTTTTTTTGAGTCATTAAAGGTGAATGAAAACATTAAGACTGTAGCAGATTCGCTGTGGGTTGCGTTTACTATGCGTTTTTTGCAATTATATAAATTTGTAGACCAAAAATTGTAGGAAAGAGGCCTTTTAAGTATATGAACTTATTTATTTTTGTGAGATGTCTGCGATTATAAAGTGGCTAGGGTTTGACTGCAGAACTGCGCTTTCAGTTCGGGAAGATCCAGTTGTTCAATCAGGGTATGCAGTTTTTCTTGTGGTTTACGGCGAGGTAGATTTTTGAATTTTGCAATAATGAGCTCGTTCTTCATGGCGTGTTCCCAACCAACTAATTCGGTTACTGTGACTTGGTAGCCATGAGACTCTAGTTGCAAACAGCGTAATACATTGGTGAGATGACTGCCAAACTCTCTGGTATGTATTGGATGTCGCCATAGTTCGGTAAGAGGGTATTGCAATAGGTGCTGTGCTTTGTGTTTACGTAGTAGCGCAGCGATCTGTGCTTGGCAACACGGCGCCAGCACAATAAATTGGGCTTGTTTCTGTATTGCGAATGTGATGGCATCGTCAGTTGCAGTATCGCAGGCGTGTAGTGCAGTGACGATGTCAACGGTTTTAGGAATTTCGGGTTTAGAGATGGCGTCTAAGATGGTCGTATTTAGGAAAGAGATTTTTGAGAATTCTAGTTCTGTTGCTAAGCCAATGGACTGCGCAATCAACTCGGATCTGATTTCGGTACAAAAAATGCGATCATCCTGCGATCTAGACTTAAAGAATAAGTCATAGAGAATAAATCCAAGATATGATTTACCAGCGCCATGGTCGACTAATTGAATAGTGTCTTGTTGTTGCAGAAGTTCGAGCAGTAGGGGCTCTATAAATTGGTAGAGATGATTGACTTGTTTGAGTTTTCTGCGGCTGTCTTGGTTGAGTTTGCCATCAGCAGTTAGAATGTGCAGTGCTTTAAGAAGTGGTATGGATTGATCAGGTCTGATTTCCCATGTTGGATTCTTTGTGTTTTTCATTTCCATTCTCAGTATGACCATTCAAGCATTAAGATTTGGATTGACCGGTAGCTTCTATAGTACTAATTTTAGTAGTCGATATTTCAGATTGCGTTGTCGCTTTGATGAAGAGCAGGTCTAATTCGTGCTTAGTTAGCCAGCGCCATTTGCCCTGCGCTAGACTCTCTGGCAATTGAAGTTGATTGATTTGGCTACGATGTAGTGCGGTCACATGATTACCAACAGCAGCGAGCATGCGCTTGACTTGATGATACTTGCCCGAAGTTAAGGTCATTTGTATTTGACGGGGGCCGGTCTGCATGCAGGTTAGTGCACTCACAGGATTGGGGCTGTCATTCAGTATAACTCCCCGATTTAATTGTGCTAATTGCAATTCATTCACAAGCTCTGCGGTGGTGACTTCATATACCTTTGGGGTGTTATGTTTTGGAGAGGTCATTTTATGAATGAACTGGCCATCATCGGAAAACAGTAGAAGCCCTGTAGTATCCAAATCTAATCGACCTACGGCTTGCACCCCGCGAGTGACTAACTCAGCAGGCAAGAGACTAAAAATGCTAATGTTAGACTTAGAGCGCTGTGTGCATTCGTATCCTTTTGGTTTATTCAGCATGAGGTAGGCGTTTTCCTGATAAGTCCATAAAATGTCATGCACTGAAAATGTAAACCCAGTTGGATCATTATCATAGCCATTAATATCCCATTTACTATTTATATCATCACAAATCGATTTATTGATTTTGACTTTTCTCTCTGTGATTAGTGCTCTGCAAATTTTGCGAGTGCCAAAACCTTGGCTAAATAAAATTTGCTCTAATGTCATCATTGAAGTGCTCCTGTTTCTGAGTCTATATTGTAGTCTAACCTGATTGATATTAATGTAATAGAATCGTCTGTAATGGTAAAATTAATCGGATAAGCGACATGAGCGCTGATAAAAATACGATATTCAGGGCAATCTGAACGCCATTAATTGATGGCAGCTACGTATGAGCCCTTGAATGCCAAATTCTTTTGGATCGATTTTGGTGATTTATCTGATAGTGTTTTTGATGATGTTTTTGATAATGTAGCCTTAAAAAATTCTATGGAGTCCATTGAATATGTGGATTTTAAGCATATATGGTCAGTTGCGTAGTTACGGTTTTTTTATATTATGTTTGTGTGCTTTGGTATGTTTACAACCGCGTTACGCCTTAGCTGCAGCTGCTAAGGGTGATTTTCCGAATCGTACAGTGCGGTTGTTGATTGGTTTTAGTCCCGGTGGTGGCACTGATTTGGCGGCAAGAATTATCGTTAAGAAGCTCACAGACATTTGGGGCCAGACTGTGGTGGTAGACAATCGCGCAGGTGCTGGTGGCTTGGTTGCATTTGAAATGACTGCCAAAGCAAATCCCGATGGGTATACGCTTCTCGCGACGAGTCCAAGTTTTGCGATACAACCGACCTTGGCGCTTAAGTTACCGTATGACCCTTACAGAGATTTTGCACCGGTAACCCAAGCCACTGCCGCACCATACTTATTGGTCGTGTATCCTGGTCTTGAGGCAAAATCGGTGAAAGAGTTAGTAGACTTAGCGAAGGCTCAACCCGGTCGATTGAGTTATGCATCCGGTGGTGTTGGCAGCGCTCAGCATCTTGCAGCAGAGTTATTCGTCTATATGGCTGGTATTAAAATGCTCCATGTGCCATTTAAGGGTGCTGGTAATGTCACAGAGGTGATGTCGGGTCGTGTTCAAGCGTTGTTTAGTGGTCTACCTCAAGGTATGCCACATATTCAAGCGGGTCGGCTTCGAGCATTAGGCGTGACCACGTTAGATAGAGCTACAGCGCTGCCACAAGTTCCAACAATCGCAGAGTCCGGTGTGCCTGGCTACAATGTGGTGATTTGGTATGGCGTTTTAACAACTGGCGGCACTCCAAAACCTATTGTTGATATATTGAATGCAGGCTTTGTGCAGGCACTGAAGTCGCCAGAGATTAAACAGCAGCTCACTGGTATTGGCTTAGATCCTGTTGGCAATTCGTCAGTTGAATTCTCAGCTTTGGTGCGATCTGAGATTTTACGATGGTCTCAAGTGATCAAGCGATCCGATATTAAGGCTGAGTAAATAGCGTTTCAATATGTTGGTTATCTTTATCGATCAGGGGTGTCACACATGAATATTAAGATTCGAAAAATATCTAATGCTTTGGGTGCAGAGATCACTGGGGTTGATTTGCGATCGACCTTAGACGCAAAATCTGTAGAGTTAATTTTGCAGGCCTGGCATGAAAATATGTTTTTATTGTTTAAAGGCCAACAGTTAAGCTATTCTGAGTACGTTAATTTTGGCAGGCATTTCGGTGAATTAGAATGTTATCTGCATCAAAACACCGATTATACCCACCCTGATCATCCTGAGATTTACTTCATCACCAATCATGATGTGAAAGGACAGCCTTCCGAGACTCGAGAAGTCGGTAGAGAGTGGCATACTGACCAGTCGTATACACAAAGACCCTTAAAGGCAACGATGTTGTATTGTCGTGAAATTCCTGAGTGTGGTGGTGACACTATGTTTGCCAATATGGCCCTAGCCTATGAGCGTCTGTCTCCTCGCTTGCGCGCAGTATTAGATGATTTGGAAGCTGTACATGATTTTAGTCTCAGGCTTGGAAAGCTTGAGCAGTATTTAGATCATGAAAAAATTATGGCGCGTCGTCGTAAAAGCCCACCCGTTGTCCATCCAGTTGTGAGAGTCCATCCAGATACCGGTCGCAAATCATTGTTTGTGAGTGAGGCGGTCACTAGTCACTTTCTGGGTATGACTGTCGAAGAGAGTTCTGGTTTGCTTGAGTATTTGTTTGCGCACTCTGTGCGTCCAGAGTTTACTTACCGTCATCGCTGGCAAGTTGACGATGTAGTGATTTGGGATAATCGCTCAACGCTACATTTAGCATTAAAAGATTTTGAGCACACAAGTCCGCGACATATGGCGCGTATGGCCGTACTGGGCACGCCTCTAGGCCGATTAGTGAATGAAAATGATTAGCATAGCTTGGCTATGAATGCTTAGCGTTTTAGGCTTGGCGCGGTGTGATACATACACTGCTGGATAATAGTAGCCTTTATGGGTTTGCACCGGTCCTCAATCCGAGTTGATTGACCAAGGGCGCCCATTTTTGAATTTCATCGCTTATCATCTGCGTAATTTTATTGCTTTGTGTATCTGGTATTGCGTCCATCCCCAAAAGACTCAGGTCTTGTAAAAATAATGTATCTGCTATCACTTTTTGACTATTGATGTGTAAATAGTCGGTGATAGTTTTCGGAGTATTATTTGGCGAAAATAGCACGTTTAAGCTCGAGGAGAGCATATTGGGCACGCCAGATTCTATACCTGTAGGAATTTCCGGCATTGCAGACGATCTTTGTTCGCTAAATACAGCCAGGACTCTGAGCTTTCGGGACTGATAATAAGGCATGACTGTGCTGATTGCGGTCATCACGATGGGAATTTGTCCGCCTATTGCATCTTGTACGGCTTGTCCACCGCCTTTGTAAGGTACGTGGGTTAATTTGATGTGACCGGTTTGTCGAATAAATAATTCACCAGTTAAATGGATATTAGTGCCGATCCCAGAAGATCCATAGGAATATTTGCCTGGCTGTGCTTTGATGCGCTTGATTAGCTCTGGTAGGGTGGATGAAATGCTGGGGTGACTGGCAATCACCATATGGCTGATCCCTAAGACCGATATTGGGATAAAGTCCTTGATGGGGTCATAAGGCATATTATCAGTCATTAAAGGATTTAAGGCGTGAGTGGATGAGGTGCCAATCAAGAGGGTGTAACCGTCAGGCTTGGCTTTGGCAACCTCTGTGCTGCCTATGGTGCCACCAGCACCGGCCTTATTAATAATGATGACGCTTTGGTTGATGTGTTGGCTGAGTCGGTTAGTGAATCGACGGCCGAGTAGATCTGTATTTCCGCTAGGGGCAAATGGAATGACAATGCGAATCGGTCGATCAGGGTAACGATTTTGCGCTAGAAGAGTGCATGGGCTGCAAAATGAAGTGGCAATGGTCAGTATTGGTGCAAGCTGTCTAATGCAGTTCAACATATTGGCTGTGCCTATATTTTTTGGGTGATGAACCATGTGCACATATGTGCAACAACAATTTAGATGACTAATGCTAAAGATGAAATATATCAGTTTATTTCTGTAATAAGGCCTGTTGTTTAGTGACTAAAGCATAGAAAATATACAATAATCAATTGTTGGTGTGTATTTTGCTTGAGTGTAGCTCGATTTTGCAGTTAATTTTAAGATCAGATGAATGGAAATTGCATGAAAAAGTTTAAAAAAATTCTATTAAATCACATTCAAACAGAGGTCTATTGCCGATTGGGCGTGTCACCTGTGCATGGTATTGGCGTGTTTGCTATACGTGAAATACCCCCTGGTGTAAATCCTTTAAGTAGTTTGGTATCTAATGAAGAAGTCGAGTTCTCAAAATCGGAATTAAAGAAATTACCTAAAAGTGTTTTAAAGGTGATTAGTATTTTTTGTTATTTTGAAAAAAATAAAGTGCTTGTGCCTGCAATAGGACTAAATGCCATGAATATGGCTGTTTATCTTAATCATTCTAAAAAACCGAATGTTAAATTTAATAAAAAAGGTGAGTTAGAGACTTTAAAGCCCATTAATGCGGGTGACGAATTAATGATTGATTATGATTTGAGTTTTGGCGAGAAGCATACCTTCAAATAATAGCAGTCTCAGCCTGTTCACTATGCCAAGGCCTCAGGTCAAGGCATAGTGTTTGAGTAACAATGGGGCATGCTCATCTGTAGAAATTAAGCAGGGTTCAGTACAATGACATTAGCAGATTGAGCGTGCTTGCCTTGATGGTTGCTTTTTTTATGAGTATTACGATAGATGATATTCAGATCTTCAGCATTAAAATCAGTGTTTAAGGGTGATGTAGGGTCTAGCGCTAAGGGGTGATTTAAGTCACTCAAGGCTAGAGCGTAAATGGGCTCAAGGTCAGTAACGAATAATGACTTGTAGCCATAGTCGCCAACTGGGCCTAGATTGTAGTAATGGTAGCCGTTCTTTGCGGCCCAACGACTAGCAAGTAGGCAAGCATATAGCCCTGGAGAGCGATTCTTATAAGCTCTGTTCCATTGGCAAAAACTTCCATAAATTTGATTAATCTTGGGCATTAAGATAGATACATCGGTGAACACTAGCTCGCCATTTTGATCTTTCACTTGAAGAATTAATACATCTAGCGTTCTAATATAGTCGACAAATCCAGCTATTTCTTTGTCGTCAATTTCACAGTTCTCAAAGTGCTCGCCACCCATCTCAAAAATATCATCACAAGTTAATTCTGAGCCTGCCACTACAGTTTCAGAATGAATGAAATTTTTAAATTGTTTGTCCATCTCTTTAAACTTACGGGCTCTGCGTTCATCCGCCCAAAAAGCATCAGATGCGGTATTAACAAGTCCATAATGATCGCTGATTGGTACGCCATACTTGCCCTCGGGGGGCACGGCATACACTACAAAAGGCTTTGGTGCCGATGCGAGCATCTCCTCGGTCACGTCAATGTAAGGACAAAGCGCGTCCCATCGGGTTGTGTAGTAAACAATCCCTTCGTGGTTACTTTCAACGCATAGATTCTCATCTGTCCAGGATTGATAACCGACATAGCTCACCTGGTTAGCTTTTTTGCTGGGTTTAGTCATTAATTGAGTAGCAGGTCTATTCATTGGGCGATATCCGAAGATTTTAGAATTAAGGGATTTTTTTTAAATTAAAGTAATCAACGTCAATTTCGTGATTCTTTTTCAAAAATAATGTATCTGTTTTCTGTAGTTTTTTGATCATTGACTGCATGGTTGCAAGATGCGTAGAAGCTTCACTTTGACTATTTTTTAACTGGCGAAAGTATTTCGGCATTAATGGACAGTCAGTATCGAAATAGAATTCTTTGGATTTAGGGCTGTAAGCTAAGGGGTATAGAGTACAACTAAACGGTTTTTTAGGGCCTAAGGTGCATCCTTGATCGCCTAAATGCTCGCAGTTATCCTCAATACAGATGGATTTAAATCTTTTGGTTTCTGCTTTTGTCAGTGAAACTTCTAATGGTGGATGTCCAGAGTCGACGTTACAGCACCGCCTGCAATCTGCGCAATGATCAAATAGCACGTATGCTCCTGACTATTAAGAAGGATAGTCCAGTTGCGATACGAAGTCGCATCAGATATCGATTGGGATCAACAATATTGTATAGACTGAAGATAAGTTTAATAGGGGGTGTGATGAATATGCGTGCGTGAATAACGATATTTGTTAAGGTTGTAATGATGCTGGGCAATACCGAAACGATTTTATGAATCCGTGATTGGCGTTTCATTTGCAGGGGATGAGTATTCAATTCTTAAGCTTTGGTGTATTTAATGAATTATTTTAGTGAATTATTTAATTGACTTAACGTAACGATCAAGACTCTAAGGTTTTTATTGTAAACAGGTTGTTTGTGAATCATATGTTTAGCAATGACCGATCTGAAATTGATGAATCGCGTTAGAAAAGTGTTGATCGCGTGTGCAAAAAAAAGCCCACGGTTGCCCGTGAGCTTTCAGAATTCTCATGATTGTGTATTTAATTTCACCATATAGCGCGTAGTTTAGCGAATTTAAGTGAACTTATGCAACCCCTGATTGAATAGTTTTAATTTAATGTGAGTTTTTTTGTGCAAAACACAACATGTTTATATTAAAGAGAGGTCTGTTTTTTGCAATGAACAGTATCGATATTCTCTTTGATTAATTTTTGATGCGTATGGTTTATGTGGTCACTGATCAGAACTTCGTTAGTTTCAATTTCTTATCGAGAGTTTCTTGAGGTGTTGTTTGAATGGGCTTTATGATTTTTTTTACTCGGTCAAATTCTAGGTCATGATCTACTAATTTGGCGGAGAAGGAGGGATTAGACTACATGCTGCAGGCTGCGATTCTGCTTGCATACGGAACCATTCAAATCCGCACACGAAGTTCGCAGGTATTTCGTTCCTCTACATCCAATAAAAATGCCCCTAACGGGGCAATTTTAATTTTGGCGGAGAAGGAGGGATTCGAACCCTCGGTACGGTTTTCACCGTACACACGCTTTCCAGGCGTGCGACTTAAACCACTCATCCACCTCTCCGAGGGTGTGAAGGATAATCTAGAGTGAGCTTATAGGCAACCAGATCGTGTTATATATTTGGACTTTTGGGGATTAAACGAGAGAATTTCTGCTAATTTTCCGAGTATTTAAAAAAAATGCCGATACCCAATAGGATGTCGGCATTTTAATTTTTAAATTGGCTTAGAGCTTATAAGTCCACGCGCACCTTATGATCTTTGGTTTCGCGGAGGAATAAAACCCCGATGACTAATGTCATGACTGCAATCCCGATTGGATACCACAGTCCGTTATAGATGTTACCAGTAGTCGCTACAATGGCAGTTGCGAGAAGCGGTAACATGCCACCAAACCACCCGTTGCCAATGTGATAAGGCAGGGACATTGAAGTGTATCGGATATGTGCTGGGAATAGTTCAACTAAGAATGCAGCAATTGGACCATACACCATAGTGACATACAGTACCATGATGACCAAAATCAGCTCTGCCATGAACCAGTTGACTTGGTTGGGGTCAGCTTTTGCTGGAAACTCCGCTGCTTTTAATGCTTCAGCATATACCTTGGGATCGAATCCTTTGATCTCATGCTCACCAATTTTTGTGATGATATTATCAATACTGTCTGCAGGTAGTGTGGTTGAGGTAAAAGAAATGCCTGCTTTGGTGAGGTAGTCTTTGGCTTTGTCGCATTCTGTAAACTTCGACCAAGGCCCTACGAAAATATGGAAATTACAATCTTTGGCGGCTACAGAAATTGCTGTTTTATTTTGCGCTGCTTCTAAGCTGGGGTTGACATAATGCGTGAGTGCACCAAATAAGGGAAAGTAAGTCAAAGCAGCAATTAAGCAGCCTAACATAATGATTTTTAGGCGACCGATTTTGTCTGATAGCCATCCAAACAGCACAAAGAACGGTGTTCCAATGATCAATGAACCCGCAATTAATAAATAAGCATATTGAAATTCTAACTTTAGCGTGATGGTCAGGAAAAATAGGGCGTAAAACTGACCTGTATACCAAACAACACCTTGGCCAGCAGTGGCGCCAAATAGCGCTAAGATGACTAGTTTGGCATTGCCCCAGTTTGCAAAGCTTTCGGTGAGTGGTGCTTTGGAAGTTTTTCCTTCACTTTTAATTTTTAAAAATACGGGTGATTCTTCTAGTTTTAAACGGATATACACCGAGAACGCCAGCAAAATCACAGAAACGGCGAATGGTATTCTCCAGCCCCAGTTAGAGAAGTCAGCAGCAGTCATCGACAATCTACAAGACAGAATCACAATAAGTGCTAAGAAGAACCCAAGGGTTGCCGTGGTTTGTATCCAGCTTGTATCAAATCCACGCCTGTTCTCAGCTGCGTGTTCCGCCACGTAGGTTGCCGCACCACCATATTCTCCGCCCAACGCTAAGCCTTGAACCAGTCTTAAGGCGACTAAGAGAACCGGCGCTGCCCAGCCAATGTTCTCAAAGGTAGGGAGTAAACCTACGGCAAAAGTTGCCCCACCCATGCAAATAATGGTGACAAGGAAAGTGTATTTTCGACCCACAATATCGCCAATGCGGCCAAATACAAGGGCACCAAAAGGCCGTACCAGAAAGCCTGCAGCATAAGTTGCAAATGCAGACAGTAATGCGGCCGTATCGTTGCCTTTTGGGAAAAATAGGGCTGCAAAGAAAGGGGCGAGAGTGGCGTATAGATAAAAATCTTACCACTCGAAAACAGTGCCCAATGAAGACGCAAAAATGACTCGCTTTTCTTCGGGCCGCAAGGTGTTGTCAGGACTCAGATCGCTAGTGTTACTCATGATTATTCTCCCCCTTAAAATCGTTATTGTGGACATCTTTTTATAAGTGCCTTTTAACGGTACATAAGCTGATACGCTATGTCAACATATTGTTGTGCTCGCGTTGCAACTGTTACTCAATACTATTTTTTAACTGACGATTTTCAATGAGTCAGCGAGTCCTTTGTGAATTTCTGTTGCGATGCGGTAATTAAGTGATTGTGGCGCTAAACTGATCCAGTATTGCGGGGTTTTCAAGAGTGGAGATATCTTGTTGTATGGTTTCTCCTTTGGCGATTGATCGTAGCAGTCGCCGCATGATTTTTCCTGATCTTGTTTTGGGTAGGTTGTCACCAAATCGAATATCTTTAGGTTTAGCAATGGGGCCGATTTCTTTAGCTACCCAATCTTGTAATTCTTTGATAATACGCTTGGCTTCTTCGCCTTCTGGTCGTGCTTGTTTGAGCACAACAAATGCAACGACTGACTCGCCGGTGACTTCATCGGGTCTGCCAACGACGGCAGCTTCTGCGACGAGTTGCGTATGAGCAACAAGTGCTGATTCAATCTCCATGGTGCCTAAGCGATGACCAGAGACATTAAGCACATCATCGATTCGTCCCATGATCCGAATATAGCCATCTTCATCAAAAGTGGCTCCATCTCCCGCGAGGTAGTATTGACCATTAAAATCTTCAGGGAAGTAGGTGCTTTTATATCGATCTGGATCACCCCAAATCGTTCTCAGCATTGACGGCCAAGGTTTTTTAATAACTAAAATGCCACCTTTTCCATGGCCTACGGACTGTCCAGTCTCATCCACAATATCGGTGATGATTCCTGGTAGGGGCAGTGTGGCTGAGCCCGGTTTGGTTGGTGTCGCACCAGGTAGTGGTGTAATCATGTGTCCACCTGTTTCAGTTTGCCACCAAGTATCTACAATAGGGCATCGACCGCCACCTACAGTATGGTGATACCACATCCAAGCTTCAGGATTAATGGGTTCACCCACAGTGCCTAAAATACGTAAGCTGGATAAGTTATATTGTAGAGGTAGATCGCCACCCGCTTTAATGAGGGAGCGAATCGCAGTCGGAGCTGTATAAAACACGCTCACTTGATGATCTTGAATGGTTTTCCAAAAGCGACCAGCATCCGGATAGGTTGGAATCCCCTCAAACATCACTTGAGTGGTGCCGCACGCTAAAGGACCATAGCAGACATAAGAGTGTCCGGTAATCCAGCCGACATCAGCGGTACACCAAAACACATCCGTTGGTTTGTTGTCGAAGGTCCAATGCATGGTGAGCGTGGCCCATAGTAGGTAGCCGCCAGTTGCATGTTGAATCCCTTTGGGCTTACCGGTAGAGCCTGAAGTATAGAGAATAAATAGTGGGTGTTCTGCATCGACCCATTCTGGCTCACATTCATCCGGCTGCCCGGCCATGATGTCATGCAACCAACAATCGCGCTGTGCGTGCCATGTAACAGCACCACCAGTGCGGCGATAGGTGATTACACTGTGAATAGAATTGCAGTGTCCTAATTCAATGGCTTCATCAACAGCCTTTTTTAGTGGTATGGTTTTTCCGCCACGCATTTGTTCGTCAGCTGTTATAACAGCAACAGCGCCTGCATCCATAATACGTTCTTGCAGGCTTTTTGCAGAAAATCCACCAAACACAACTGAATGAATGGCACCGATTCTGGCACATGCTTGCATGGCAATCACTGCTTCAATCGACATAGGCATGTAGATGATCACACGATCACCTTTGCCAATCCCTCTAGACTTGAGTCCATTGGCAGCTTGGCAAGTCTTTTGGTGCAACTTTTGGTAACTTACCTTAGTAACGATTCCATCATCCGATTCAAAAATGATCGCTGTTTTGTTACCTTGTTGCTTAAGATGACGATCTAAGCAGTTATAAGAGGCATTGAGTTTGCCATCGCTAAACCACTTAAAAAATGGGGGTGTTGACTCGTCTAAGATTTGAGTAAACGGTTCTTTCCAAGTTATATGTTGCTTTGCCAGCTGGGCCCAGAAACCGGTGTAATCATCTGTAGCCATCTGGCAAAGCGCTTGGTAAGCAGGCATTCCAGATATATTTGCGTTGTTCATGAGCGCTTGAGAGGGCGGGAATATGCGCGACTCTTGTAAAACAGACTCAATTGTTCCAGAGGTCGGTTTGGTCATGGAGCTCTCCATAATGTTATTAAATAAGTTGTTGATAATATATTGATAATTTATTTATTAATTT
>CAISJL010000143.1 GCA_903885665.1 uncultured beta proteobacterium | reverse complement strand
GATTGATATTTTCTAAGGCCTTGATGCTAAGGGTGATTGATTTTACACATTAAGCGAACTGTGGCGCCCCAGATACGAATCGAACGTACGACCTGCCCCTTAGGAGGGGGCTGCTCTATCCACTGAGCTACTGAGGCGTTTTTTTAAAATGTAATAACGATTATTATAACCCTCAATAAATTTTTTTAACCACATTTGACAACGATTTTAATTGTCGAATTAAAGCACTGGAATTCTAGAAAATGTTTGGCATCTCAAAAGATTGGCGGTTTGACCTTGAATGATTATACTCCAGTCGATTTGCAGCTCTTGAATAAATGGCGGCGTCTGGCAGAAGTCTCGGATGAGGAGATTTCCTTGGCCGAGGCGGCGTTATTTATATCAGCAATTGATCATCCTGAGCTTGACTTAGCAATCTGTCTTGAGCAAATAGATGAAATCGCTCATGTAATCAGAAAAAAGTTTCGGGGAGATACGAGCGTGCCTGAAAAACTAATGGCCTTAAATAATTATTTATTTGCGGTGCTTGGTTTTCGTGGGAATATTGAAGAATATGCTGATCCAAAAAATAGTTTTCTTGATCAGGTTTTAATCAGAAGATTAGGTATTCCAATCACATTAAGTATAGTTTACTTAGAAATTGGGAGACGCCTAGGATTAAAAATGTATGGCATTGCCTTTCCTAGCCATTTCTTAGTGAAATGTGTAGTAAATGATAATATTGTTATTATTGACGTATTTAATCGAGGAATAACCTTAAGCCTTGAGGATCTTAAGGATCGCTTGCACTCTATTGGTGATATTTCAAGTGTTTCGGATGGAATGTTATCTCATCTGCTCAGCGCTGCCACTAACAGAAATATTCTGGCGCGTATATTAAGAAATTTACTGAAAATTTATTCTGATAATAAAGACTGGATGCGTGCATTATCTGTTAGTGATTTTATTATCACGTTATTGTCAGATGATGCTGATGAGGCCTACCGAGATCGTGCGAGTATTTATCTTAAGCTGGATTGTTATAAGGCAGCGTTAAGTGACTTAAGAACCTATCTTCATATTTGTCCAGGGGCACCAGATGCTGATGATATCAAAGAGACTTTGTTTGCCTTGGAGCAATCTGTTTCTAAGTTAAATTAACAACCAAAATATAATGTTATTGATTACCTAGATCGTAAGAGCGCAATAATGCTAATCAGGTTGCGGCTCCTCTGAACTATTGTTGATGGTGAGTAATGTTGAATTATAAATATCATCGGTATTAATAGTTGCTGATTTAATAGGTAACTCTATTGTAGTTTCATCATCTTTGATGCGTGGTGGATTGCCGTCATATATCTGATTTAAGCGTTTTTGAAAATAGGCGTCTCTGACGAATTCGTATTCGTCAATTGCAGCTATTGAGAGAATATTACTAGCATTGAGTAATTGACTGCGGCGATGAATAATGTTGAAGCTAAACAAAATATTTCGGTCTTTGGGTTCGAGCATTAAATTTGTAGCTGATGTTTTGATGTCTACGACGCGCGAAACTGAGTCTCTTAAGTTGCTCGGCCCAAAAAATGGCAGAACAATATATGGTCCGTCACCAATACCCCAATAGCCTAATGTTTGCCCAAAATCTTCATCGTTTTTATCCAGCCCTGTAGTGCTAGCTACATCAAATATTCCAAATAAACCAACTGTGGTGTTTATTGTGAAACGGCCTAAATCTGAAAATGCATTTTTGAGTTTGCCCTGTAATATGTTATTTAACGCTACAGATATGTCATTTAGGTTGGAAAGAATATTGCTGACGCCAGCTCTTATTGGGTTAGGCACTGCTTTTACGTAGGCTTGTGCAATAGGTTTAACTGCCGCGCGATCAATAGTATCGTTAAAGGTATACACTTTACGATTAAAAGACTCAAAAGGATCAACTTGCCTTGTTGTGGACGCGCAAGCACTAAGTAAGGGTAGTAAGAGAATGAAAATATATCGTTTCATTTGAATATTGTTAGCAAGATTGCGAATTTCTTGGTTAAGATTGGGTTTGTTCAATTTTAAGTAGGGCATGAAATAAGTTGGTTTTCAGTTGGATAGGGCTATTTAAGTTCATATTATAGCAAAATTAAGGTCTCATTAACTTTATCAATCAAAATGATAGTTGATTTCATCGCTAAGTCTTCATCTTCAGTTAACTATGGCTGAATCACTCGGGTGCTTTGGTATACTATGTTTTTGTAAAATTACTGATTAAAACACACTAAAACACAGTATTTCATTGGCAGGTGATAAGGTTTTGAATATTCGGCTATGAAACTACTTAGTTTTTATTTTGTATTTTATGCACAATGTCATGACAATTTTTTTGATTTCAGTTATTAGGAGTATGTGATGTCCCAGAATTCACCATTAGGTCTCCAAGACCCCAGTCTTTTTCGTCAGCAGTGCTACGTTGATGGTGCATGGATTAGTGCAGATGATCGTTCGACTTTGGAAGTACGTAATCCAGCAACTGGTGTGTTGGTTGGCACTATTCCTAAGATGGGTGCTGTGGAAACTAAAAGAGCTATTGAAGCCGCTAATAGCGCTTGGCCTGCATGGCGTACCAAAACCGCCAAAGAGCGTTCGAACATTTTGAGAAAATGGTTCGAATTGATGATGGCCAATCAAGAGGATTTAGCGCGTTTGATGACCATAGAGCAAGGTAAGCCTATTGCAGAATCTAGGGGCGAAATCGCGTATGGTGCTTCTTTTATCGAATGGTTTGCGGAAGAAGGAAAGCGTATTTATGGCGATACTATTCCAAGCCATGCTTCTGATAAGCGCATTGTAGTCATTAAGCAACCTATTGGGGTGTGTGCAGCAATAACCCCTTGGAATTTTCCAAATGCCATGATTACTCGCAAAGCTGGTCCTGCTCTTGCAGCTGGCTGTACGATGGTTATCAAGCCTGCATCACAAACCCCGTATTCTGCGTTGGCGTTGTGCGAGCTCGCTGAGCGTGCAGGTATCCCCAAGGGGGTTTTATCGGTAGTTACTGGTTCTGCGAGCGAAATTGGTCATGAGTTGACTAGTAATCCTTTGGTTCGCAAGTTCACCTTTACGGGCTCTACTGAAATTGGTAAGTTGCTGATGCAACAATGTGCTTCAACCGTTAAAAAAGTTTCATTAGAGTTAGGGGGTAATGCGCCATTTATTGTATTTGATGACGCCGATCTTTCGTCTGCCGTTGAGGGCGCAATGGCCTCAAAATTCCGTAACACTGGGCAAACTTGTGTGTGCGCTAATCGTATACTTGTACAAGAGGGAGTATATGATAAATTTTCGATGATGCTGGCTGAAAGAGTCAGTCAAATGCAAGTTGGTGATGGTTTGATTGAAGGGAACTCTCAAGGCCCGTTAATTGATATGAAAGCGGTAGAAAAAGTTGAGGAGCATATTGCTGATGCTCTTGCCAAAGGTGCAAAGGTTCTTACTGGTGGAGTAAGACATGTCAAGGGTGGTCAATTCTTTCAGCCTACCGTATTGTCTGGCGTGACTACTGATATGAAAGTAACCTTTGAGGAAACTTTCGGCCCTGTTGCGCCTTTGTATAGTTTCAAAACTGAAGAGGATTTGTTAAAACTTGCCAACGATACCGAGTATGGTTTAGCGGCTTATTTTTATAGTCGCGATATTGGTCGGATTTGGAGAATTGCTGAGGGACTTGAGTCGGGTATAGTAGGGATTAATGTGGGTATTATCTCGAATGAAATTGCGCCATTCGGTGGTATTAAAGAGTCGGGCATAGGTCGTGAAGGTTCTAAGTATGGTATTGAGGAGTTTGTTGAAGTTAAATATCTATGTATGGGTGATATCAATAGATAAGCATTCTTGAGTGCTTTACGATGGCGCTACTAATTTATAGTTATAGTAATAGTAATACTTAATTAATTAAACAGGAAAACTGTAATGAGTCATAGTCGTCATACAGAGCAACGTCAGAGATTTCGTAACATTTTAAATGGTAGCAAATGCCTGTCTCCTGCTAGTGTGTACGATCCTTTGTCGGCGCGTACCGCAGAAAGTGTTGGTTATCAATTAGGTATTTTAGCCGGTTCTGTCTCTTCGAATACAACCCTAGCAGCTCCAGATCTAATTGTTTTGACTTTAACTGATTTTGCAGATCAAGTAAGAAGAATCATGCGTGTTAGTAATTTAAGTTTATTGGTGGATGCAGATCATGGGTATGGTAATGCTTTAAATGTGATGCGAACTGTTGAAGAATTAGAGCATGCTGGAGTTTCTGCTATGAGTATTGAGGACACAGCATTGCCAATACGCTTTGGCCAAGCAGAAGGTGCGGATGAGTTAATCTCTATGGAAGAGATGGTTGGTAAGTTAAAGGCTGCTGTTGCTGCTCGTCGTGATCCAACGACTGTCATTGCCGGTAGAACGGCGGGACTAAAAGTTGAGGATACTGAGCGCACTGCAAAGCGTGCTAAAGCGTATGCGGCCACGGGTGTAGACTGTATCTTTTTGATTGGCGTTGAGTCATTAGAGCAAGTTCGAATCATACATGAGGCCTCGCAACTGCCCATCGTTGTTGGTTCTGCACCAGCATCAATATCTCGTGAGGATTTTGCTGCAGCAGGTGCTCGAGTGTTGTTGCAAGGGCACCAGCCAGTAGCAGCTGCTGTGAAGGCCTTGCGTAGCGTATATGAACATCTGTATCAAGGTGGGGCACCTGCAGATTTGAAAGATAGTATTGCAAGTGCCAAGGAAATGGATGCATTAGTGTTTGCGGCTGAGTATAAGCAGTATATGCTCGATTTTTTGCGATAAATTTTTTAATATGATTTTTTATTTTAAATAGAATTAGCAAATGCAGAATGTGACTATTAAAGCAGGTCTCGCGGGTCATACCGAAATTATGGTAGGGACTCGAGATACTGCACCACATGTTGGCAGTGGTAAGATTAAAGTTCTTGCTACCCCGGTATTGGTGATGTTGTTGGAAGAGGCTGCGTTAAATGCTGTTGAAGGATTATTAGTAACTGGTGAGCAGACTGTGGGTGTACGTTTAGACGTCAGTCATATCGCAGCCACTCCAGTGGGTATGCGAGTTTTTGCGCATGCCGAGTTGGTTCAGGTAGACGGGCGTAAGCTCACCTTTCGAGTGTGGGCGGAAGATGAGGTTGAGCGCATTGGCGAAGGAACGCATGAGCGTATTATCGTCAATGTATCCCGCTTTGATACTCGCACTCAATCAAAAGTAGAGCGAGCAGTATTAGAAAAATCTTAATTATTTTGATTGATTAGTCTTTATTTTTATTCTTTTGTGATTTCAATCTGAGTGGTTTTAGTCTTTGAAGTTTTCAATTCTTCGTGCTCTGTGATGACATAATACTCCCCATCAACATCACCTGGAGAGTTGGTCGTTGTTTGTGATTGAATTTTGCGTCGCAACCACCACATCCTAGTAAAGATAAATGCGAATACCAGAACCACTATGGCTATGGCAAATGAAATAAAGAAGAATGCAATGACAAGACTAATAAGTGCTAGGCTTAGAAAAATTAAGCGACTAAATATAGTTTTAACTATAGATTTCAATTGGGCTGGCGATTGTTTTGATATGGATGAATGTTGACTATTTAGATGACTCATCTGCTAACTGATTGACTATGGTTTGACCATCTCGTGCTTTATTGCGGGCGTCCTCCGGTGACTCTAGCCCAAGGGAGGTGGCAGCAATCATTTCATACATGTCAGATGCCCCTAATAGGATTTTGGGTGTTAGCCCAATATCAGAAAATGTCTTTGCAATCTCTTGCATTTCTGGTACCCAACGGTGTGCTTTGGGAGGCATCACAACGCTACGACTGAGTATCCATTGCCTATTGTCAGCTGCACTTTCTTTAAGCTCTTGGTCTAGCGCTTGATCTACTCCCATTTTACGAGCGGCAATCAACATTTCCATTCCAAGAGCCATTGCACCCTTTGTAAATGAGGCGTAACACATTTTTAAAGCTGAAGCGTCGCCAATGTTGTCGCTAATGACGCGCACCTTAATGGCGTCGCAGTTAAATGCATTGATGAGATCAGCATTAGGTCCTGAGACGTATAATCGCATGCTAGCCTTACCGCGTGGTGGTGGGCCGATAATGCCGCCATCTAAGCATTGCCCACCTGCTTGATGGATAAGGTTTGCAATTTTCTGCATTGTTTGGGGGGCGATCGCATTGCAGTCAATATAGAGAGGATACTTTTTCTTGGTGTGCATTGCTTCTACGGTAGCAATTGCATTATCAAGTGCAGCCCCCGGATTCATTATCGATATTATAAGCTCGCATTGGTTGACTAATTGACCAATGTCACCGCAGTCCTCAAGACCTGCGCTGGCTGCTAGTGATTTTGTTCTGGAGCTACGACCGTCTAGTGCGCAATACACTTTGCGGCCTTGCATAATCAAAGTTTGTGCTACCGCTTGCCCCATATCTCCTGGACTTAAGATGCCAATGTGTCGAATGGTCATAGATGATCCGTAATTAAGTAAAGCAGTAATAAAGATACCGAATACGTTAAAATACACTTTATAGGCATTAAAAAACAAGAGTTATTTGAATTTTGATTGTATTTTCTAAGTTATTGGATGATTGTTAATTAATATGGTTTTTCCTCCGATTTTTCGTGTGATTTTATTGAGTGTATTGGCTCATACCGCCTATAAGGGCAGTAAAGTTCTAATGACCTTATCAGCTTTAGAGCTAGGTGCAAATGTTTTTTATGTTGGATTATTGTTTTCAATGTTTGCAATTTTTCCGTTGCTGTTGTCTGTATACGCCGGAAAAATTTCAGATCGCATTGGATTTCGATGGCCGATGATTCTTGGCGCTTCAGGTTTAGTATTTGGGTTATATATTCCATATCTTCGATTTTCTTTACCCTTGTTGTATATTTCTGCAGCTTTAATTGGATTTTGTTATATTTTTTATACGGTTGCCGTTCAGCATCTAATTGGCGCAATGGCTGATGGTATTGAGCGCACGAAAAATTTCAGTTGGTATAGTTTAGGTATAGGGATGACGGCTTTGCTTGGGCCGACTAGTGCTGGGTTTCTAATAGATGCGACTAGCCACCGCACGACCTTCTTTATTTTATCGGTGCTTCCAACTATACCTGTATTGTTAATGTTATTTTTTCGTGGCTGGCTTCCGATTGCTGAGGGAATTTCAGTAGCTAAGACTGATCAATCTAAACAAAGTGTTGGTGATTTATTAAAAAATAACTCGCTTAGAAGAGCGTTGATTACTGCGGGAATCATTGAAACTGGCCTAGAGTTATATAATTTATTATTACCTATTTATGGGCATAAGATTGGTCTAAGTCCATCTCAAATCGGTATGATTCTTGGTGCTTTCGGCATGGCTTTGTTATTAGTCCGATCGGCCATGACAAATTTAGTGAAGCTTTACTGCGAGGAGAGAGTGCTTGCGATATCTTTGTTTTCTGCGGCTATTGTTTGTATCATTTTTCCGTTTGTAAAAAGTTTCTGGCCGCTAGCTTTGATCTCTTTTGTTTTAGGGCTAGGTCTGGGTTGTGGTAGCCCTTTGTCCATGATGCTTGCTTACAACAGAGCGCCGACAGCTCGTGCTGGTGAGGCTATGGGCTTGCGGCAAATGGTTACCAAAGGGACTGAGGTATTGGTGCCGTTTGTATTTGGCTCTCTAAGCGCTGGTTTGGGTATGGTTCCCGTTTTCTGGTTGGATGCTTTTTTATTGGGTATTGCAGCATGTATTATGCATTTTGATGCCAATCGTCGACCCAAATAATTTTATGAGATATTTTTTACTACTAATGCAGCTCAATTCAATAGCTCAATATGTTTCGACTGATATCCACATCGCTTATGAATGTTATTCAGTATAGAACTGGTGCTTTTTACTTGAATACTAGTCTAATTTGGTTTCGTTTTTTGAGCTGCTCAATATTTTTAGCAGTATCCTCACTCTTAATTCCTCATCCTCTAATGGCTGCTCAATCTGCCATTGCTTCGGCGCACCCGCTTGCCACAGCGGCAGGAGAACGCATCTTAGACCAAGGTGGAAATGCCTGTGATGCAGCGGTTGCTGTTGCTGTTACTCTGGCTGTAGTTGAGCCTTTCTCATCGGGGCTTGGCGGTGGGGGATTTTTACTTTGGCATCGATCCTCTGATCGTCAGCAAATGATGATTGATGCAAGAGAAACTGCACCTTCAGGCATACGCCCACAACATTTTTTTGATGTAGATGGTTCGCCGATAAAGGATGCGACAGTTCGTGGTGGAGCTGCTGTGGCTATTCCTGGGCTACCTGCAGGGTTGGCTAGACTCTCTGAGCGTTGTGGTAGTTTGCCGTTGGGCAAAACTCTGGCTTCTGCGATTCAATTAGCGCGCGATGGTTTTGCAGTGGATTCGCGTTATGTCAATATTGTGGAGATGCGACAAGCTCGTTTGCGTCAAAGCGAGGGGGGGCAGCGGTTTCTCGATCGTGGTCAAGTGCCTAAGGTTGGATTTGTTTTGCGACAGCCAGATTTGGCTAACACTTTAGAGCGTATTGTTGAGGATGGATTTAAAAGTGCATTTTATTCTGGGCCCATTGCCCAAGCGCTAGTAAATACCGTTAATGGTGCTGGCGGTGTATGGACAATGAATGATTTAGTAAATTATCAAGCGATAGACCGTGAACCCATTGTTTTTACCTATCGAAATGCGCGTATTACCTCGGCAGCGTTACCTTCTGCGGGCGGCATAGCATTGTTTCAAGCTTTGGGCGTTTTAGAGCATTTTGAACTGGGAGATGCGCAAAATCCACAAACCGCTCATTTGGTTGTAGAGGCATTGCGCTACGCATTTCGAGATCGATGGCGGCTAGGCGATCCTGATTTTGGTTTGCCGCCTATCTCGAAAGATTTAGAAAAAATTAAATTAAATCAGTATGTTAAGAACGTTTCTCCAGACCGTGTGAGCGCTCTTGAATCCTTAGATGAAAGTCCAATTTCAGGTGGTGATCATACGACGCATTTTTCTGTGATTGATAGTGCTGGTAATCGCGTTGCAGCAACATTGACGATCAATTTGTTGTTTGGTTCTGGTTTAGTGGGGCAGGGCACAGGCGTTTTGCTTAATAATGAGATGGATGATTTTACTTTGCGAGGGGATATAGCCAACAGTTTTAAGTTGAAAGGTGGCGTAGCTAACGGCGTTGCTCCCGGTAAACGTCCATTGTCCAGTATGACTCCAACCTTTATAGAAGATGAAAAAGGGGTACTGGTTTTGGGGGCGCCTGGAGGATCGCGAATTATTAGCCAAGTTTTATTGGCAAGCTTAAATTACATACACAATAATGAGGTGGATTTACGGCGAATGGTTAGTATGCCGCGTTATCATCATCAGTTTTGGCCAGACCGCTTAGAGCTTGAGCCAAACGGCTATTCTTCAGAATGGGTGAAAAAGCTAGAAGATAAAGGTCATCGTGTGCAATTTGGAGTGAGACCTTGGGGAAATTTACAGGCTGTATTTCAATCTTCTAAAAATGCTAATGCTCAGGCGGCAAGCGATCCTAGAGGCAGTGGATTGGCTTGGTATTAGGCATGATGCTAAGATATTCATTTATTTTGTGGTATGACTTCTGATTTATGCACCTCATCGATCTATAAGCATGGGCTGTCCAATGCATGATGACTTACTGTATCATTTAATCTTATGAAAACTACTTTTTTAGAGTTCGAACAGCAAATTGCCGATCTTGAGACCAAAATCGATGAGCTTCGCTTTGTTCAGGATGACTCCGCTGTTGATATTTCAGAAGAAATTTCTCGACTGAAGAAGAAAAGTCAGGCACTCACTAAGGATATTTACGCTAAGTTAAATGCATGGCAAATTTCTCAAGTGGCTCGCCATCCGCAGCGCCCTTATTCTTTAGATTATATACAGGGCATGTTTACGGATTTCGAAGAGTTGCATGGTGATCGTGGATTTGCAGATGACCCTGCTATCGTTGGTGGGTGGGCGCGTTTTGGTGGACAGTCTGTCGTTGTGATCGGCCATCAAAAGGGACGAGATACCAAAGAGCGCACTTACAGAAACTTTGGTATGCCTAGGCCTGAAGGTTATCGTAAGGCTTTGCGAATCATGAAGTTAGCGGAAAAATTTAATGTGCCCATATTTACGTTTATCGATACGCCTGGCGCTTATCCGGGTGTAGGAGCCGAAGAGAGAGGCCAGTCTGAAGCGATAGGCCGTAATCTTTTTGAGATGGCATCTCTAAAGACCCCCATTATTTGTACAATTATTGGCGAAGGTGGATCTGGTGGTGCATTAGCGATTGCAGTAGGTGACGTCACGCTAATGCTGCAATACTCAACCTATTCTGTAATATCTCCTGAAGGATGTGCTTCTATTCTTTGGAAAAGTGCTGAGCATGCTGCTGAGGCTGCTGAAACATTGGGAATCACCGCGAATCGATTAAAAACTCTAGGTTTGATTGATAAGGTGGTCACTGAACCTTTAGGCGGTGCTCATCGCGACTCGGCTGCAATGGTGTTACTTCTTAAAAAGGCCTTACAAGAGAGTTGGCGCCAATTGCGCGATACACCCATCGATCAGTTGATGTCTGAACGTTATGCAAGATGGATGTCCTATGGGCAGTTTAAGCTCGCTGAAAGTCGTTAGTGTCAGCTATTAAACTTGACCTGCTAAATGCTGAGCAATGCGATGGATGGATTAGCAGCTAAGGTTATTTCGGTTGTTGAGAACAATGTTGATCTATCTGTTCATCAGCGAATGGTTTTGGCTTTAAGTGGAGGACTTGATTCGGTAGTTTTATTGCATATATTAGTTCATTTCTTAGGTGATTTATCGATAGACCTGCGTGCCGTCCATGTCAATCATCAAATCAGCCCTAATGCATTACAGTGGGTTCGTTTTTGTCGTGATTTATGTAACAGACTGCATATCAAATTAATAGTTTCTAAGGTGAATGTAGCCACAGGTAATAGCTTGGAGGGCGCTGCTCGTCAGGCACGTTACGCTGTATTTGCGAAAATCAGGCCTGATGTTTTATTTTTAGCCCACCATCGCGATGATCAAGCTGAGACTGTTATGCTGCAACTCCTCAGAGGATCAGGCCCCAGAGGTTTGTCAGCAATGCCTTTAACTGGGGCTATGGTAGACAGAAAAAAAACTGATCCCACCCAATTGATTAGACCGCTGCTGAATAGTTCTCGCGCTGAGATTGTTGAATACGCCGAGCGACATCAGTTGAGTTGGATTGAGGACGAGTCAAATCGTGATGAGTCTTATTTACGTAATTTTTTAAGGCATTCTATTCTGCCTTTAATTAAAGATAAGCTTCCTCAAGTAGATATTACTTTAGCGCGTGCGGCTCAACTTCAAGCTGAGACTTCAGAATTATTAGATATTCTTGCTGTAGAGGATTTGCAAAATATTAATGAGGGCTTAGCCTCATCATCATTGTCTATTTTGGGGCTTGGAGAGTTAGGAAGTTTACGAGCACGAAATGTATTGCGTTATTTTTTGCGGGCGCATCAGGTGTTGATGCCGGATCACGCGTATCTCGACGAAATTTTGCAGCAAGTGTTAACCGCCCGTCCAGATGCTCAGTTGAGATTGAAATTACAGGGTTATGAACTCAGGCGTTATCAATACAGGCTTTATATTGTCCCCACAATCCCTGTCTTAGATCGATTTTTTGCCTGCAACTGGAACGGGCAATCACGATTAACCATACCTCAGCTCGGCGGCACTCTACTTTCTCGCCGTCAGAAAGGTCGAGGTATATCAGGTTTATTGATAAATACTGATAAATTAAGGGTTTGCCTAAGGTCTGGGGGTGAAAAGCTACGCCCAGAGCGTGGCGGGCACCTAAGATCGGTTAAGAACATACTTCAAGAATCAAAGCTACCGCCTTGGGAGCGTGAACGCTTACCCTTTATTTATGCTGGTGATCGATTGGTTGCAATTGCAAACTTGGCGATAGACGTAGACTTTCAGGTTAATAAAGATGAGTTTGGTTGGTATCCAATTTGGCAGGTTTTTTCCATTTGACTGTTTCAGTTGACGTCAAAATGATCGGTCTTTGAAGGCTTTGTAGATTTTGACCCCGCAGAATGGTTGTTTATTCGGCGGAGAACACGCTAAATCCTATTAAACGTCTTTTATTCAAGATGTTATCGTGTTATTCTTGATTGTTAATTTAATTATTTTTGAGGAATTACATGAGTAAAGAACGCACTTTATCAATTATTAAGCCAGATGCCGTAGCTAAAAACGTCATTGGTCAAATTTATACTCGTTTTGAGCAGGCTAGTTTAAAAGTGATTGCAGCTCGTATGACGCAATTGTCACGCGCTCAAGCTGAAGGATTTTATGCTGTTCATAAGGAGCGCCCATTTTTTGGTGATTTAGTCCAGTTTATGATTTCTGGCCCGGTTATGATTCAAGTCTTAGAAGGGCCTGGGGCAATACTGAAGAACCGCGAGTTAATGGGCGCTACCGATCCTAAAAAAGCTGACACTGGTACAATTAGAGCGGATTTTGCAGATAGCATTGATGCTAATGCCGTCCATGGTTCTGATTCTGCTGAAAATGCTGCAATAGAAATTGCTTACTTTTTCCCATCGCTAGATTTGCATAGTCGTTGAACGAGGTTTTGCCCCATGCTGCTCAATTTACTGGGCTTGAATCGTAGTCAACTAGAGGCAGTTTGTGTTGGCATGGGGGAGCGGCCGTTTCGTGCGCATCAAATGATGCGCTGGATGCATCAGGTTGGCAGCAACGATTTTGAACAGATGACAGATATCTCCCGAGTTTTTAGGGAGCGTATACGTGTTGAAGCCAATATTTTAGCGCCTGAGTTAATGCAAGATACGACTGCTAAAGATGGCACCCGAAAGTGGCTGTTTGACGTTGGTACAGGCAACGCCATTGAGACAGTTTTTATACCAGAGTTCAATATTGCTGAAGAGACTCAGTCAGAAGAGGTCCGGCTTAAACGGTATCGAGGAACTTTGTGTATTTCATCGCAAGCAGGTTGTGCGCTAGATTGCACATTTTGTTCTACGGGTCGACAAGGATTTAATCGAAATTTAACTGTGGCTGAAATCGTTGGTCAGCTTTGGTATGCCAGTCGTAGTGTAGCTACTGATTTGAATCTAATTCGGCCAATCACTAATGTTGTGATGATGGGGATGGGAGAGCCACTTGCTAATTTTGATGCCGTAGTTAATGCAATGCAATTGATGTTAGATGATCACGCTTATGGGATTTCTAGGCGTAGACTGACTTTGTCAACTTCCGGTATTGTGCCGGCTATTGATCGATTGCGTGACGCTTGTCCAGTAGCCCTCGCAGTATCACTGCATGCTCCAAATGATCTTTTACGAGATGAGTTGGTACCAATTAATCGTAAATACCCAATCCGTCAGTTACTAGATGCTTGTATACGATATATCGAAAAAGCACCACGTGATTTTGTCACATTTGAGTATGTGATGTTAGCGGGAGTCAATGATAGTGTCGAAATGGCGCGCCAACTAGTGAATACGGTCAGTGCGGTGCCTTGTAAAATCAATCTAATACCTTTTAATCCTTTTTCAACTTCAGGGTATCAACGATCTTCCGCAACTGCCGTTAGGGAATTTCGTGATGTTTTGATGCAAGCAGGGTTAACAACCACTGTTCGTAAGACGAGAGGCGATAGCATTGATGCCGCTTGTGGGCAGTTAGCGGGCCGTGTTCAAGACAAAACGAAGCGGGCATTGCGCCGGCAGTTGATTGAGGTGAGCAATTGATCTGGACTCAATCATGACCCATTATATTTTTACATTTAGAATGATCTCTCGGATTTTTTTAATCTTAGGGGTTTTTATTTGTGTACTGATCACTGGGTGTGCTTCGACATCGCGTGATGGCACTGCTAGGCCGACTCAAGATACCAGTGGTAATGAATCTGATCAGAGGGGTTGCGCGCGCGCGCACGCTGAATTAGCGAAAGGATATTATGAAATTGGCAATCTAAATGTGGCTTTGGAGGAATTGCAAATTGCTTTGCAAGCAGATTCAAATTTTTTCTATACCTTAAATGTTGCTGGGCTAATACATGCAGCTTTAGGTGATCAAGCGCTAGCTGAGCAATTTTTTAATCGTGCAATTCGTCTAAATCAAACAGACCCTGAGACAAATAATAATTTTGGTCAGTTTTTATGTGCGCTTCAGCGCGAGGAAGAGGGCGAGCGTTACTTGTTGGACGCTCTAAAAAATCCGCTATATAAGACTCCTGAGCTGGCGCTGATTAACTTAGGGATTTGTTTGCGTAGAAAAGGCTTGTATGAGCGTAGTGAGGGGTATTTTCAGCGGGCACTCTCTATGCAACCGAATTACCCTACTGCTTTATATCAACTCGCTGAATTATTTTTGATTCGCAAGGAGTTGCTTCAATCCCAGGAGTATTTTCGTCGCTTGGAGTCGTTATTGCAACCAACACCAGAGTTATTGTGGCTAGGTATTAGGTTGCATCGTCAATTGGATGATCGACTATCAGTAGCTAGTTATTCTTTGCAATTACGTAAATATTTTCCTGAGTCTAGGGAGGCGGCTGATTTACAAAATGGCCGTTTTGAATGATAGTGACTGACAAGCAGCAGGATGTCGTTATGAAAAAAGCGCCTGAATTGGTCGATGAGCCTGCTCACGCACCAATCTCTGTAGGTGCAATTTTGAAGCATACTCGCGATCAGCAAAACCTTTCAATTCCCGATGTGGCAAAGCAATTGCGTCTGTCTATTGCGCAAGTTGAGTGGTTAGAAGCTGATGCTTATGATCGGTTACCGGGTTTGGTCTTTGTTCGAGGTTTTTTGCGAAACTATGCAAGGCTTCTCGGGCTTAATGGAGATGAGTTACTCTCTCACTTGGTTTTAGAACAGAATCCTGTGTTATCCAGTATAGTTGTAGAGAGAGCGCGGCCAATAACTTTGCCTTTTTATCGTAAATGGGTTGCTTTGCTTCCTTATTTTTTTGGGCTTTTGCTTTGTATTGCAGTGGTTCTTGTGTATGAATTGTTTATTATCGCACCAGATGAGGATGACTCACAGGAGCAAACTGAAGTTGCTCAGAACGTGCCTGATGCCAGTCCTACCGTTAGCAAGTTAGATGTCGCTAATACCCCAGTCTCAACAGTAGGACCTAAGCCAGAACAGCAAAAGCCTGCAGATCAACCACTTGCAAACGGAACTGTGGCGCCTTCTTCAGCCGCGTCTAATATGCCCCCCGTCGCTGTTGAGGTCGGAAAAATATCCATTAAATTTATTGCGTCTTCTTGGGTTGACGTGCGAGATCGAGATGATCGAGTTATTTATTCGCAATTAAATCAAGCTGGTACAGAGCGTGTAGTCGAAGGCATACCACCTTTGCGTATTGTGGTTGGTAATGCGGCAGGTGTGCGACTGGCATATAATGGTAAACCATTCGACATGGCGCCATTTACCAATATTGATGTCGCCCGCTTTACACTTGAATAATCGCTAATCCTGAATTAATTACAAAATGACCTGCTTAAATATTTATGGCCCACTCGCTCGACGTCAGAGTCTAAAGGTCGCTGTAGGCGACGTTCTGATAGGTGGCGATTCGCCAATAGTTGTCCAGTCGATGACAAATACTGATACAGGCGATATTGCAGCGACCGTAGAGCAAATCATTGCATTATCACGCGCGGGCTCAGAGGTAGTTAGAGTTACAGTAAATGATAGTGCTGCGGCCAATGCTGTTCCAAGAATTCGTGAGCAATTAGATGGCATGGGGATTCATGTCCCTATAGTTGGCGACTTCCATTTTAATGGTCATCGCCTATTAGCCCAGGAACCTGCCTGTGCAGAAGCGTTAGCAAAATTGCGGATTAATCCTGGTAATGTTGGTCGAGGTAGTAAGCGTGATGAGCAGTTTGGAACCATGATTGAATTTGCTTGCCGCTATAACAAGCCGGTTCGGATTGGGGTGAATTGGGGTAGCTTGGATCAGGTTCTCTTAGCAAAGTTAATGGATGAAAATAGTCGTCTCTCCCAACCCCTGGCTGCAAATGTGGTGATGCGTGAGGCTTTGGTAATGTCGGCTTTGGAGAGTGCTGAGCAGGCTGTTTCATGGGGATTGGCAAAAGAGCGTATTGTCTTATCGTGTAAAGTCAGTGGTGTTCAAGATTTAATTGCTGTTTATCGAGATTTGGCACAACGTTGTTATTATCCTCTGCACCTGGGTTTGACGGAGGCTGGAATGGGCTCTAAAGGGATTGTTGCCTCTAGTGCCGCTATGGCAGTTTTATTGCAAGAAGGTATTGGAGACACGATCAGGGTATCTTTGACCCCTGAACCTGGTGGTGATCGTACTCGTGAGGTATTGGTTGCACAGGAGCTGTTGCAAACTATGGGGCTGAGATCATTTGCCCCTATGGTGATTGCTTGCCCTGGTTGTGGTAGAACAACCAGTACGGTTTTTCAGGAGCTCGCTAGTCAAATACAGCATTATCTTAGAGAGCAAATGCTATTGTGGCGACCTCTGTATCCAGGTGTGGAAGATATGCATGTTGCGGTAATGGGATGTGTTGTGAATGGACCTGGAGAGAGTAAGCAGGCGCATATTGGTATTAGCCTGCCGGGCACTGGTGAGAGCCCTGTGGCTCCAGTATTTGTTGACGGTGTAAAGACGGTCACTTTAAAAGGTGATCATATTGCAGAAGAGTTTCAAGCGATCGTTGAAGAGTATGTTCAACGTCGTTTTGCCCGTGTTGCCACCCAATTAGATAGCCAGCAGTCGTTATGTCCAGAAACTGTAGAGGTTGTTAATGATGTCTAAATTGGTGCAGGGCGTGCGAGGAATGAATGATGTATTGCCTGCTGATGCTCATCGATGGCATTTCTTTGAGGCTGTAGTATCTGATTGCTTGCATATTTATGGCTATAAAATGATACGGATGCCAATCTTAGAGCGTACTGAGTTGTTTGTACGCTCTATAGGGGAAGTGACCGATATTGTTGAAAAGGAGATGTATACTTTTACCGACGAATTAAATGGCGAACAATTGACATTACGACCAGAGGGTACTGCCTCTTGTGTCCGTGCTGCAATTGAGCATAACTTATTGTATTCTGGGCCACAGCGCTTATGGTACAGTGGTCCGATGTTTAGGCATGAGCGTCCGCAAAAAGGGCGTTATCGTCAATTTCACCAGGTTGGGGTTGAGGCCTTGGGTTTTGCTGGGCCGGATATAGACGCTGAGCAAATTATATTATGTGCAAGACTATGGCGTCAGTTGGGTATACATGGCCTTCGTCTTGAGATTAACTCTTTAGGTTCGACTGCTGCTAGATTAGCGTATCGTGATCGATTAGTGGCTTATCTTGAAAAACATATTGAATCTTTGGATGCCGATGCCAAACGTCGTTTATATACCAATCCTTTACGAATTTTAGACAGCAAGAATCCTGAATTAAAGCAAATTATTGTAGGCGCTCCCCAGCTTTCCGACGATCTAGATACTGAATCTGCCCGAGCATTTGAATATTTGCAGGATGCTTTGCGTAGAGCTAATGTTGAATTTGTTGTGAATCCTAGGTTAGTACGTGGATTAGATTATTATAATGGCACTGTTTTTGAATGGGTTACGGATCGCCTGGGTGCGCAAGGTACGGTCTGTGCCGGTGGACGTTATGATGGCTTGATAGAGCAATGTGGTGGTAAGCCAGCACCTGCTTGCGGTTTTGCGATGGGGGTGGAAAGGTTGTTGGCTTTGTTGGCTGATTCTGATGGTCAATCTATTTCAGAGCGCGCTCTTGATGTGTATTTGGTGCGTCAAGGCGATACTGCTCATCTATGGGCTGATCGAATCGCAGAGACTCTCAGGGATGAGGGGTGTTCAGTAATCTTGCATTGTGGTGGTGGTAGTTTTAAATCGCAAATGAAAAAGGCTGATTCGAGTGGCGCGCGATTTGCTGTTATTGTGGGTGATGATGAGGCGCAGGTTGCAGAGTTAACATTAAAATCTTTGCGAGAGTGTGAAGCGGTTAAATTGGAGCAGGTAAGGGTCACTTTGCCTGCGGCATGTCAAATTATAAAATCAAGGTAATACCATGGCATATGACTTAGAAGAACAAGAGCAATTAGCAAGCATCAAAAGTTGGTGGATGCATTATGGTCGGTTAGTCATGCTTGCTGTAATTGGTGTATCGATTATTAGTTGTGCAATCTTTGGTTGGAAATATTATAGCCAGTCAAGAGCGGCGTCTGCGGCCTTGTTGTTTGCTCAGCAGCAAGCTGCGGTACAGGCGAATGAACATAAAAGAGTTCGTGATATTGCAGCAGAAATCGTTTCCCAATACGGCTCAACGTCTTACGGCCCCCTCGCTGCATTGGGCGCAGCAAAAAGCGATTTTGAAACAGGTGATCTGGCATCTGCTAAGACTCGTTTGCAATGGGTTATTGATAAAGCAAAGGATGAGGCTGTGCGTGATGTTGCACGCTTACGATTGTCTAGAATATTGATGGATGAAAAAGCATTTGATCAAGCTTTGCAGAATATAGAGGCAAAGCATAATGATGCTTTCGCAGGTTTGTTTGCTGATATTAAAGGTGACATTTTGTTTGCTTTGGGTAAGCGTTCGGAGGCGAGGGCAGCTTATCAAATAGCGTTTGATCGAAGTGATGCCGCTAGTTCTGCACGTCAAATTGTGCAATTGAAATTAGATGCAATCGGTGAAGCAAAGTGAAAGTGACCCGAATGGTTGTTTTGTCTGCTCTGATATCGAGTGTTTTGCTCTCGGGATGCCAGACAGTTTCTAATATGTATAGTGGCTGGTTTGGTGGGAGTGGTGCGAAGGTTAAGATTGCGGAGTTGACTTCGTTTCAGGAGCGTGTGCAACTCAAGGTGTTGTGGAAGAATCAATTAGGCGAGGCAAAGCGTGAAGTTTTGCGACCCTATGTTTTGGGTAATTTAATTTATGCGGCTGATGGTGAGGGTCGTATTTATAGCATAGTCGCTAATACCGGCGCTAATATTGCCCGCTTTGAAGTGGGCACACGAATTTCTGGAGGGGTTGGTTTCGGCGTCGGTTTACTGATCGTAGGCACGATCAAAGGTGAAGTCTTTGCTTATGAACCATCTGGTAAATTGGTCTGGAAAACCCAGCTCACTGGTGAGGTATTGTCACCACCTGCAGGCGCTGATGGCATTGTAGCTGTCAGAACGGGTGATGGTCGTATTTATGGTCTGAATGCTATAGATGGAAAACAGGCGTGGATATATCAACGCACCTTACCAAGTCTGTCACTGCGTAGTCATGCAGGTTTAGTTATATACCGCGGCGGTTTATTCGCGGGTTTTCCTGGTGGTCGACTTGCTGCAATATCACTAGCGAATGGCAATATTGGTTGGGAAGCTGTGGTTGCCCTACCTAAGGGTACAACCGAGCTTGAACGAATCGCGGATATTACTAGCGCCCCAGTGGCTTATGACGATCAAGTTTGTACCGTGGCGTATCAAGGGCGAATTGCGTGTTTTGATCCTATCCGTGGAGAAACTATCTGGGCACGAGATGCTTCGAGTTTGGTAGGATTATCACTGGATGCCAAAAACTTGTATTACACCGATGAAAAGAGTGCGGTATTGGCGCTCGATCGGAGCAGAGGCTCTAGCCTATGGAAGCAAGATCAGCTTTTTGGTCGGAACTTAACTGCACCACTCGTCCTCGGCAAGTTTTTAATTGTTGCTGATTTTAAAGGTTATGTGCACATTTTGTCTCGTGAAGACGGCTCAATAGTTGGACGTATTGCTACCGATGGTAGTGCTATTCAAACTGCCCCATTAGCGTTGGACTTGTCTACATTTTTAGTGCAGACGCGCGCCGGTGGCCTCTATGCCGTGAGCTTAAAATAAGGAAATATTGCGATCTCTAATTGATGCTCCCTTTGTGGGGCTGAATGGAGCTGGCTCAAGCTATGAAACCCACTATTGTTATTGTTGGTCGTCCTAATGTTGGTAAATCAACTTTATTTAACCGCTTAACGCGTAGTCGAGATGCTATTGTTGTCAATGCCCCAGGCATTACTCGTGACCGCCATTATGGCGAAGGTTTGGTAGGGCAAAAACCCTATCTTGTTGTCGATACTGGTGGATTTGAGCCTGTTGCTAAAGACGGGATCTTTCATCAAATGGCTAGACAGGCACGACAAGCCGTTGACGAAGCTGATGCGGTGTTGTTCATGGTGGATGCGCGAGCAGGTCTCACCGGACAGGATCGAGAGGTTGCTGCTGAGTTACGACGTAGCGGTAGAAAAATTTGGTTGATCGTGAATAAGTCCGAGGGAATGAGCTACGCCGCGGCCTCCAGTGACTTTCATGCGCTAGGGCTTGGTGATCCCTTAGCGGTCTCTGCTGAACATGGTGAGCATATTAGCGACTTAATGGATATAGTCTTGGAGGAGTTCCCTGAGGCGGTGCCAGTGTCTGAAGAGGTCGTCAAGCAGCCTAAAATCGCTATTGTTGGGCGGCCTAACGTGGGTAAATCGACCCTGATTAATGCTCTTTTAGGAGAGGAGCGGGTGGTTGTATTTGATCAACCGGGTACGACTAGAGATTCCATCTATATTGATTTTGAACGTGCTGGTAAGCCCTACACTTTGATTGATACGGCGGGGATGCGGAAGCGTGGCCGGGTTGACGAGGTTGCTGAAAAGTTCTCTGTAATCAAAACTTTACAGTCTATTGCTGATGCTAATATTGTGATTTTAGTGCTCGATGCGCGACAAGAGATTTCTGAGCAAGATGCGCACATCGCAGGATTTATCTTGGAAGCGGGGCGGGCGTTAGTGGTTGCCGTGAATAAATGGGAAGGCTTGACGGAGTCTGAGCGGGATCAAGTCAAGCGCGATGGAGCCCGTAAGCTTGGGTTTTTAAGTTTTGCGCGTTTTCATTTCATATCTGCCTTGCAGGGGCAGGGGGTGTCTGAAGTATTACGATCTGCAGATGCAGCTTATGTTGCGGCCATGTCTAGATTGCCTACGCCTAAATTAACGCGGATGTTGCAAATTGCAGTTCAGCAACAACAGCCGCCCCGTTCAGGCTTAGTGCGTCCTAAATTGCGTTATGCCCACCAAGGCGGTTCTAATCCGCCACGTATTATTATTCACGGTTCTGCTTTGGATAGAGTCCCAGACACCTACCGACGTTATTTGGAGCGATTTTTCAGGGATGCTTTTAAACTAACGGGCACGCCGATGAAAGTTGAATTTAAAACTGGACGTAACCCCTATGCGAGAGGTGAAGCAAAACATCATTAAATTGAAATGCAAGGCAGTCTTGTCCAAATTTATATATTAAATTTGAAATCAGAGCTTGATCAATTTGATTTGATCAATTTGATTTGTTTAATGGAAGCAAAATAATTTATTTTTGCGAATTCTATGGTCACATGCACCAAATTACGTTAAAGTGAATTCCTTGTTTAACCGTAGTCTTTTTAAATTGTTGAGGCAAATATGAGTAATAAAGGGCAGCTACTACAAGACCCGTTTTTGAACGCGTTGCGTCGTGAACACATTCCCGTTTCTATCTATCTCGTTAATGGGATTAAACTTCAAGGGCAAGTAGAATCCTTTGATCAATATGTTGTACTTTTGCGTAACACTGTCACCCAGATGGTCTATAAGCACGCTATTTCTACAGTTGTCCCGGCTCGTGCTGTGACCTTATCGGATGAAGATAACCTAGATAAGTAATTGATTTTACTGGATAATTTAATCAATGCTTGAGCGCCCCGGAAACGGAACGGCGGCCATAGTTGTGGCCTTGGATTTGGGTGAACCCGATTATCTTGAGAGTCTTGAAGAGATGCAGCTGTTAGCACGCAGTGGTGGTGTTGACGTGCTTGCTGTTGTCCGTGGTCGACGAGATCGCCCGGACCCCGCTTTATATGCGGGTAAGGGTAAGGTTCAAGAAATCGAGTTAGCTGTTGCTGAGCATCGTGCGACCGTAGTGATTTTTAATCATGCACTAAGTCCCATTCAAGAACGTAATCTTGAGCGTCAATTAAACTGCAGGGTGATTGATCGGACTAGTTTAATTTTAGACATATTTGCCCAACGTGCCCGCAGTCATGAGGGTAAGTTGCAGGTCGAGTTGGCGCAATTAGAGCATTTGTCGACGCGACTAGTGAGAGGCTGGACCCATTTGGAGCGTCAGCGTGGGGGGATTGGGATGCGTGGTCCAGGTGAGACCCAGCTCGAAACTGATCGTCGTTTGTTGGGTAAACGGGTCAAACTATTACGTGAGAAGCTTTCATTGGTGCGGGCTCAGCATGCCACCCAAAGACGTTCGAGATCGCGTGCACATGTATTCTCAGTATCATTGGTGGGATATACCAATGCTGGTAAGTCTACCTTATTCAATCGCCTAGCAAAGGCAGATGCCTATGCTGCAGATCAGCTTTTTGCGACACTGGATACGACAACGCGACGCCTCAGTGGTATCCGGGGCGCTGCAGTTGTTATTTCAGATACTGTTGGATTTATCAGGCACTTGCCGCACACCTTGGTTGATGCGTTTCAGGCGACTTTGGAGGAGACGATCAAAGCGAATTTGCTTTTGCATATAGTAGATGCGGGTAGTCCTGACCGGGATCTGCAAATTGCGGCGGTCAATCAGGTTCTGAGTGAAATCGGCGCTAACCAAGTTCCCCAAATTATGGTGTTTAATAAGATAGACCGCACCCAAGTAGAACCTCGGATGGAGCGCGACGAGTATGGTAGAATCTCCCGCCTCTGGTTAAGTGCGCTCACTGGTGACGGAATTGTTAATTTGCGCGATGCTATCCAAGAATATGCCCTGAATTCGATTGATCCTGGCCAACCTGCTGCAGCTTAATTGTGACATATCCCCTATGACTGAACTCATTACATCTATTCGATTTCGCTTTAAAAGTGCTTTAGCGCGCATTTTAGCCCCAATTTTGTCGTTAAACGACCCTCAATGGGGTCGACGTCCTGGCGGTGGTAAGCAAGGACCACCGGATTTGGATGAAATTTGGCGTGACTTAAATCGCCGCCTAGCTCGCCTTTTAGGCGGCAATAACGGTGATCAAAAACCAGGTGCTTCACCGCCGGCTAGCGGGGGGCCTCAAATGGGTCAGGCCCTGGGTGGATTGTCGGTAGTTTTGGTTGTTGTGCTTTTAGTGTGGTTGGGGAGCGGCTTTTATATTGTGAATGAGGGACAGCGTGGTGTAGTTTTGCGTTTTGGTAAGTTTGTGGAAACCACAATGCCAGGGCCTCGTTGGCACCTACCTTATCCAATAGAATCTGCAGAGGTTGTCAACGTAGCCCAAGTGCGAACTGTTGAAGTTGGCTATCGTAATAATGTTAAAAGCAAGCAGTTGAAGGAAGCATTGATGTTGACTGATGATGAGAACATCATCGACGTACAATTTGCTGTTCAATATGTGCTCAAAAGCCCCAATGATTTTTTGTTTAGTAATCGTTCTACCGAGGACGCTGTGATGCAGGCTGCTGAGACGGCGATTCGCGAAGTGGTTGGTCGTAATAGTATGGATTTTGTTATTTTTGAAGGTCGGGCTGAAGTCGCTGCACTCGCGCAGAAGCTAATGCAAGAAATACTTGATCGCTATCAAACTGGTGTGAGCATCAGTAAGGTGACTATGCAAAATGCCCAGCCCCCTGAGCAAGTGCAAGCCTCTTTTGATGATGCAGTAAAGGCTAGTCAGGATCGCGAGCGTCAGAAAAATGAAGGCGAAGCCTACGCTAATGATGTCATTCCAAGAGCCAGGGGTATGGCTGCCCGTCTAATTCAGGAAGCCGAGGGCTATCGGAGCCGAGTGATCCAGCAAGCTGAAGGTGATGCATCACGTTTCCGCCAAATCGTTGCCGAATACAGCAAAGCGCCGCAGGTTACACGGGATCGTCTATATATCGATGCCATGCAGCAAATTATGACCAACACCAGCAAGGTTCTTGTTGATCAAAAAGGTAGCGGCAACTTGTTGTATTTGCCTTTAGATAAATTGATGCAAATGCAATCACCAGTGCCTGCAGCGCCAACTTCCGAGTCTCCATCGGCGATGACTAAGCCAGCAGAGGCTCCGGCATCTGATAGTGCAGCACGTGGCCGAGATACCTTACGCAGTCGTGATCGGGAGGCAAGATAATGAAATTGAATGTCGGTAGTATTATCACGATCATAATGACGGTAGCTATTGCTCTTGGCTCGTCGATGTTTGTTGTGGATCAACGTCAAAATGCAATCGTATTCCGTTTAGGGGAAGTGGTATCTATTAAGAAGGAGCCGGGGCTCTACCTAAAAGTTCCTGTTTTGGATAACGTTCGGTTCTTTGATGTGCGTATTTTGACGATTGATAATGCAGAGCCTGAGCGTTTTCTAACCTCTGAGAAAAAGAACGTTCTCGTTGATTTGTTTGTGAAGTGGCGGATTATCGATGTGCGTAACTATTACACCTCAGTTGGTGGAGAGGAGATGCGGGCGCAGACGCGTTTAATGCAGACAATTAATGATGGTCTGCGTGCGGAGTTTGGTAACCACACCGTGCATGATGTTGTGTCTGGTGAGCGCGATAAAATTATGGATTTGATGCGTAAGCGGGCAAATGAGGATGCTGCCAAGATTGGTGTTGAGGTGCTTGATGTGCGACTCAAGCGTGTAGACCTTCCGCAAGAAGTCAGTGAGTCAGTTTATCGACGCATGGAGGCAGAACGAAAGCGGGTGGCCAATGAGTTACGCTCTACCGGCGGTGCCGACTCCGAGAAAATTCGTGCTGATGCTGATAAGCAGCGTGAGGTAATCTTGGCTGAAGCTTACCGGGATGCCCAAAAGATCAAAGGTGAGGGGGACGCTAAGGCATCGGCAATTTACGCAAAAGCCTATGAAATCAATCCTGAGTTTTATGCCTTCTACCGCAGCATGGATGCCTATCGCTCTAGTTTTAAAAGTAAGTCTGATGTGATGGTGCTTGAGCCTAATTCCGAGTTTTTCAAATATATGAAAAATGGTGGAAAGTCTGGTGCTAGGTAGGTCCTAAGTTCTTTTATTGGCGCTCTGGATGTCAAATTGATTGTTTGCGGTCTTTAGCCAGTGTCTGAATCGTTAATAGCTGTCGTAGCTCTTGTGTTGGTGATTGAGGGAATAATGCCGTTTGTATCACCAGCGATTTGGCGAGAAACATTTCGCCGTCTCATCGAACTCAGTGATGGTCAGATAAGATTCATAGGGCTGACCTCGATGTTAATTGGTTTAGGTTTATTGTATTTTTGCCGTTAAGAGATGGGCTAGTCGTTGATTAGTTTGATCGTGGCGCACTATTAGAAATAGTCCGATGAGAACTTGGTTATTACCAGAATATTTTGAAGATATCTTGCCTGAAGAAGCTGGGCGCATTGAGGCTATGCGTCGCCTCATCTTGGATGAGTTTGCTTGCTATGGTTATGAGTTAGTCATGCCACCGATGTTGGAATACGTCGACTCGTTGCTGACTGGAACCGGCCATGACCTAGACCTTCAAACTTTTAAATTGGTCGATCAGCTCTCTGGACGTATGCTTGGGGTGCGTGCTGATATTACGCCGCAAGTCGCTCGAATTGATGCCCATTTATTGAATTGTAACGGTGTGACACGTTTGTGTTATGCAGGAAGTGTATTGCGCACCCGACCTGTTGGATTGAGTAGAACGCGTGAGCCTTTGCAATTAGGTGCTGAAATATTTGGTCATCACGGCATAGAAAGTGATCTAGAGGTGCAGCAATTAATGCTCAAAGCCCTAGCGATTGCAGGTGTGACAACTGTTTCTCTGGACATTGGTCATGTCGCTATTTTTAGAGCGTTGTTGCATAGCGCTGCAGTAGCGCCACCGCTTGAGGCTGAATTGTTTGCTGCGATGCAAACTAAGGATGTGCCTGCAGTTGCTGAGCTGGCGAAAGGCTTAGATCGGAAGACGCGCGATGCTTTAGCGCTGTTGCCCGAGCTATACGGTGATTTAAAGGTTCTGGCTGAAGCTAAACGACGATTGCCAGCGTTACCCGCTATTCGATCAGCGCTTCGTGATTTGACTGCACTTAGCAAGTCTCAGACGGATTGGTCTTCACACTGTAGCTTTGATTTAAGCGAGTTGCGAGGTTACCACTATCATAGTGGGGTTGTGTTTGCGGCATATTCCGGTGCCTATACCCTAGCTCAGGGTGGTCGTTATGATGAGGTTGGAAAGGCCTTTGGTCGTGCTCGACCTGCTACGGGGTTTAGTCTAGATTTACGTGAGTTGGTTGCTGCAGGGGTGGTGGTTAATAAATCGATTCGAATTTTAGCGCCTTATCGCCCTAAAGATGCTCGGTTGCAGCGGCGGATCGCGAGCTTACGTCGCAGTGGTCGGACGGTCATTGTAGAATTGCCTGGACATCAGCGTTATCGTGAAGAGTTAAATTGTGAGCAGATGTTGTTTGAAGAGGCGGGGCGTTGGGTGACTCGTAGTAGTCGACACGCATAATAAGCTAACTATTTTATTATATTGATAATTTTTGTATTTATT
>CAISJL010000142.1 GCA_903885665.1 uncultured beta proteobacterium | reverse complement strand
TGTAGTGCTATTCTACTAACGACTGACACACACGCTCAAAATCAAGCCTACATTATTGTTCAACAATCCCCTCTTGCCGGCTTTCAGTATTATGCCGGTAGTCACTTGTGGGAGCGTATGACTCTTGGTGACACTCTCACTTTGCAACGTGAAGCAAATAATCGACATGACTCCAATGCAGTACGCATTGAGTGGCAAGGGCAACATCTTGGTTATATTCCACGCCGCGAAAATACCGACGTCGCGCGTCAAATCGACGCCGGCGCTGCCGTTAAAGCACGAATTGTGCGACTCATGCCGTCACGCAATCCGTGGCAGCGTATTTTATTTGAAGTCTACGTTGATCTAAACCCTGAGACCACACCCCAATGATTGAGCATTTTTTTGCAAGCTGTCCACGTGGACTTGAGTCTGTACTTCGTGATGAGTTAGTGAGTCTTGGCGGACAAGAAGTCATCGCCGTTGATGGCGGTGTGCAATTTAGTGGCCCTTATGCACTATGCTATCGCATCAATCTGGAGAGTCGGATTGCCAGTCGCGTGTTATGGCGGATAGCCCAGAGTCGCTACCGCAGTGAAAAAGATATTTATGTACTAGCGCGCCGCATCCCTTGGCAAAAATGGTTTGGTGCCAAACATACACTACGGGTAGATACTGCAGCCATTAAAAGCCCATTAACCAGTTTAGAGTTTGTAACCTTGCGCGTTAAGGATGCCATCTGTGACACACTTCGCGAAGCCGAGGGTGAACGTCCTAATATTGACACTCGCCAGCCCGATGTTCGTGTCCATACGTTTCTCACTGCTGATCACGCCACAATATATCTAGACACCTCAGGTGAGCCCTTATTCAAACGTGGCTGGCGCCAAACGGCTGGCGATGCGCCCATCCGTGAAAACCTAGCCGCAGGGATCTTACGCCTAGCAGGATGGCAACCAGAACAAACACTGTTTGATCCCATGTGTGGCAGCGGCACCTTCTTAATCGAAGCTGCGCTTATTGCCCAACGCCGCGCCCCTGGTTTACATCGAACGTTTGGATTTGAGCGCTTAAAAAATTTTTCGGTAGCTGAATATTCCGCGATTAGAGAGGCAGCGATCGCGCAAGAAGATCACACTGTAGCACTCGCGATTTACGGGTCCGACCGTAGTGGAGATGCTATCGTCCATACGCAAAAAAATCTAATGGTGCTGGGCTTAGAATCAAAAATCCATATTAAGCAGTGCCAAATTGAAGATGCGACCCCACCCACCCCAAGTGGCCTAGTGATCACCAATCCACCATACGGCGTGCGCATGGAAGAACTCGACACACTGGCGGAGTGGTACCCCGCACTCGGCGATCTCCTCAAACAACGCTACAGCGGTTGGACAGCATTCATTCTGACTGGTGATTTACGCATTACAAAAATCATGCGCCTCAAAGCATCACGCCGCACACCGCTATTTAATGGCGCGCTAGAGTGTCGATTATTTCGTTATGAACTTGTGGCAGGGAGTATGCGCAAGCCTTAGTCATCCTAATGCCTAATCAATCCATGTTGATAGTGATTTCAGCAGCATCTGTATCGACTCTGTCTGCATCAACATCGATAGATCTGTTTAGTTTAATCATCAGTCTCATATCATCTGCAGAGTCTGCAAACGCAATAGTGCTATCTAGGCTAATGACACCGCTACGATACAACTGGAAGAGATGCTGATCAAAAGTCTGCATGCCCACTTCGTTAGATTTCGCCATCAAATCCTTTAGTGCCGTAATATTACCTTTCTCAATTAATTTCGACGCAAACGACGACTGATATAAAATCTCCTGCACCAATACTCGCCCTTCACTATCGAATCGCGGCACCAAACGTTGCGAAATACAAGCACGCAAATTTAATGATAAATCGATTAACACCTGGTTATAATGCGCTTCCGAATAAAAAGTTAGCACTCGATTAATCGCCTGATTGGCATTATTGGCATGCAAAGTTGCCAATACTAAATGCCCTGTTTGCGCATGCGTTATGGCTTGCTCCATCGCTTCACGATCGAGTATTTCACCAATCATTAATACATCGGGCGCTTGGCGCATTGCATTGGTTAAGGCGCTTTTCCAAGATGAGGTATCGGTGCCGATTTCGCGTTGAATCACCAAACACTGCTTCGGGGTATGCATGAATTCAATCGGGTCTTCTACCGTGACAATATGACCTTGACTATGCGTATTGCGATAATCAATCATCGCCGCTAAGGTGGTTGACTTACCTGAACCTGCAGCCCCTGCAATCAGCACTAAGCCATTTTTTGCCATCGCTACATCACGGACACTGCTATGCAGTCCCAAATCTTCTAATTTAGGTATATCAAATCCGGTATTCCGAAAAACCAAACCCACACTACCTTGCTGCATAAATACATTTACGCGAAAACGTCCGAATCCAGGCTTCTCCATTGAAAAGTTCAGCTCTTTATGCGCGGTAAATACTTGCTGTTGATGCGAGTTCATCAAAGCCATGCCCATAGCAAGCGTATTGTCTGCGCTTAATTTTTGTTCTGATAAAGGCAAGAGTTGGCCGTTGACTTTCACCGCAGGAGGAAACCCTGCAGACACAAAAAGGTCAGACGCTTTATATTGTTGCATCACTTGCAACAATTGCAAAGTCACATTAATCGCTTTTTCCATGAACCGGTATGATCACACTCTTTGACGATTAA
This sequence comes from uncultured beta proteobacterium, assembly GCA_903885665.1. Classification (GTDB taxonomy): domain Bacteria; phylum Pseudomonadota; class Gammaproteobacteria; order Burkholderiales; family SG8-41. The sequence continues at coordinate 40,946 of CAISJL010000142.1, read as the reverse complement.
TTACGGAATACTAGCGTCGTAACGCTAAGCAGGCATTGCTAATGAAGCAAAATTTTTATTAATTGCGAGTGTAAAATTTTTATTTGTCGCGTATCGCATCTTTATTGGCTGCTTTTGTGCGCGCCTCTTCAACTGTAACAATATTATTTCGCACTAAATCTTGCAAATTAGCATCCAAGGTTTGCATACCCAATTGTCCGCCGGTTTGAATTGCAGAATACATTTGAGCAATTTTATTTTCACGAATTAAATTACGAATTGCTGGCGTACCTATCATCACCTCATGAGCGGCCACCCGACCCGCACCATCTTTAGTCTTGAGCAATGTTTGCGATATGACTGCTCGTAAAGACTCAGAGAGTAATGAACGCATCATCTCTTTTTCATCACCTGGAAACACCTCTACAATCCGATCCACTGTTTTAGCAGCTGAACTGGTGTGCAAGGTGCCAAACACTAAATGCCCTGTCTCAGCTGCAGTCAAGGCCAAGCGAATAGTTTCGAGGTCTCGCATCTCACCAATTAAAATAATATCTGGATCTTCGCGTAACGCTGAACGCAGCGCATTGGCAAATGAGAACGTATGGGGGCCAACCTCACGCTGAGTAATCAAACATTTTTTCGGCTCATATACAAATTCAATCGGGTCTTCAACTGTGAGAATATGGCCACGAATATTCTCATTAATATAATTCACCATAGCAGCTAGCGTTGTTGACTTACCGGAACCGGTAGCACCAGTGACTAACACTAAGCCTCTAGGTTGGAGTGCAATCTCCTTAAAAATATCAGGGGCTTTTAAAGCCTCAAGGGAGAGTATGTCGCTAGGAATGACCCGAAATACAGCGCCTATGCCGCGCTGTTGCACGAATACATTCGTCCGAAACCGCGCTATTTGTGCAATTGAAAAAGAAAAATCACATTCAAGATTTTCTTCGTAAAAACGGCGTTGATCTTCACTCATAATTGTATAGATCATTTTTCGCATATCATCATGGTTGATGATTGGCAAATTCACGCGCCGCAGCTCGCCATTGACACGAATCATCGGCGACAATCCGGCTGACAGATGTAAATCTGAAGCTTTATTCTTCACCACAAATGTCAATAAATCAGCAATATCCATTTATAATCCTAGGGCAATTAGGTATAAAACCATTTCCTTTGTCACGGCTGCAATCTTACAGGTGTTTTACTGATCAAATATGTGCCGCAGACAAAATGTACGATGCTATGTCGCAAATCAAATCAAGCTAATCACAATCTAGTGGAATAGGTTCAATGTTTGCTGAATCACCCCAGAGTATTATGTATCGTTTGCTCTTAATTTTACTAATTGATAGACAACCCAAAACATCTCATATCGAATTATGACGCAAATCGACAAAAACTTTCAAGATGTGATCGCGCGTATTCGATTAGCGGCTAGCAATGCAAATCGGAATATTGATACCATCCAGTTACTCGCAGTGAGCAAACACTGCTCTTCTATCAAAATAATGGAAGCTTGGCAGTGTGGTCAACATTGTTTTGGTGAGAACTTCGTTCAAGAAGCGCTGTCTAAGCAAACCGAGCTGACCCATTTAGCAATTGATTGGCATTTTATCGGCCCTATCCAAAGCAACAAAACCCGTCTCATTGCAGAATCCTTTGCATGGGTGCATAGCGTAGATCGGCTTAAAATTGCACAGCGCTTAGACGCTGCACGACCTGCCCATTTGCCGCCCTTAAACATACTCATACAAGTCAATGTCAGCGGCGAAGCGAGTAAAGGTGGTGTTGAGCCTGGCGCTGAAACAGAACTCGCGGGTGCAATTGCTAACCTCCCACGCATACGGTTACGCGGGTTGATGACGATTGCTGAGCCCACCAATGATCATGCTCGCCTCCGTCAGCAATTTGCACTATTACGCCAGTTACATACCGCATTACAAACAGATCATCCTGAGATAGATACGCTATCCATGGGTATGTCAGCAGATCTCGAGCTAGCAATCGCCGAAGGCGCAACCCTGATTCGCGTAGGCACAGACCTATTTGGCGCACGCAAAAGCGTAGATAAATAAGCGGAAATCGGCTAGAGTAGACTTGAGTTTCAAAATAGTTGGATATCCTTAAATACTACACAATGCTTTTCACTTATTAATGGTTTAGTTCCATTTGGTGGCTATATCTGCATAATCAATCCACTATCAACCTATCAACCCTACAATCCCTCTACTTCTAGAATAGATATTTCCCAACTACGACATGTCTCTATTATTTATTGGCGGCGGCAATATGGCTGCCGCAATCATCGGGGGATTACTCCGCCAACACTGGACTACCGCCTCCATACATGCTGTTGATGTGCTCCCGGAGGCGCGCGCAAAACTCACGACTGACTTTGGAATTACCACTTCAGAAGATGCACTTACCGTAGCAGCACAAGCACAAACCATTGTATTGGCTGTCAAACCACAGCAAATGCATAGCGTGACCACAGCTCTGCGCAGTGTGATCAACAATCAATTGGTGATTAGCATTGCAGCAGGTCTGCGGGGTGCCGATTTACAGCGCTGGCTAGGGCCGAATGCACGTGTTGTGCGTGCCATGCCTAACACTCCCGCGCTAATTGGTGTAGGTTTGAGTGGCTTATTTGCAATGCCTGGAGTTGATTCAGCACAGAAACATACCGCAGAACAAATTCTTGCCGCTGTTGGTACCACATTTTGGGTCAATACAGAGATTGAGCTTGATGCGGTGACTGCAGTGTCTGGCAGCGGGCCTGCTTATGTCTTCTATTTTATCGAGGCACTTGAACAAGCTGCTCTAGAGTTAGGACTATCACCGGCCTTGGCCCGTCATAGTGCGCTATCTACGTTTTCCGGTGCGGTACAACTCGCACAATCCAGTCCCGACAGCCCTGCTGAATTGCGCGCTCGCGTCACCTCCAAAGGCGGCACTACCGAGCGCGCACTGAGCATCCTTAACGCCGACCACGTACAGGCCACAATACGCCGTGCTGTGCAAGGTGCGGCACAGCGTGCAGCTGAGCTTGGTGATGACTTGAGCAGGCCTTAACCGATGCTCGCGAATGCTTTAATTTATCTCATTAGTGTAGTCTGTGGGCTGTACACTTTCGCACTCTTATTGCGCTTTTATCTACAGTGGGTGCGTGCGCCCTATCGCAATCCAATCGCTCATTTTGTGCAACAACTCACCGATACCATGGTCAAGCGAGTACGCCGCTTCGTACCTGGGCTATGGGGACTCGATCTCTCATCATTGCTATTAGCATGGTTGATTCAAATCATTGAGCATAGCTTAACTGGACTGATTCGCGGTATGCCCTTTACCGCGAACTGGGGACCAGTTGCCTCAGGTATTGCTTTCCTGAGTCTGTTAGCGATTGTTAAGTTAATTCTCTATATTGTGCTGTTTGCCACCCTATTACTCAGCGTATTGTCATGGTTAGCACCGCAAAGCCCTGCCGCGCCTGTGCTCGATACCATGACGCGCCCAGCACTTGCTGTAGTGCGGCGTTACTGCCCAGATACTGGTCAGATTGATCTCTCACCACTGATTCTGTTAGTACTAATTCAATTGTTATTGATGCTACCGATTGCTTGGCTGGAGTCTCTTGCTCTGCAACTTCTGCGTTAAACTCAACCACCTGCGCGCCGCCTAACACAACTAGCCAAAACAGAACGCAATGCTGACAACATGGTGTGAATACGATCCGACGCAGTCGCGCTTGCGCCTATCTATTCAAGCGCGCCCCAATGCCAAAAAAACTGCAGCAGCAGGGATCTTTGATATGTCACTCAAAGTGCATATTGCCGCTCCAGCAATTGATGATTTAGCCAACATTGCACTCATTGAGTGGCTGGCGAAGCAGTTGCAAATACCCAAGCGTGCAATCCATATCAAATCTGGCACGAACGCCAAATATAAACGCATTGAAGTTGCAACGGCTAATGACGATACCTACGCGCTAGCCTTGACGCTTGCAACCAACGCACGTAACTAACGCTCGTAACTAAGGATTACCTAGGCCACCACATCATATTGCTCTTGGCCAAAGCTTGTTTCGCTGTGCAATGTCACCACTCTAGATAATGACGCTGTAGCGTGCGTCCAGTATTGCATCTGGGGGTCTTGCAACTGTGCCACCACAGCTGGCGCAGCGTATACGCGTAGCGCCGGCGCCGTACTACGGGCCGCTACTTTATGCAGTTCGCGAATAATCTCAAAGCACATGGTTTGTGCAGTTTTCATCTCACCGCGCCCGGCACAACGACTGCAAGGTTCACACAACACATGAGACAGACTCTCACGGGTGCGCTTGCGTGTGAGCTCTACCAAACCTAATTGGGTAAAGCCATGAATCATCAAACGGGTACGATCGGTTGCCGTAGCTTGGTGTAGCGCCTCTAATACCTGTGTGCGGTGCTCTTCTGGGGTCATGTCAATAAAGTCAATCATGATCATGCCACCTAAATTACGCAATCGTAATTGCCGCGCAATCACTGTGGCGGCCTCTAGATTGGTTTGGTAAATCGTTTCATCAAAACTATGATCACCCACAAAGCCACCGGTATTGACATCAATAGTTACTAAAGCCTCTGTCTGATCGATGACGATGTAGCCGCCACAAGCCAATTCGACTCGCCGCGCGAGTGCACGCTCAATCTCGGTCTCAATACCATAGCGCTCAAATAAGGGGGGGGCGGCTTCATCGAGTTGTAATTGTGCAGATATCTGGGGCATGAATTCGACTGCAAATTGCTGCAAGCGAGTATAGGTTTGTAACTCATCCACAATAATACGTTGCTGTTGACTGTGCACAAAATCTCGCAACACGCGCAGGCTTAAATCAAAGTCACAGTACAGCAGTTGATGAGCGCTCGCAGTTGCTGCTTGTTGCTGAATACCGTACCAAGTTTTATGTAAGTAGTCGACATCTGCAGCCAACTCTGCCGCACTCGCCCCCTCGGCCATAGTCCGAAGAATATAGCCACCGCTATCAGCCTGCGGCAAACAAGCAGCAAGCGCCTGGCGCAAACGCTCACGCTCGGCCTCATCCACAATACGCTGTGAAATGCCGATATGTTGCTCTTGCGGCAAATACACCAGTAGACGACCTGCAATGCTCAGCTGCGTCGTCAAACGCGCACCTTTGCTGCCAATCGGATCTTTAATCACCTGTACCAATAGTGTTTGGCCGGCACTGAGTTGCTGCTCAATCGCCAGTGGTGGCTGATCCTCAACCGCCAATCGCCAAATATCGGCCACATGCAAAAATGCGGCGCGCTCTCCGCCAATACTAATAAAAGCGGATTGCATTCCAGGTAGGACACGCACCACACTTCCGAGATAAATATTGCCCACTATGCCGCGTGCAGCATTGCGCTCGAAATGAATCTCTTGCGCCGCGCCGCGCTCGATCACAGCGACACGGGTCTCGTGCGCTGTCACGTTAATCAGGATGTCTTCGCTCATTGCACTCTACTCATGGGACTAAGATACCATGTTGACGTAACAGATCGGCAGTTTCAGCCAACGGCAGTCCCATAATACCGGAATAACTACCTTCTATCCGATTGATAAACGCAGCTGCTAAACCTTGCACCGCATAAGCGCCTGCCTTATCCATAGACTCTCCGCGATCAACATATCGCTCAATATCTGCCGCACTGAGCGCCTGAAACCAAACGGTTGAGCTCACCACTTGACTGACGCTGCGGACTAGACTGCTGACCGCTACCGCAGTGAGCACTTGATGGGATCTACCGGATAGTTGTGTGAGCATAGCCTCTGCCTCAGATCGGTCTTGTGGTTTGCCCAATAGTCGCCCTTGACAGAGCACTGTGGTGTCAGCCCCAAGCACTGGATACGACACTAACCCCTGAGCGACCATCGCGACCACACCGGCTTGCGCCTTAGCGCGGGCCAAGCGCAACACATATTCATCCGCCACTTCACCCGACTCCGGAGTCTCATCAACCACCGCATAGGTGCTGAGTGCCGTAATCGGCGTGTAATCCACCCCAATTTGACGCAACAACTCGCCCCGACGTGGGCTCTGTGAAGCTAGGTATATCACTCGTTTATATCTCCCCAACAACTACCCAAGCACCTGACTGTTTTGTGTGACCCCTGATTTGCAGACGCTCTGGTTTGTACACGCTCATGTCCGCGAACTATTCTCGATGATAAGGATGGCCGCTTAAAATACTGCTGGCTCGGTAGAGTTGCTCAGCGAGTACCACCCGTACCAATCCATGCGGCATAGTCAATGCTGACAATGACCATAACATATCCGCTTCAGCCTTTAAACGTGGCGCCAACCCATCGGCACCACCAATGACAAACACCACATCGCGACCGCTATCGCGCCAACGGCCAAACTGTTGCGCCAAAGCTTGGGAGCTCAACTGCTGACCACGCTCATCTAACAACACTCGTAGCGCACCGGCAGGCATGGCAGCAGCGATACGCTCTGCCTCCCACTCCTGCCAACGTGCCACCGCTGGCTGCTTTTCGCCCCTAGGGGAAGGCTTTAACTCCTTGATTTTAAATGATATTTCTCTGGGCATTCGCTTTGCATACTCAGCATAGCCTGCAGTCACCCAAGCCGGCATACGGTGGCCTACGGCCAATACCGTCAGCTTCACGCCTTAGTCGTTAAAGCTCGCGCAGTTGCTCTGCGCACCGGCGTTTTGCGTGCCGCTGTTTTTCGAGCAGGCGCCTTGCGCTTAGTCGTCGGCTTAGCCGCAGCCTTACGTGGGGCTGCTGCGCGCGAGCTGTGCGCCTTTTTTGGTTTAGCCGCCTCGGCTTTAATCGCCTTAATACGCCGTGGGGTGCCCCAAATTTCCTCAAGATTGTAGTATTCACGAATTGCCGGTTGCATCACATGCACAATCACCGAACCCAAATCGACCAATACCCATTCGCCAGTTTGCTCGCCCTCAGTACTGGTCACACGACCACCAGCCTTACGGACTTCATCACAAACGTTATTAGCTAGCGCGCGCAATTGCCGATTCGAGTCACCGCTCACAATAATGACATGATCAAACATTGCAGTCATTTTCGCGACATTAAACACCATAATATCGCGGCCTTTAATATCTTCTAAGGCGGCTACCGCAACTTTGGCAGTTTTTAAAGGTCCCATCAGTCTCCCATATAGAGCTTATGCTCTTGAATATATTGATAAATTTTGTCTGTCACTAAATATCGCGCCGCACCATCCTGACGCATCATGTCACGAATCCGGGTTGCTGCGACATCCAATGCGGTAATGGGCGTGACCACCACACCACCAGCAGGCGACCAATGAATGGCTTGCGGCTGCCGTACGAGTCTGGCGTTATATTCCGCAGCGAGCGGCTGAGGCATCCGCGCCTGCCAAGTATCGACCGGGAAACCTGGGCGATAGGCCACTGCAATATGCGCCAATGTGAAGAGCTGATGCCAGCGACTCCAAGTGGCCAACTCCAAAAACGCATCAGCCCCCATTAACAACACCAAGGGTTGGGTCACACCCAAGGACTGGCGTAATACTTGAAGAGAGTCTACGGTGTAACAGGGTTCACGCTTATGCACTTCTGAGGCATCGACCACAAAGCGCGGATTATCAGCAATGGCTGCTTCTACCATCGCTAAACGATGGGCAGCAGATGCTTTGGGGGGCACCCGATGCGGTGGCGTACCGCTGGGCACAAAACGCACGGTTTGCAAACCCAGCTGCACGCTCACCTCTTGCGCTAAGCACAAGTGACCGCAGTGGATGGGATCAAAAGTCCCACCAAAAATACCGATAGCGCTCATGACCTACTTTCACCGTTATGCCAACACATCAAAAAGCAACTATCAAACACTATAGCGCCAACCGTCGCACATCGGATAGCACAGCACCTAAAAAGGTCGAGAACCGCGCTCCCAATGCACCATCGATCACTCGATGATCATAGGACAATGACAGTGGCAACATGAGGCGCGGCGCGAAGTCTTTGCCGTTCCATACTGGCTTCACTACAGCCTTACCCACACCCAATATGGCTACTTCAGGTGCATTAATAATCGGCGTGAAATGCGTGCCGCCAATTCCACCTAAACTGGAGATTGAAAAACATCCCCCTTGTAAATCGGTAGGATTGATTTTGCCATTACGCATGCGAGCGCTGACTTCTCCCAACTCCCGCGCCAACTCAATTAGGCCTTTTTTATCAACCTCTTTAATCACTGGCACCACTAAGCCGGTAGGCGTATCTACCGCTACACCAACATGAAAATACTGCTTTAAGATGAGCCGCTCACCATCCGCAGATAAAGACGCATTGAATTGCGGAAACTCGCGCAAGGCCAAGACCGAAGCCTTTAACAAAAATCCCAACAAGGTCATTTTCACGCCAGCCTTTTTAGCCATCTCGGACTGATCCTTGCGGAACGCCTCAAGATCGGTAATATCAACTTCATCGTGCTGGGTGATATGCGGGATGCTCAACCAATTCCGGTGTAAAAATCCACCTGAGAGTTTTTGAATCCGTGACAAGGGTTGCTCACGGATTTCTCCAAAGCGCGAAAAATCAACATTCGCTAACGGCGGCAGATTAAAGCCCAAGCCCCCACCGGTCGCGCTACTTGCACCAGGTGCGGTCAAAGCAACTTTCACAAAACTTTGCACATCTTCGAGCAGAATCCGCGCTTTGGGACCCGAGCCCGTCACACGTGTCAAATCAACGCCTAACTCACGCGCATAACGTCTCACTGAAGGACTAGCATGGGCATTCGTAAACGCATGATCATCAACCGCGGGAGCAGCGCGGAGCGGTTGGGGCAATGCGGGTTGCGATATTGCTGCTGGCGATGACGGCGTTGCCGTAGGGGCGCTAGCCGAGGCGGCAGTCACAGGCGCAGGCTGGGAGACAGATGCAGATACAGAAGGAGGGACAGGTGCGGGTTGAACTGACGCTACTACAGACGCAGCGGTAGCCTCTGCACTTAAAGTGAGCACGACCGTGCCCTGCGATACTTTGTCACCAACAGCAAGACGAATCTCTTGTACCACACCGCCCATTGGTGCAGGCACATCCAAAGTAGCCTTGTCAGACTCCAAGGTTACCAGTGCGTCTTCAGCGCGCACCGTATCACCGACTTTAACCAACACTTCAATTACCGGAATATTTTTAAAATCCCCAATGTCAGGGACCTGCACTTCGATCAAATTTGCCATACGATGCGTACCTAAAGCCCTTTCAGTTTGAACCTTAATCTAGATTTGAACATCGATCAAAGCCACCTTCATCAATAACGGTTACACCATCAATCTATACCGTTACGGGGTTGGGTTTTTCTGGGTTAATGCCGTATTTTTGAATCGCTGCAGTAACGGTTGCTGCTGGAATCAACTGCTGATCAGCTAAAGCCTTAAGCGCTGCAACTGCCACATAGTAGCGATCGACCTCAAAGAATTGGCGCAACTTGCGTCGCGTATCCGAACGTCCGAAACCATCAGTGCCCAATGTAATGAAATGGCGATCTGGCAAGAACCCACGCACTTGGTCAGCAAACAATTTCATATAGTCGGTGGCGGCAATAATCGGACCGGCATGCGCATCGAGGCAATTTTGAATATGTGATTTTCGTGGGGCGAGCTCCGGGTGCAATAAGTTCCAACGCTGCACGTCTAAGCCCTCGCGCCGCACTTCGTTAAAGCTGGTCACACTCCAAATGTCTGCGGCCACACCAAAGTCTTGCGCTAACAAATCAGCGCCGGCGATAACTTCGCGCAAGATCGTACCGCTGCCTAAGAGCTGCACCTTGACTTGTTTTTTCTTAGCGCTTGCTTCACGCAGTAGATACATCCCTTTGAGAATACCCTCGGCTGCACCCTCAGGCATTGCTGGATGGGTGTAGTTCTCGTTCATCACCGTAATATAGTAGTAAACATCTTCTTGCTCTTGATACATCCGCCGCATGCCATCTTGAATAATCACGGCTAACTCATAAGCATAGGTTGGATCATAGGTAATGCAATTCGGAATAGTAGAGGCCAAAATATGACTATGGCCATCTTCATGCTGCAAACCTTCACCATTTAAGGTGGTGCGACCTGCGGTGCCACCGAGCAAGAAACCGCGCGCTCTTAAGTCACCGGCAGCCCACGCTAAATCTCCAATCCGCTGAAACCCAAACATCGAATAAAAAATGTAGAAGGGGATCATCATCTTGCCATTATTGGCATACGAGGTGGCTGCGGCAATCCAAGAGGACATCGCCCCTGCCTCATTAATACCTTCTTGCAAAATCTGCCCGCCTCGATCCTCTTTGTAGAACATCAATTGGTCAGCATCTTGCGGTCTATAGAGTTGCCCCACATGGGAATAAATACCCAATTGCCGGAACATCCCTTCCATACCAAAAGTGCGCGACTCATCAGGCACAATCGGCACTACGCGCTGGCCAATCGCTTTATCCCGAATAATAGTATTGAGTATCCGCACAAATGCCATGGTGGTGGAGAACTCTCGATCTTCACCGCTCTTTAACTGCGCTTCAAACGCGGATAAGGGCGGTATCACCAACGATTCGATCTGCCGGTGGCGGACTGGTAATGAACCGCCCATCGCCGCAATCCGACTCCGCAAATACTGCATCTCCGGGGCATCTTCCGGTGGCCGATAAAACGGCACTTCCTCGAGCTGATCGTCAGGGATGGGGACTGCAAAGCGATCGCGGAACGCGCGAATCGAGGCTGTACCCATTTTCTTTTGTTGGTGGGTAATGTTTTGTCCCTCGCCCGCCTCGCCCATACCATATCCTTTAATGGTCTTAGCAAGAATCACGGTCGGCTGACCCGTATGTTGGGTAGCTGCAGCATATGCCGCATACATCTTATACGGATCATGACCACCACGATTGAGGCGCCAAATATCATCATCCGTCATATTCGCAACCATGGCGGCGAGCTCTGGATATTTACCAAAAAAATGTTTACGCACAAAGGCACCATCTTGGGCCTTAAAGGTTTGGTACTCACCATCCACACACTCTTCCATCCGCTTGAGCAATATACCGCTCTTATCGCGCGCTAATAGCGGATCCCAATACGAGCCCCACACCACTTTGATCACGTTCCAGCCCGAACCACGGAAGTCAGACTCAAGCTCCTGAATAATTTTGCCGTTGCCGCGCACTGGGCCATCCAAGCGTTGCAAATTACAATTAATCACAAAAATCAAGTTATCCAGTTTTTCACGGCCCGCCAGAGAAATAGCACCCAGAGATTCTGGCTCATCCATCTCACCATCGCCCATAAATGCCCAGACTTTGCGCGATTGACTGTCTATCAATTGACGATCATTGAGATAGCGCATAAAACGCGCTTGGTAAATCGCCATTAAAGGCCCTAAGCCCATGGACACCGTAGGGAACTGCCAGAAATCTGGCATCAACCACGGATGCGGGTAAGACGACAATCCCTTGCCATCGACTTCTTGCCGGAAATTACTTAATTGATCTTCACTAATTCGCCCCTCGAGAAAGGCTCGCGCATACACGCCAGGCGCGGAATGGCCTTGAACGTAGACCAAGTCACCACCAAAACTTTCGCTAGGCGCGCGAAAGAAATGGTTAAAGCCAATATCGTAGAGAGTCGCTGCCGATGCAAAACTGGCAATATGACCACCCAGTTCCGAGGACTCTTTATTGGCACGAATCACCGTAGCCATTGCATTCCAGCGCACTAAGGAGCGTAACTTATGCTCCATCTCAGCATCACCTGGAAAGACGGGCTCTTGATCTTGCGGAATTGTATTGAGATAAGCGGTATTGGCGCTATAAGGAATGTAGGCGCCAGCTTGGCGCGCCTCTTGCACTAAACGATCTAATAAAAAATTAGCGCGGTCTTTACCTTCGCGGGCTAACACAGAACGTAACGCAGACAGCCATTCTTGGGTTTCTACCGGATCTAGGTCGGGTTGCAACGCTTTCATATCCATGGACTACCTTTTTGAGGTCATTTGTTCAATTTAATTCGACCACTTGTGGTGGCCAATTAACGAATACATCGGGGTTGCGCATTATACCTTGCCCCAGACACTCAACCATGACGATCGATGGTGCGATGCAACATGTCATTTCTACTGCATTCTTCTCCACTACATTACGGCACTAAATCACCACCCAATCTGCCACAATTACAAACACCCCTACCCAAATACTTCCTCTCCAAAGACCCCCTTACTCACAAACTCCCTTACTCAAACACCTCTCACTCACCACTAAACTGTGCTGGCCGCCGCGCTAAGAATGCGGCCATGCCTTCGCGCTGATCAGCGCTGGCAAAACACATCGCAAACGCTTTTGTCTCCAAGGCACAGGCCTGCGCCAACACCATATCCTGCCCTTGATGAATGACTTGCTTAGCTAGTCGCACCGCCAAAGGCCCTTGCTTGGCTATGCTGCGCGCCTGCGCCAACCCCGTAGCCTGCAACTCAGCGCCCTCGACGACCTGATTCACCAAACCCATCGCTAAGGCTTCTGCCGCCTTAACTTGACGACCAGTGGTGATCAACTCGAGTGCACGCGCACGCCCCACTGCGCGCAATAGCCGCTGGGTGCCCCCAAAGCCCGGCGGCACGCCTAGGGAGACTTCCGGCTGCCCCAATACCGCAGATGGCGTGGCTATAATCCAATCACAGGCCATGGCTAGTTCGCAGCCACCGCCCAAGGCATAACCCTGAACCAAGGCAATGACTGGCACTGGCAAAGCTTCAAGATCATGCATCACCTGCATGCCTAAGTTCGAGAAAGCTTGCGCTTCAAACGCAGTCATCACCTGCATCTCACTAATATCAGCACCCGCGACAAAAGCCTTCTCGCCAGCACCGCTCACCAATAACACCCGTACCGACGAGTCGGCAGCCACTTGCGCAATCGCGCCCTGTAGGGCGATTAAAGTCTCACGATTCAAGGCATTGAGCGCACGCGGGCGATTAATGATTAATTGATAAATACCTGACTCGAGCAGGTTCAATACAATGTTGGGGTTGTTCATCGGTGGCTCCGTTAGCAATCTGTATCGTTTATTTTTGTAGGCATCTCTAACGTCTCTATCATTTCTACAACTGAACACAGCGCATCATCAACTCGCGAGAGAGCGGCGCCAGTCGCCCATAGGACGCAACAGTGATTTCAATAATATCATTAAAATCAGACAGTTACGAATTTTCTTGGGCACGGCGTTGAACATAACCACCGGGCGCTGGCTCAATCGCTGGGTAGTCATCTGTGCCCGGTTCACGCGCTGCGCGCTGGCGACCGCTATAGGGCTTCACCCACTCCGCCCAATCGGTCCACCACGAGCCCGGGTGCTGGGTCGCGCCGTTTAACCAATCGCCAGCATCGGCGGGTAATTCAGCATTAGCCCAGTAGCCATACTTATTCGCGGCTGGCGGATTAATGATCCCAGCAATATGACCGGAACCGCCCAACACAAAACGCGTCGGCCCACTGAAGAGTTGCGCCCCTCTGTAGGTGCTGGCCCAAGGCGCAATATGATCTTCCATAGCGGAAATAAAATAGGCTGGCGTTTTAATTTTACGCACATCAATGGGCGTGCCCGCCAAGGTCAGGGCGTCGGGTTCGCGCAAGCGGTTGTTCAAATACATATTGCGCAAGTAATAAGTGTGCATGGCCGCCGGCATGCGCGTGGAGTCACCGTTCCAATAGAGCAAATCAAAAGGCGGAGGTTGTTTGCCTAAAAGATAATTACTCACCACAAACGACCAAATCAAATCGTTGGCGCGCAATAAATTAAAGGTGGTCGCCATCTCTGTGCCTTCGAGATAACCACGGTCTGCCATTTTTTGCTCCAAGGCAGCAACCTGCTGTTCATCAATGAATACGTCCAACTCACCGGGCTGGGTAAAGTCAATCAAGCTCACAAAAAAGGTGGCGCTGCGCACCCGCGAGTCTTCTCGCGCGGCCAGCCACGCAAGCAAGGCCGCGAGCAAGGTGCCGCCCAAACAATAACCAATCACATTAGCTTGGGCCTGCCCAGTAATTGCCTGGATCACGTCAAGTGCAGCGACTGCACCTTCAGTCAGGTAGTCCTCAAACTGCTTAGCGGCGAGCCTTGCATCGGGATTCACCCATGAGATCACAAACACCGTATGACCTTGCGCCACTGCCCAGCGCACAAACGAATTATTTTCACGCAAATCGAGGATGTAATACTTATTAATCCACGGTGGAATAATCAACAAGGGAGTGCTATTGACCTTTGGTGTACTCGGCGCGTATTGCAAGAGCTGCATCAACTCATTTTGAAACACCACCTGGCCTGGTGTGGTGGCAATGTTTCGGCCCAATTCAAACGCACTGGTATCTGTCATCTGAATCCGCAACTGTTGGCCGCCACCTTGCACCAAATCAGCCAACAAATTATCTAAGCCCTGGACCAAGTTCTGCCCGCCACTGTCGATAGTCGCACGCATCACCTCCGGGTTAGTCATCGCAAAATTAGTCGGCGCCATTGCATCGATTGCCTGCCGGGTATAGAACGCCACTTTCTTGGCGGTGACCGCATCAACGCCCGCCACACTACCAAGTGCCGACTGCCACTGCCGCGCTGTCAGCAAATAGGCTTGCTTAATATGTGCATATGCAGGGTTTGCAGTCCATTCCGGATCACGAAAACGCCTATCACCCACCGCTGGCTCAATCACTGGGGCGGCGGCTTGACCCATAAACTGTTGCGCAGTTTGCTGCCACAGCGACCACCACTCCTGACCCCATTGCAATTGCAGGGCAGTCAGGCGCGCCGGATCATCAAACCAATGTTGCGCCGATTCGAAAAACGCGCGCGCCACCCCTAAGTCATCGCGTAGCGCTGGCACTTGTCCAGCAACACCCCGCGCCAGGTATTGATCGATTAAGCGCTGGGTATTCTCAGCAATACGGGTATAGAGCGCGCTCATCTCTACAGGGTCGGGTATCGGTTTGGACATATTGAGTTATCCTTTGATGACAAATCGATTCAATCAAACTAACGGGCATTTCAACATAGCGCTGTACAACGCAGCGCATTGAATGAAATTGCAAATTAATATTGCCGTTTACGTCAAAGAAATATAAAATTAGGCCTGACTGCCTTGGATACACCCCAGATACACAAAATAGATCCACAAAACCCGATGCAATGAATCACCCCTAAAGGCTTATTGTAGATACTCTGTATGATCACAGATAATTTCGATATTCTTTATACAAACGCCTAGTTGAGCCGGTGTCTGGCCCCTTCTAGATCAACACATTAGCCTATTTTGTTGCAAAGCACAATGACTACACCTTTGACCACGATATTCACCATTAGCGACCTTGCCAAGGAATTTGGCATCACTACCCGCACACTTCGCCACTACGAAGAGCAAGGCTTAATCACCCCGAGCCGTAGCGGTTTGAATCGTATCTACTCGCCCCGTGACCGACTACGCCTAAAACTGGCACTGCGCGGCAAGCGCCTGGGATTTTCACTCCATGAGATTCGCGAACTGTTTGAACTCCCAGACCTCACGAATAATGATACTGCACAGCTACAAGCCTATGGCCGCAAATTAGAGCGGCACCGCGCGCAACTCGAGCAGCAGCGTGAAGACGCCGCGATCATGCTCAACGAAATTGAATTCTTTGCTAAGCAATGCCAACGCTTGCTAAGCGGTGGGGAGTCCAAAAAAGATGGGGACTGGCCAGAAGAACCCACATCCGACATTGACGTCAAGGGTAATTAATTGCCCTGGCAGCGACCGGCATAGCAACTACCTTAACCAAAATAATTAAAATATATTTAAAATCAAGAATTTATTACCACTCAGGCCACTAGAAGCAGACCATGACTACACCTGTCGACTTTTACTTTGATTTCTCCTCACCCTATGGCTACTTTGCCGCCAGTCAACTTGACGAACTGTGTGCCCGCTACGGCCGCAGCACGATCTGGCGACCGATTCTATTAGGAGCAGTCTTCAAGATCACCCGCCAACAGGCACTAACCACCATTCCCCTCAAAAGCAGTTACGCTGCCCACGACTTAAAGCGCTCGGCCCGTTGGTTTAAGCTGCCATTTCAGATACCTAGCCCATTTCCTATTTCAACCACTGCAGCTTGCCGTACGTATTATTGGTTATATGATCGCGACGCAGTTGCCGCCAAAGCCCTAGCCATGACGTTTTATCAGGAGTATTTCGTTAATAATCAAGACATTAGCAGTCCTGAAGTGTGCGCCAGCATTGCCGCCACACTGGGTCACGACTACGCTGCAGTAACCGCTGCTTTTGCTGATCCTCAGGTGAAGATGCGGCTGCAGCTTGAAGTGGATGCCGCCATTGAACGCGGGGTCTTTGGCTCTCCTTATATTGTGGTCGACGGCGAGCCATTTTGGGGTGCCGACCGCCTGCCGCAGCTAGAGCGTTGGCTCGCCCAAGGCCCCTGGTAGCTCGCACATTACGCCTGGAGCGTGCTTCACCGTTATACTGATCCTATGACTGTCACACCGCTGACTGCACAAACTTCGAATCGCTTTTTACGTTTGATCCTGACCCTGACCCTGACCCTCACTTTAGACGCTTACCTTAACCACCTCAACTCGTCATACGGAGCGCGACCTTTCGCGTAACGAGTCTTTCTGAAAGGTTCACAGATGCGCAAATCTAAGCCAACCCCACCCCGCGTGTTGTTTGCGGTCGATGACTACGGCAACGCCACATTAACGCTCAACCGTCCGGAAGTGCACAACGCTTTTGATCCTGAGATGGTCGACGCGCTTAGCACAGCGCTGCAACAGATCGCGCACGACTCTGCCATTCGCGCAGTGGTCATTGCTGGGGCCGGCCCGAGTTTTTGCGCGGGGGCCGATATCGCCCATATGCGCGCGAGTGCACACCATAGTAAAGCCCAAAACCAAAAAGCAGCACAAGCGAGCGCTGAGATGTTTCATCAGCTATTTAGCCTGAACAAGCCAACTATAGCGGCCGTTCACGGCGCTGTGCGTGGCGGCGGTTGCGGCTTGGTCGCCGCTTGCGATATCGCCGTGACCACACGCACCGCTACCTTTCGCTTCTCCGAAGTCAATATTGGCATCATCCCCGCAATGATTAGTCCTTATATACTGGCTGCAATTGGCGAACGCCATGCTAGGCGCTGGATGCTCACTGGCGAGGCGTTTGATGCAGCAGAAGCATGGCGCATGGGCTTGGTGCATGACTTGGTCGAAGCCGATGACCTTGCTGGTCGCGTCGGCTTGCTGCTTGGCGAGCTCTATACCAGCGGCCCCCACGCCATGCATGCAGTCAAGCAACTCATTACTCAACACGCGCACCGCCCAATCGATGCCGTAAGTGTCAAAACCACCGCTAGCTTGATTGCTGAGATACGCGCCACTGCAGAAGGCCAAGAAGGTTTAGGTGCTTTCCTAGAAAAACGCAAACCGGTATGGACACTGGCACCGCAGAAGGCTGCCGAATCTAAAACCAAAACTAAAACCAAAACTAAAAGCAAAACAAAAGCTAACACTAAATCAGCAACTCCACATGCGCCTAAAAAAAGTAAGGTCACTCGCCGTGGCCACTAAGGTAGCCACTAACGCAATCGCTAAATCACACACTGAATAAACAACGCAATCCGTCACCCCTCGCCTCAGACTTCCTTAAACAACACTCTTTTTTTCTACTGCCATCCCCATTATGTCACTACCAAACACCGTACGTTTAGTTGAAGTCGGACCCAGAGACGGCCTCCAAAACGAAGCCACTCCAGTACCTACCGCCGTCAAACTTGAACTCATTGACCTGCTACAAAATGCTGGCTTAAAAACCATTGAAGCCACCGCCTTTGTCTCCCCCAAATGGGTGCCACAAATGGCCGATAACGCCCAAGTCATGGCTGGACTCAAACGCCATCCGGATGTCAATTACCCAGTGCTAGTGCCCAATCTCAAAGGCTTAGAAGCGGCCATCGCCGCTGGCGCGTCCGAAGTCGTAGTCTTTGGCGCTGCAACTGAGAGCTTCTCGCAACGCAATACTAACTGCAGTATTCAAGAGGGCTTGGCTCGCTTTGCCGCCGTTGCCCGCCAGGCGCTAGACCAAGGCATTCGAGTGCGCGGTGACATCTCGGTGTGTTTGGGTTGCCCCTACGAGGGCGCAGTGCCGACCAGTGCGGTAGTCAATGTGGCCTTGGCACTAGAAGCTATGGGCTGTTATGAAATCACCATTTGCGACACCATTGGCAGCGGCACTGCTGGCAACACTCAAGCGGCATTTGAAGCTGTGGCCAAACACATTCCAATGACTCGACTCGCCGGTCATTTCCACGACACTTACGGCCAAGCGGTCACTAATATTTACGCTGCCCTTGAGTGTGGTGTGGCTACTTTTGATAGCTCGATTTCAGGCCTTGGCGGCTGTCCTTATGCGCGAGGTGCGACTGGCAATGTAGCCACCGAGGACGTGCTCTATCTACTCAATGGCTTAGGCATTCATACCGGGGTCGACATGACCCGTCTGATTGCGGCAGGCGACTATATCTGTCAAATCCTAGGCCGCCCCACGCTCTCACGCGCCGCCCGAGCGCTAAGCGCTAAAGCGAGCCCCGCGAGCACACACTAAACACTGTTAGCGATCGATCGTATGTTAAAGACTGATTCCCCGTGTGTGCAGATTTGCCAAGTCGACGCCACCAGCGGCTATTGCATGGGCTGTTGGCGTAGCTTGACCGAAATCGCTACTTGGATGGAATACACCGATCTCCAAAAACACGCAATCTTGTCGCAGCTGCCAACACGGCGTGCGACGTTAAATGTCTGCAACCTAACTGATTAAACACCGAACACATTGACTGGAGTCCCGCTATGCCCTTAAGTACGCCAAGCCCGAGAGTGCTCAAACACACCCGCCAAATCGAATGCACAGGCTACGAGCGTGCCGATGGTCTGTGGGATATTGAAGGCCATTTAAAAGATACCAAAAGCTATGTGCACACCCGCCGCGATGGCGGCCGCGAGCGGCAACCCGGCGAAGCCGTGCACGATATGTGGCTACGCTTAACCATTGATCTGGATTTATTGATTCATGATGCTGAAGCAGTCACCGACGTTGGGCCGTATGGCGGTTGCGCCAATATAACCGGCAACTTTAAGGGTTTAATTGGCATCACCATCGGCCGTGGTTGGCGCAAAGCGATTGCCGAACGGGTCGGCGGCGTACTGGGCTGCACCCATTTAGTCGAACTGCTGGGTCCAGTTGGCACCACCGCTTTCCAAGCCACCGGCCGTGCCCGCGACGCCCACAACAAACTCAAGCCAATCACCAAGCCGCCATATCATCTCAACTCCTGCCACATTTACAAAGACGACTCCCCGGCGGTGCTCGAGCGCTGGCCAGCGTTCTATACAGGGCCTGCCGTATCAAAGAGCGACATCCCTGAAATTTAATTAAATTATTGATTTTAAATATTTTTTTTAATTCGATTGTGGCGCAACCAACGCGCAATAGGCGCTAATACACCGAGTATCCCAATACTGGCAAAGGCCAAACCCCAAGCCATGGGCTGTTGATTGCCGCCCGCCACATCCAGAGTAAAGCCAAACACCAGGGGCGCGAGAAATGCGGTACTAAAGCCGATAAAAGAATACACCGCCATCATCGCCCCACGCATATGCGGCGGCGTATTTGCCACTGCGCCTGCAGTCAGCGCACCCGAATCGCCTAACATACTGCCGTAATGCACCATCATCAACACCACCACCCAATACCATGGCCAGTCTGCGGTATAACCAATACCACAAGCAATCAAACCTGAGAGCATCATAAAAAATAAAATCACCTGCCGCCGACCGAAACGCAGCGCCAATTCATTACCTGTCACACTAAAAACCGGCCCCAAAATATTTATCATCGCCGCCAATGTGGCGGCACTGAGTAACATCGGTGTATTCACCGACTGCTGACTAGCGCAAAACACCAAAAATGCCACCATCCAAGAGCGCTGGCCAAACAATTCGTAATTATGAATGGCATAGCCAATGATATAAGGGACAGTCGGACGGTGACGTAATACCGGCCGAAAATCGAGCAATGCCGTAGTCGGCGGCGGGCTAGTCCGTGCAGGTGCGCGCGGCACCACAAAAAATACCAATAGTCCTGCGCACAGTGGGCCGATCGCACCAAACACAAACGCCCAATGCCAATCCATATGTGCGCCAATCTGCCCTGACACTAAAATAGATAAAGTCGAGCCCACACCAAAACTCGCAGTATAAAATGCAGTAGCGCGCGACTGGACCGCCCCCTCTAAATGGTCGGTTAATGCCTTGAGCCCCGGCATATAAGTGCCACCCAACGCCACACCAATTAAAAACTGCGCACCCGCAGCACTCCAAAAACCTTGACCAAATAGCGCAAACAATGTCGCACCCAAAGCGCCGATGACACACGCAACCATATAAATTCGCCGCGCATCAACGCGATCAGTCAGACTACTTAATATCGGCACCGCCAACATATAACCGGCAAACAAGAAGCCACTAATCGCACCAGCCTCTGAGTTAGTTAATACCCATTGCCGCTGTAATAACGGCAACAAGGTGGTATAGGCGGCGAATCCTGTCATGGCCAATACCTCTGCGGCACATAACAAAAACGTTAAGCGTTGCGCAGACAATGGCCTCATCGGTGCTTAAGCTTGCCGTGTTTAAAGTCGGCAACAATCTCACGAGCCGCATTACGACCCGGCAAGCCGGAGACTCCACCACCTGGGTGGGCACCCGCACCACACAAATACAGTTTTCGAATCGGTCCGCGGTAATCCGCATGACCGAGCATGGGACGTGCACTCCACAGCTGGTCCAGCGTGAGCGCGCCATGATAAATATCCCCACCTAGCAAGCCAAATTCCCGCTCTAAATCCAGTGGTGAGAGAATACTGCGCCCTAATATGGCAGACTTAAAGTTAGGTGCAAAACGCGTCACCGTATCAATCACATGATCTGCCGCATCTTCACGAATACCATCCCACGACAAGCCTTCAGGCAAGTCTGGACTAAAGTGCTGACAACATAAGCTCGCCACATGCTGACCTGGAGGTGCCAGACTGTCATCTACAGTCGAGGGGATGAGCATTTCAATAACGGGAGCGCGAGCACAGCCATAAGTGCGTGCATCAAAATAAGCTTGCTCCATATAACGTAGGGAAGGCGCCATAACAATACTCGACTGATGGTGTAGAGCGCTGGACTCGTCTGGTTGGTTAGGCAAGCACGTAAAATTCGGCAGCTCGCTTAAGGCCACATTCATGCGAAAACTAGCAGATGCACATTTCCACTGACGTAAGGTATGCAGAAAATTCTGATCCAATGCAACCGCATCCACCATGTCCAAATACAACATCTTCGGATTTACATTAGCAACAACACAACTGGCCTCGATAATACGTCCGCCTTGTAACTGTACGCCCTGGGCCCCACGCTGATCGACAATCACTTTTTCAACTGACACATTGGTCTCGATATACACACCACGTAAGCGCGCTTCTGCGGCCATTGCTTCAGTAATGGCCCCCATACCACCCACCACATGCCCAGTAGCACCGCGCTGACCATTCACCTCGCCTAGCATATGATGTAACAACACATACGCCGTGCCAGGTGTATAAGGACTGGCATAATGTCCAGCAATCGCCTCATAGCCGAGCGCAGCCTTCAATGCTGCAGACTCAAACCACGCATCCAGTAAATCACCCACACTTTTTGTCAGCACATCCAACACCGCACGCCGATGCGCCATGCTTAAGCGTTGTAGACGTCGGCCACTGCGAATTGCAGCAACTATATCTTGAAGCCCGCCCCCCACATTCGGCGGCGTTTCGTGACAACATTCACGCCACACATCAGCAACCGACTCCAACATGGCATAAAAAGCGGGCAATCGTTCTGCATCTTGGCTAGAGAACTGCGCAACTTCTGCTTGGGTATCGGCAATCGTGGGGCCAATCTGGAGAAAATGCACGGCACCGAGTGGTAAGAATTTAGCCAGAGGTCGATTGAGAATCTGCAAACCGTGCTGGGTCAAGCGCAAATCTTGAATAATTTGTGGATTCAACAACCGCGCAGCATAACTTGCGCTTGAATTACGAAACCCAGGATGAAAAGTCTCGGTAACCGCCGCACCACCGACCACAGCGCGTCGCTCCAACACCCGCACTGTTAAACCGGCTGCAGCCAAATAGTTGGCACAAGTCAAACCATTGTGGCCAGCACCAATAATAATCACATCACATAAAACTGGAGGAGTCATTGCCTATAAATTCACAATAATGATTAACGTTAAGATGGAAAATCAGAAAGGTGAAGGTTACCACGACCCCGACACCATCTTAAACGTAATCACACTCCAGTCTATCCGTTGAACTCAATCCGCCTTGGCACCGGATTCTTTAATCACCTTGCCCCATTTTTGAATTTGTTCACGGTTAAACGCATCAAATTCTGCCGGCGTCGTGGGCCGCACTTGCGCGCCTAAGGCCGCAATCTTGGTATTGACCTCGGGGGCGTTTAGAATCCGCACCGTCTCCGAATTGAGTTTAGTCAACACGTCTTTGGGGATTTGTGCGGGGGCCAGGAATCCAAACCAACCCACCGCCTCAAATCCGGGGTATCCAGATTCAGCAATCGTCGGCAACTCAGGTAAAAAGGGTGTACGTTGGGCACTGGTAACGCCTAGGGCGCGTACTTTACCGGCCTTTACATGTGGCAACACCACAGCGATGTTTTCAAAATTCAATGGGATTTGCCCACCAATCACGTCGGCAATCGCCTGGACACTCCCCTTAAAGGGGATATGTTGCATCTGAATCCCGGTGCGCGTCTTAAACATCTCACCTGACAAATGATTCGGTGTGCCATTCCCAGGTGAGGAAAAGTTCAACTCTCCGGGTCGGGCCTTGGCCAGTCGCACCAACTCCTGAATATTCTTAGCAGGCAAGCTCGGCGTTACGGATAACACATAAAATGTTAAGGCTATCAAGGAAATCGGCGCAAAGTCTTTCACTGGGTCATATGGTCATTTTGCATACAGACTAGGCGCGGTTGAATTGGGGGCGGTTGTACCGAGTAACAAGGTATAACCATCCGGTGCGGCTTTGGCCACCACATCAGTGCCGATCTGACCGCTGGCCCCAGGTCGATTATCAATCAAGACTTGCTGACCAAAACTCTCGCTCAAGCGTTGACCTAAGATACGCGCCAACACATCCGTAGTGCCGCCAGGTGTCCACGGCACAATAATCCGTATAGATTTACTCGGATACGTTTGCGCACCCACCACGGTCGGCAACATGCATGCTGCGACCACTAGTACCAATACCATCGCTATCAAACGATTATGAACCAACAATTGAGCCTCCTTTTGACTGCAAACCAATACGTGTCTGGTTTAGCTTTTTACAACATTGAAATAAATCTAAGTCTGGCACTTTGTAGCGCATAGGCCAGCTGCTACGAAAACTGCTTTGCGCGCGATTGCAAATCAATCGTCGGTTAGCGATTGATTTGCTACATTGTTGAATTATTTACGTTTTTATATAAGAACTATACGCGAAACATCTAGAATACGACCGCGTATATTCAAACTAGCGCTTGTCGTCTCTAATTGCTTGATACAAAATACCGCCATCAGCAGAAAAAAATGAATACAGCACGCATGTTGATGTAAATGCGGTGATAACGCCCTGATATTTTTGGAGACCATGCCATGCGTAGACTCTGGATCTTGATCCTTTTTTCCGGATTAGCCCCACTAGCACTGACCGCCATCGCGGCCTTCCCAGAGCGACCGATACGCATTATTTCAGTCGGTGCGCCTGGGGCTACCCCCGATATGCTGTCACGGCGAATTGGCGCGGGCTTAACCGAGGCCTTTAAAAAACAAATTGTGGTGGACAATCGGGCAGGCGGCGTCATCGCAGCCGACTTGACGGCTAAAGCAGCTCCCGATGGCTATACGATGTTCATGACCTATCACCAACATACAGTCAACGCCTCCTTAACGCCTAACCTGCCCTACCGAACCATTGAAGATTTCACCGCCATCACCCCATTAATCTCTGCAGGACTGATCCTTGTAGTGCACCCTTCAGCACCCGCCAATAATATGCGTCAATTTATAGAATGGACGAAAAATTTCAAAGGCCCGCTCAACTTTGGCTCTGCGGGTAACGGCAGTGGCGGACATTTATCCGGTGAGCTCTATAAAGTCATGACCGGAGTCAAAGCACAACACATCCCCTACAAAACCGCAACTGCTTCACTGATAGACTTATCAGCAAACGACTACCAATTTAACTTTGCTGGCATTCTCAGCTCTAACCCATACATTCGCGCCGGCAAACTCAAGGCGATTGCCATCACTTCACCCAAACGCAGCTCGGGTTTACCTGACTTGCCTACAGTCAATGAATCGGGCTTGCCTGGCTTTGAATTTATTGGTTGGTATGGACTACTCGGACCTGCACGCATACCGACTCCCATCCTGAACCTACTGCATACCGAAATCACCCGGATAGCACAACAAGCCGAGTTCCGCGAACGCGTCAATGCTGAAGGTGCTGAGGTCTTTACTTTAAGCCCAGCAGAATTCAGCGTATTTCTAAAAGCAAACGTCGAGAAATGGGCAAAAGTACTGAAGGCTAGTGCTGCGCGCGTGGATTAGAGCAATGCCCTGAATCCAAGAAAATCGCATTAGCTTAACGCACTACTAATAACTATGCGTTCTGTACAGTCTTCTCATCGGGCAACAAGATAAGGTTACTAAATTCTGTCGTGTTCGTCTGCAAATACTTAGGAAACTGTTCATCAATAGCTTTTAATTGCAAACCTTGACCGGGATTATCGGGATTAAGAACACTACCTCCAGCACGCAGTAACTTCTCAATCACCTGTGGGTCGCAGTAGGCCTCATTATAAAACTCCTGGTGAGCATAACTACGCATTTTTAAGATAACTCTCTCGACACCACCCATCCAAGTAAAATGCCACCCGCCATTATGTATCGCTTGAGTTCTCCATTTCATCCACGCTTTTCGGATACCTCTTAATAAGTCCGTCCCCCCACGGTAATTACGTAATCTTTCAGGGCATTTGAAAATTTCGACTAAATTTTTATATGTTGTTATTGCGGCACCAGTACAAATAAACGGTCGCCCGTTTTCAGAAATCGCCATATTATTTAAATAATATACATACGCAATTTGATGCAAGCTAGCTTTAGTGTATTTATACGGATTGTACTGTTTAAAAGTTTCCGGATTAGGAATCTCATCAACATCAGAAATCATAATCCAATCATGCGCTTGCGCATCGTACAATCCTTGTGTTAAGTAATTACGCTGATAATTTTCATAAACCCAAGGGTCATTAGTTTCAAAATCGTACTGTTCGATTAAAAGATATCTAATTTTTTCTTGATATTTTTTATAATTACGCATTTCAAAGTTAATTGGCTTCGGCTTGCCTGTATGCGTCAACACCGATTCACAAATCACAAAGTAATCTACGTGATCCCACAATGTCTCTAAACGCAATTTGAGCAATTGATCTTCATTAAAATAAGTAAAGCAGTCGTATATCTTAGGTTTCATCTAAATTTTACCATTATTAGTCATCGTCAAAGAATTGGGCGAGGAAGAAAAATCTTAATCCTCTACAGACTAGCACGCGAACTGCGTAACTCAACCCAAGTCATGCCGTTATACAAAGCATCCATAACAACCTTGATGCAATCCGCTTTTGAAGCATAGTTATTGTTATAGCTCACGCCACCAATATGCATCCATTGGTCATCGATAATTTGCACAGTAATATTTGCATTATTAAATTGCAATACTGTTTCTACATTTTTTGATTCAGCAAATCGCAACGATTCGTAGGGGTATTGCTGATACAAATATCGCCAATTACGGCCGCCGGTATCTAATCCATTTGCAAAATCATATAGAAAATTTACCTGATGATTTTGAATATCCTGATATTTAAACATGCTATATCCAGCCCATAAATTCCATCCCCAATCACTCACATTAGGCAAACCATATAGGTTTTGATCTTTCATAGACAATGCCAAGTCTACAGGCGCAACGGGGACCATGTCATGATCTAAAAAGCAAAATATATTGGGTTCAATTCGCTTGATGATGCGCTCATAAACCCACGTCATGGCCATGCCGTGAGAACGATTCACATGGCGCGTTAAGTTCAACGGCAGGGCTAAGTATGGCACTGCCTGCTGTTGGCACAGTTTTTTTATGGCCTCACGGCAGCTGCCCCGAATCGAATTATCAAACACCATCATCGTTGCATCTCGAATATGCTGTTGCGCCATAAACAATAACCACTCAAGAACTTGCACTTGCTCAAAAGCAATCACAACATATACTTTTTTATTGCTTAACAATTGGTACTGCTCAATAAAAGCAGCCTCAGATTCAGCTTCTTTCTGCAGATATAAACGTAATACGACATCGTTACGCCATTGCTTTAACAGATGCTTTACAGGCGTTAAGCTTAAAAATTCACTTATCGAATATTGATCAATATCGCGCACTATAATTTTACTCTCAAGATAAATACAATAAGCTCTTAGTAGGGCTTACCTATTAGACGCTTAGTTATTAGTCGGTTACCTAATTAACGCTCACT
The DNA here is from genome assembly GCA_903885665.1 of uncultured beta proteobacterium. Taxonomy (GTDB): domain Bacteria; phylum Pseudomonadota; class Gammaproteobacteria; order Burkholderiales; family SG8-41. The sequence continues at coordinate 14,212 of CAISJL010000142.1, read as the reverse complement.
TAAAAGTCACTGGTTATTTCACAATCACCGGCTCTACTTGAAAAATATTTGCAGAGCGTTGATCCACGAGTACTTTTACCCAATGCAAGTGAGGGCTGCCAAAGGTCTGTACTCGCGTCAAATTCGTCAGCATTTTATACGGACTATACAAGGGCTTATCCACCTTAAAAAAATGTTTGTCGCCATGGACGAGCAACACTTGGCCTCGGTATTGCTCAGTTCGCATCACCACAGCGGCGATAAAGTTCTTATACCCTTGATATTCTGGTAGCTTGCTCTCGTCTACGCCATCGGTTTCTGGCAAATCAAAACCGGGATCGCCTTGAAACACAATCACTACGCCCACTGCAGATTGCTGTGCTGCGATATCAAAAGATTGTTGTAGCCATTGAATATTGGCAGCATCACGCGTCTTATATTCAACATTTGCCTGCTCGCATTGCAGTGCATCACGTGCACTATAAGCGGTACAATCTTTCGAATCTAACACTAAATTATTGTTACTGCCCGGTATATTCAAACCAATAAACAAAATGCCTTCATGCTTAAATCGCACATTCTCGACATATGGCTCTCCCAAGCGTCCCTGCCGTTCCAGCAACATGCGCTGCTGACCTAGGCTCTCCAAGGTGGGAATCATGGTCCGCCGCAAATACTCTAATCGCTCATTGGTGTGGTAACCGCCATTGTTCAAACGATGACAATCCGTCCACTCATTATCTCCCGGGATATACACCACAGGCTTTACCAGTTTTGCAAACATCTCTAGCGTATCGGCATACACCACGTTATCGCAACGTGAGCTACCGTCTTTAATATCACCATCATAAATAGAGAATTGAATATCAGCTTGGTTAATGCTCTGTAATACTGCGGGTAACTTAGCGTCATCACCCGCTTTTTTATAGGGCATATCTCCCCACAAACCAAATGAGAATGGTCTATACCCTTGCGCAAAACTCGATGTATGGAACAAGCACACCCATATCACACAAAGTCCCACCCATAACCTTAAATGATTAGCCTGCATTGGATTTCCCTTAAGAGCTCATTCACATACATGATTCAAGTCGACACTGGCAGATGAATTATATTGTATATTTCATTAACTCATTAGCTGTATATATATCGCTTCTACATTCCTGATAGGGAAAATCATCGCTGCCATGCTTCGTATAATATTTCTTTGTAGCGCATTATTCATACCGAGTCTAAGCTTGGCTGGCGATATTATTGTTGTGCCTCCCCTATTGGGTAGTGAACCAAACACCCCGTCTACGCTGACCTTACTCTACCCTGCAGCCAAAGCGCAGGCCACGCTTATTTTAATTCCTGGCGGAGAAGGTCATTTACGATTTACGGAAGCTCAAAAAGATACCCGAAATGCCTCTGCCGTCTTACTCAAACCATTCGCTCACAGCAATATTCCATTGGGCATATCAGCCAATGTGGTGATTGTAGATAGTCCTTATGAGATTTTCCCTTACAGTCGACGTCGTAGCAAAGATCATCTCGATCGTATTGCAGCAGTCGCGCAATTTTACCGGCAGCGCGATCAGCTGCCCGTTTGGTTAATGGGTCACAGCTGGGGCTCGGTTAGCGTCACTGAATTTATCAATCGATCCACGAATGATAGCACCCTAATTGACGGTCTCATTGTGAGCGGGAGTCGCTTTGATATTGAGATTAAAACCGGCATTCACATGCCGGTTTTATTTTTGCATCACGTCCAAGACGCATGCATAGCCACGCCTTATACAAACGCGAAGAGTAATTTTTCGAAAACTAAAACCCTAAACAAAGGGAACACTGAATTCCTAACCGTCAAGGGGGGTGAGTCTAAAGGCGAGCCTTGTCGGGACGGCTACCATATGTACCATGGGTCATATGACATGGCAGCCGAGCATATTGCAAAGTTTATTTTACGACATCTGCAGTAAACTAAAACTTGTACACCACCCCAAGTGCAGCCGCAATCGGATTCAATTTGAGCTCACCCACATGCGCGCCATCACTGTTCGTAATGACATCTGTAGACATGCGAATGTACTTCACATCGACATTAAGTCCCCATTGCTTATCGAGCATGTAGTCAGCGCCCACTTGCGCCACATACCCTAAGCTACTACTCTCGAGTGCATAGGTGCCGCCACCCAGACCCTTACGACTACTAAATATCGTGTAGTTAACGCCCGCACCCACATAAGGTCTAATCACCCCGAAATCGGTAAAATGGTATTGCACCAAAATCGATGGGGGTAACGCTTTGACTTTACCTAATGAGCTTGAACCTGCACGAATTTCAACCTCTTGCGGGTAGGTCAGCACTAACTCAGTCGCTATATTCTTAGTGATGAAATATGAAATATCGACTTCAGGTATGAGCTGATCTTTGGCATTTACGTTTAATGTTTTTGCTGCACCCGTTTGTGCGTTATCCCAACTTAATTGGGTTGCTCGCGCACGCACCAACCACGTACCTTGATCTGCAAACCCGTGCACTGAAGCCAATGCCAGCGCCGCTACTGCCACCCCACGAATGACCGTTTTCATATACTCTCCTAATGATTTAATAACGAACAGAGTGTATGAAAACGTATTGCGGGATCAGGCATGTTGACACACATCAAACTAAACTCGCCTAAGCAAACTAACTGATTAATGTTTGATCTAGGTTAAATGCTAATATCAATTCTGATCTACTTAAAGGGGGCGATCTGTGACGAGCGCACAGATCGCTAGTCCCACATACTCAACTAAATTTATCTAAATTTCTATATGCCCGCCAATTTCTACTGCGTGATCAAAGGGTATTTTAAAATACTCTGTTGCCCCTTGCATTGTTCTATGCATATAGATAAACGGGCTGAGTATCAGCGGATTGGAATGCTTAGCAATGACTTTCTCTTTTCCAACAAAGAATGAAATATCAACCAATTTAAAGTGGAATTCACGGGCGCGCAATAATGCCACCGCACGCATCACATGCGGCTCCTCCATAAATCCATAACTGACATGTACGGAATGGAAGTTATGATCTAAATGCTTGATCGTTAATCTATCGTTGTCGTTAACATAGGGCTCATTAACAATATCAATGCTCATTAAAATCACACGCTCATGCAATACCTTGTTGTGTTTTAAATTATGTAGCAGTGAAATAGGTGCTATACCAACGTGAGGCACCATAAATATGGCTGAGCCTGGCACGCGATGCGGCGGATTAATATCCAGACTCTTCAAAAATCCAACCAGTGGTGTCGATGTCGACCAGCGGGCCTTGAGTAACTTTTCGCGGCCATTAGTCCATGTCAGCATCACAAACAATAACACCGCAGCCACAGCGATGGGTAACCAGCCCCCTTCAAAGAACTTAAATAAGTTTGTTCCAAGGAAGATGGAGTCAATCACAAATAAAACCCCAAACAAAGGCACAAACAACCATTTATTCCATTTGCGAATCGATATCATCACAAAGGAGGCGAGCACAGTATCGATCAACATCGCACCAGTCACTGATACCCCATAAGCTGACGCTAAGTTCTCAGAGGACTGGAAGCCCAGCACTAAGAACACTACGCCTAAATACAAAAATATATTAATCTTGGACACATACACTTGCCCAATTTCTTCAGAGGAAGTGTGTTTGATACGCAATCTGGGGATATACCCTAACTGCACGGCTTGATTGGCGATTGAGAAGGCGCCAGAAATCACCGCTTGGGAGGCAATAATGGTTGCCAATGAAGCGAGTATTAACAATGGCACCAAAGCCCATACGGGCGCCAAGCGATAAAACGGGTTATCAATTGCTACAGGGTCACTTAATAGCAACGCACCTTGCCCAAAATAATTCAATAACAAACACGGAAACACCAGAAACAACCATGCTTTTTGGATAGGCTTAAGACCAAAATGACCCATATCTGCATACAAAGCTTCACCACCGGTCACTGCCAAAACTACAGAACCTAATATGGCAATTGCCACGCCAGGGCTTGCCATTAGAAACTGGATACCCATCATTGGATTTAGTGCTGCAAGAATACTAGGATTCTCAATAATTTTTAGGCCACCCAATACACCCAAGCACAAAAACCAAAGCAACATAATAGGGCCAAAGACTTTACCTATCCTGTCTGTTCCAAAACGTTCTACTGCAAATAGACCAGTAATTAATGTGAGCGCAATTACAATGACGTAACGATCCAAGTCTGGCGACAATACTTTTAAGCCCTCTACCGCGCTTAATACTGAAATCGCTGGTGTAATAATACTGTTACCAAAAAATAATGCAGCGCCTAATGTGCCGGCCAATATCACCAACCAACGCGCCTTGGAATCTTTGTGTATTTTTTGTGATACCAAGGCGGTTAATGCAAATATGCCGCCCTCACCACGGTTATCAGCACGCATAATAATAAATACATACTTTAGAGTAACCACCAACACTAATGCCCAAGTAATCAACGACAGCACACCATAGACTGCCTGCATGATCTCGCTACCTTCTTTTGCACCAGAAGATTCAACCGAGACTTTGAGCGCATACAAGGGTGAGGTACCAATATCACCGAATACAACGCCTAAAGCGCCAATGGTGAGTGCGGGTAAATTAGTCGATTGCGTATGGTTATGTGAAGACATGTTTAAAGAATAGTCCGTATTAAATTAATCAGTAGTAAGGGTAATGTTCAAATCAATTACCGCATTTGCTTGCCTCTATTGCGCTAAGCTATTGTCCATATCAATTGTTAAGTTAAATCAAATTTCTGTTACCGCACTTTCTGCCTGCTATTATTGCCTGCTATTTTACGGCCTGTTGTATTACGCAATGACTACATATGAATGATGAGCATTTGAATGCGTTATTTAAGTTTTGGGCCATCCATTCTGATGGCAATGTCAACACGCAACATATTGCTTGCTATTCACAAGTATTCATATCATTGATGACATGTAAATTATATGCTGCACTTTCAATTTGATATGTTGATAGTTGATGTAGCAATATTATCATATCAAAATCAATTACTTCTATTGCTTCTATTGCTTCTATTACTTATTTCAATTTAAATTTTTTAGTCTTAGTTATTTGACTATTTTTAGTAATACCTGCATTTTGACTTTTGCCCTCTCATTTATTTTTACTTTTACTCCCCAACAGGAACCACTCCATGAGCACAGCGCAAATCGACTCCCCATCCAACTTCATTAAAAATATTTTTACTGCACCCACCAGTCGGGCATTCCATATTTGGGTGTCGGTCATTAATTTCTGGATTTTCGTCTCTTGTATGACCTTAGCCGGTGAGACGATTGAACCCTACGCTTCCAATCACGAAGACATGTTCAATGTGATTGAATATACTGCCGTTGCATTCTTTACCCTAGATTATCTTGGTCATTTATATTTCTCTGCAGATCGGGTGAAGTACTTCTTTAGTTTCTGGGGCTTGGTTGACCTCACCTCCATTATTCCGACCTATTTACAAGTCCTGAACATGACCGCGCTGCAAGGCTCCAAGGTATTGCGCGTATTGCGAGTTGTACGGGTCTTACGAGTATTAAAAATGGCGCGGATCGCTCTCCAACAAATGGAGCACAAATCAAAATCTAGCAATCCGATTCTCACGCATCATAAAATCTACTTTATTGCCTTGTTTTCAGTGGTGATGATTTCTAGCACGCTCATGTATTATATTGAGGGTAGCTTGTATTCACCTGAGGCGATTACCCATGGTCAAGCAGAGCTAGATGCGCATTTACAAGCTAATCCTCTACCAGCGGATGCACCACCAGAAGCGGCTAAGTTCATGCCGACCGATCCTGTTAGTGGCAATCCAATTCCAGAGGATAAACGCTTCTATTCATCTATCCCCGCTGCCATGTGGTGGTGTATGGTGACACTCACCACAACTGGTTACGGCGATATGTTCCCGCTGACGTTTAGCGGCAGAGTGGTTGCTTGTGTCACCATGTTACTTGGCTTAGTTTTGTTTGGTATTTTATTAAACATTGTTGGCAAGACCATCATGGTTTTATTGTTTGGCGAACACATCACCGAAGATGAAAAAGTCCCAAGTAAAGATATGACTATCGATACCCTGTCTAAACTGCAATGGATTAATGCTAATAAAGCTCTGCAGTTAAAAGGCATGACTGACGATCAAGTTAAAGAGCTCTTTAAAAGCATTTAACTCGGTCATAGGGGCCTTAAAGTCACCCTGGTCCGAGTTGCTCCAAAAAACCCACTGAATCAACGCAGTGGATTTTTTATTGCATGCGTGAACCGATCTACAATCGATTGAAAATTTACATTCTCATCACGCCGTGCGATTTTATGATTTAATATACCCTACAAGCGCAGCCTTTAACCCTAAATCCCATACATATTCTCTTACCAGAGAATCCGCCAGCAAGCTCACATTGACATCGCTATTGAGGGTATCCATTTGAACATCACAACTTTACGATACATTTCAAGACTCCTTGCATTATCAGCCATAGCAATCTCTGCGATGTCCGTTTATAGCGCCCACTCACGTCAGACTGGGGACTATCCGACACGACCCATTCGCTACATTTTGCCCAATGGCCCAGGCTCTAACGCCGATCTATTTACCCGCATCATTGCACAAAAACTCGGCGAAGCATTAGGCCAGCAAGTGGTCGTCGATAGTCGCCCAGGTGCGGGCGGTATGATGGGCATTGACATTGCCGCGCGCTCCGCTCCGGACGGCTACACAATTGCTCGGGGCAATTTACCCGGGCTCGCTGTTGCACCTCATGTCTATCCCAAAATGCCCTACGATGCACTAAAAGACTTATTACCTGTATCTTTAACTGATACGGGACAAAATTTACTGACAATACATATCTCCGTTCCCGCTACCAATTTAAAAGAATTTATCGCACATCTAAAAGCAAAGCCAGATCAACTCTCAATGGCTTCGCCAGGGGTAGGATCTGTAGGTCATTTAGCCGGCGTTCTATTCACTACCATGGCAGGCGTGCGCTCGATTCATGTGCCTTATAAGAGCGCAGGGGCCTCGATCGTTGCTGTTGTCGCTAACGAATCTCAATGGTCATTTGCCCCTATAGGTGCACCACTACCACACGTGCGGGCTGGCCGTATCCGGGCCTTAGCTGTGAGTGCAGACAAACGCACGCCACAACTGCCAGATATACCCACGGCCGCCGAAGCTGGCGTGCCCGGTTACTTTTCAACCAATTGGGCTGGCATTGTCGTGCCCAAAGGCACGTCACCTCAAATTATTGCTGTGTTGAATAAAGCAATCAACAAACTACTCTCCACCAACGAGATTAAAGATCAATTTATACTCCAAGGGGGTGAGGCAGCACCATCAACACCTGAAGAGTTTGGACGATATATTCGCTCTGACTATGAGCGCATCGGTAAAATTGCCAAAATTGCTGGTCTCCGCGTCGATTAGTCTACCGCCAGACTTTCTCATTACATCTGTATTGACGACATTGATTTGTGAGTCAAGGTGGCCACTCTAATTACAATTGCTATTAGAGTGGCCACGACGACACTCACCTATAAGCCCTCAACATCACTCTTCAACCATGACTCATCAATCACAAAATCAAACCATAACCGTCGACGAATCTACCTGATCTAGGCAATGCTTTAACCATGCGGTGGTGAGTTTTTCTTGTACTGAGTTTTGTCGCAAACGTTGATTTAAGCAAGCCCAATCGACATGATCTAGCGGCTGATCTTGATTAAAGCACGAGAATACATAACTCGATTTGCCCGTGACCGGGTCAATGTGAATTTGCAAGCATTGCGCACAAATCTCTTTCATCATGCATTGCATGGGTGAGTTGATTGAGCCAATCGCTAAATGTTGAGCTTTAACATAAGGCTGCAACACTCCATGACGTGCGGCGGCGACTGCGGCCATCATCCGATCGGAACCAATTACAATCATTCGATCAGCATTTTTAATCGCTAAGGTTTGCTCACCCAATGCCCCAGTTGCATAGCTGTGCATACATTCAACAATATTACCTACAAAAGTTTTATCCTGCGGGCGCGTTGGCGCGAACCCAGGCTGTTCATCACAACACCAGATCACAATATCGGCTGCAGCCTCAATTTCAGCCACTTTATAGCGATCAATCACTTTCTTGTAACCCGCAAAATACAATACTTTATTGCCGGCACGCCGCATTGCCTGACCAATCGAGAAGAGCACGGCATTGCCAAGACCACCACCCACCAGCACTACTGTCTCTGCAGTCGGGATCTCTGTTGGCGCGCCTGTAGGTCCCATTAAAATAATAGGCTCTCCTGGTTTTAATTCCATACATAAATTCGATGACCCACCCATTTCTAAGACTATTGTTGATAGCAGTCCTTGTTCCGCATCAACTGATGCTCCAGTCAGCGCTAAGCCTTCCATAGTGAGCCGCGTTTTTGCGGATTGTGTTGCCAGGGTTTCGTAATTTTGTAGGCGGTAGAATTGCCCTGGTTCAAAACGGCGCGCCGCTATAGGCGCATGCACCACGACTTCCACAATGGTAGGCGTTAAACGTTTTACCGCATGAACTGTGGCTCGCAAATTTTGATTCAATTGTGCCAAGAATTCACCGTCACTCAATGCTGAGGCAGCGGCTACATGACTTAACATCCGTGTCACAATGGGATAACCTTGCTTAGCACTTCCAATAGCCTTCACCACATTACCAAAGAACGATGGATGCACATCACCAAAATAACTCATGCACCGACCATCTTCTGCTGTAGATAGCAGGACATTGATTTCATTTGGCTTTGAAATCGCATGCTCTACCGCAACGGGTTCACCATGACTATTGACCGCCTGAAAATAGCGCCCGTCTAATTTAAAGTGTGCTGCATCTTCACGTGCTAACACGGTATTCGGTTGTGTGCCTGCCGCAATCAGTAAACTACGCGCGGGCAATGTCATTTCTTTTGCGCTCTGGGATTCGCCCGCGTCAGTATACTGTTGCACAGACACTTTAAGCGCTTGAATATAACCTGTGCTGTCTACTTCTACCGCCAGCGGAGTCAGGCCTTCTGCAAAAAAGATACCCTCTTCTAAGGCTTTGTGCACCTCTTCATGATTCAAGGTGTAGGAGGGGCTATCAACTAATCGTTTACGATAAGCAACAGTTGCGCCACCCCAAGACTGCATTAGTTCAATGACTTTGGCGGGGCGCCCAGCCAACTGAGCCGCTTGACGCTCGGCACGGATAGCTTGCGCATGGCGCATAAATTCATCGGCAATCTCACGTTCAGCCTCATCCCATTGCAGTCGCGCTGTAGCTTCACCTTGAGTTTCAACCAAAGTTTCATAGCGTTGCAAAAATTTTTCAACTTGCAGCGGGTAGTAGGCCAAGGATTCCGTTGCCGTATCGATTGCCGTTAAACCACCACCGACTACCAGCACCGGCAGACGAATTTGCATATTGGCTATCGAATCGGCTTTGCCGGCACCGGTGAGTTGTAAACCCATTAAAAAGTCAGATGCAGTACGCACGCCACGCGCCAAACCGTTGGGCATATCTAATATCGTTGGCCGGCCCGCTCCTAATGCCAAGGCAACATGATCAAAGCCCATGGCAAACGCTGATTCAGCGGTGATGGTGCCACCAAAGCGCACGCCACCAAACAATGCAAATTGTGCTCTACGCTCAACCAGCAAGCGAATAATCTTTAAAAAGTTTTTATCCCAACGTACCGTAATGCCATATTCAGCCACACCACCAAACCCTGCCATTACCCGTTCATCTAAAGACTCATAGAGTTCGTGCACATCAAAGATTGGTTTAAACGCGACACGCTGTCCCCGCACATCGACACCTGAGAGCTCTGCTGGTAGCGGCTCTATTTTTAAGCCATCGATACCGACTACGGTATGCCCATCGTTCATCAAAAAGTGTGACAGCGAAAACCCAGCAGGCCCCATTCCTGCAACTAACACGCGCTTACCACTAGAGGCCTTTGGATAAGGGTTACGTATATTTAAAGGGTTCCAACGCGTGAGTAAGCTATAGATCTCAAAGCCCCAAGGCAATTCAAGCACGTCTTTTAATGTGCGCGTTTCAGCTTGGGGAATATCTACAGGCTCTTGCTTTTGATAGATGCAGGCCTTCATGCAATCGTTACATATCCGATGACCGGTCGCCGCAGCCATTGGATTATCAACAGTAATAATGGCTAATGCGCCAACGACGTAGCCTGCAGTTTTTGCTTTGTGAAACTCTGATATTTTTTCTTCTAATGGACACCCTGCTAAAGTAACTCCAAAGCTACTTTTCTTAAATGAAGCTTGGCCACGGCCACTCGCGCCTTTTTCTGTTAAGCCTTTAGAGCATGAGTCCTTACCTTGCTCGTGACACCAAATACAATAGTGTGCTTGATCTAAGGCACCGGTCAGATCTGTGCCTTGATCCGTGAGCTTAAACCCCTCACGACGACGTAATTGGCTGACATCAAAACGATATTCGGTATAGCCTTTAGTTTGATCAATTGTTGCAGGCACTAAATGTTGCGGATCTAATTTATGGGGCACTTTAAACAGTACGCCGGCTCTATGCTGTTTCTGACCAGCCACCGATTGCACCGCCCAACCTGCGTATTGCAAGGCGACATCAATACGCTCTGCATGCTGCGCCTCATCTTCTTGCCATGCCGTGACATGACGCGCAAATGCGATTTCGGTCAGCGGCTCTCCCATCCAGCCTTCAAGCTGAGTTGCTAATCCAGCGCCATCGATACGCTCTACATCCAAGGCCTTCACTTTATTAACAGCCTTACGCTGCACAAACAAGCGCTTCACTAAATACAATGGTGCTAATGCGTTATGTTGTCCAGATAAGGCAAGCAACTCTGATTCGATACCAAAGAGCGTGGCAATAAATGAATCTACATGTGGTGATAAAGCAATCAATAACTCCGACTCAGCCTTGAGCGCTACGTGTGCTGGATCTAAGCGCGCGCTGGACACGCGCTCATGCAAATCAGCATCTACTGCCTTCACATGCGCTAAAAAAGCAGCGTCTACCCTAATTAATGCTGCAGCATCGTACAGATCAGAAAACGCCAAGCCAAAACCGAGTTTGAGAGGCTTTGTAGCCTCAATAGTCTTATCAAGCACTTTGAGCCAACCTAAATTAAGTGATTACAGAGGAAACACAACGATATAATTGGAATTATCTCAGAAAAGCACATGATTTCAAAAACTCATTCTCACAATAATGCATGTAATGCTACAAACACGACGTCTATATCGCTTGTCTACATTAAGGATTACACACCAAGTTGAAGATGCTTATTGGTTAATATCATGCGTAACATTTTTTTCAAAATAGCAGATGGTATTCATTATTATGCGATCGCGATCTCTTATTCAATTTTTGAATATCAATAACGGTTCGGAGCACTACATATCATGCTAAAAATCACTTGGTTTATTGCAGCCGTAACACTGGTGCTGATCTTGAAACTACATTTATTACCCGCCCTGTTGGCCGGTTTATTAGTGCATCAGTTAGTCCAACTGATTATTCCCAGCCTGCAAAATCACATTTCTGATACGCGAGTTCGCTTAGTTGCCGTCGGTATTCTGGCCATAATTGTTGTGGGTGCTACTGCAGCGGCGATTGTCTTTACGCTGACTTTTTTCCGTAGCGATGCCGGCAGCTTAGCCAGCCTGTTCGGTAAGATGGCGCAAATTATTGAAGATGCGAGAGCCTCGCTACCCAATTGGTTACTCGATTATGTACCGCAAACGACTGACAATGCTGCTTTCGACCTACAAACTGCCACAGTCAGTTGGTTGCGCCAACACGCCACGGAATTAAGTGCAATTGGTAGAGAAGCGGGCTTGACCTTAGCCCACATACTCATTGGCATGATCATTGGTGCAATGGTCGTCACGCGGGAGTCTGTTGCGCAGCACTCACCAGGGCCGCTGTCTGCTGCGCTCTTAGCACGGGTGCAGGGCATAGCCAACGCTTTCCAGCGCGTGGTGTTTGCCCAAGTTAAAATTTCGCTCATCAACTCCATACTCACCGGTATTTATCTAGCAATCGCACTACCTCTATTTGGCGTTCACCTGCCATTTACTAAAACACTCATTATCATCACTTTCTTTGCTGGTCTATTACCCGTGTTGGGCAACCTCATCTCCAACACTGTCATTATCGTGGTTAGCCTTGCCCACTCACCGCACGCCGCGATGGCTTCTCTCGCATTTTTGGTGGTGGTGCATAAATTTGAATACTTTCTCAATGCGCGTATTGTTGGCAATCAAATTAAAGCTGCGGCCTGGGAGCTCTTAACGGCCATGTTGATTATGGAGTCGCTGTTTGGTCTGGCCGGCGTGATTGCCGCACCCATTATTTATGCTTGGGCAAAAGACGAGTTAAATAATGCGGGTCTAATTTAAATACACCGACTCCGTATCGATTGACATCAACACCGCACGCCATGCTCTACAGCGTACGCTGATGTCATTGATATGACTTCTGCTTGCCGCCTTTAACCATGATCTTTTTTGAACATTAAATAAGGCGATAACACTTCGGCTGAGGAGCGCCCTGGATACCAAAAGTCTGATGGAAGTTTAGTCCGCAGATTTCATGCGCTCTGGATCAGTATTTGCATAGAGTAAATTTCTACACTCTGAATTGTTGACAATACTGTGGCGAAATCAGTGGCGCTAACAGAGGGCGGTCTGATTAAACAGTAAGATAGGTGTTACCACACTACTGATTTTTGAAAAGTCCCGCAACCTGTTGATTATTAAGTAAAATTTGGCGCGCCCGAGACGATTCGAACGTCCGACCCCTGCCTTCGGAGAGCACCTAAGGGCAGAGGTCAACAGAATAATCTTATTAAAATCAATTGATTATCTGAAAATTGTAATTTGTAGTATATAAAGTAGTATAGTCAGTCGCGTCAAAATTTCTGGCAAAAAATAAATCTAAGTATCTGAATTTTAGTATTAATTTAAGTTATTTTCTACATTCAATTCCAACTCTGACCTCTGCCTTCATCAGCTTCTAATCTAGCCATTGGTCACTTAAGCAACAACCTACCTACTCACCCTACCTATCAGCATTGAAGGTTGGCTAGCTTTTGAAGTGATATTTGCTGGCACTGCAACGCAGTAGTCTTGCTTTAACGCCAATCCCAGTTCTTCATCTGTTTCACACAGATAGACAGAACGCTTGCAATCCCCACAATACTTAACCTTCGTCCAAGTCCACGCTGACACAAGGTCATCCCACTTTTTATCGCATTGGAATGCAAATTTGCAGTTTTGGATACCAATGCTCATTTAGCTCACCTATACCTTGTATTGGAAACAGTTTATTTTCATCTGCTGCATTCACACCCATTATGGCATCAACCTATTAAATTTATAATCACCAAACTCCAAACCAAATTCCAATCCCATGAATAATCGCAATAGGAAAGAATAAAGCTCCAGCAATTAGAAATCCCCATCGATTTCCACTAAAGCAAACATAAATATAGGTTAACCAAGCTAAAAAGCAAGCAACGCCTATAATCCAACCAATCTCAGCCTCACCTTTCTACCTTATTCTCATAATCGCTTTTTTCAAGTCTCGCTCCTTAGAGTGTATCGTTTTTATAGAAATCCTAGTTAAAACAAGTATTGGATAAATTGACATAAAGACTTACAAGAAAATATTCCAATTTTTTTATTTTAGATTTCAACTTTCAGCTATTACATTACTTTTTATGAAGGTATTTTTTACACGCTTTGAATAGTGAAAATACGGAATCCAAACAATTGCGTACACAATTGCTTGCATTGCTCCTTTCATGATTTCTCTATCCAATGGCGTGTCTGGTAATGCTGTATTAATAGTAATTTCTCCCCAAAGGTCTATTAATGCGGCGCACGCCAAAATAAGATAATGTGCTGTTGCAAATTTTATAATTGATTGTTTTTTTGAGTAAATTAAATTCAAGCAGTATCCAGCACTTAAAATAAGTAATATGCCTAATATAAATGATAGTCCCATTGGTATTTTTAGTGATGCAAGATGGCTCTCTGCAGTTGCACTAAAAATCTCACCAAGCCCACGCAAATTATCTTCGCTTACTGATTCTGCTAAATTTATCAATGCGCGAATGATTATTAAAACAAAACCAATAATTGGGAAAATTAACCATCCT
>CAISJL010000141.1 GCA_903885665.1 uncultured beta proteobacterium | reverse complement strand
TTAACGCCTTTAAAGATAGATTATCAAAAAATCCTCGCTTTTGGAGTGGTACTAAAAATTAGGTCAGTTCAATTCTATCTTAAAATAATTTTTAAAAAAAATAGAACGCTACTTAGCTTTTTTTAAAATGATAAACAAAAGGTACAAATTTAAATTCGGTAAATATTGTCGTAAATTTTAGAAAAAAACTGCAATTACAATATCAGACTACATAGCGCTTTGGGTTACCTAGCGCCTGCGCCTCAAAGTAGAGTTCTAAATCTTATCTAAAATCAACCAACCATGTTTCAGTGATAAGATATACACACTGTCTTTATCCGCGGCACTAAACTAACATCAGTTCAATGACAGCAGAATGCTTAATTCGGTTGATGTAATCTTAGAAAGTCTAATTGAATATTAGAGGTGTTGCTTGAAATCAAAGTTATTTTTCAGCTTATTTTTTGCTCTAAGTCTAATCGTTAACTCCCTTGTAATATATGCAGCTTATCCCAATAGGCCAGTTAGACTCGTTAATCCATACGCTGCAGGTGGCGCTGTGGATACGGTGGCTAGATTAATGGCGACAAGGTATAGTGATTTATGGGGATATCCAGTAATAGTGGATAATCGTGCTGGCGCAGGAACTACCATTGGTACAGAAATCGTTGCTCGTGCTGTACCTGATGGTAATACCCTGTTGCTTACTTCCGGCACCTTGGCGGCTAATGTCACTTTGTATAGAAAACTACCGTTTAATGTCATTAATGATTTTGCTCCCATAGTCATGCTTGTCCAATCTCCATATATCTTAGCGATACATCCCTCAATAAGTGCTCGCAGCGTTCAGGAATTTATTGGCTTAGCTAAATCTAAAAGTGGTTCAATAACCTTTGGCTCAGTTGGTACTGGCTCCTCAGCGCATCTTGCAATGGAGTATTTTAATTTGCTTGCGGGGATTCATTTATTGCACGTACCTTTTAAAGGCGGTGCGCCATCGATTACAGCACTATTATCTGGTGATATACAGTCAATATTTAGCCCAATTCAGTCTATAGTGCCGTACTCGAGGATCGGAAAATTGCGCGCATTAGCTATTAGTAGCGCTAAAAGGGTGGAGTTAGTTCCTGAGTTGCCGACAGTATCAGAGTCTGGTGTAGCAAAATACGAAGCAATTGGATGGTATCCAATCCTTGCTCCAAAAGGTACACCCAAAGATATTATTACTAAAGTAAATGCTGATGCTCACAAAATTTTAAATATGCAAGAAGTCAAAGAGCGCTTTCGTGCTCTAGGTATGGAGCCCATACCAAATACACCAGAAAGTTTGGGTGATTACATCAAAACGGAAATTAGTCGCTGGGCCAAGGTGATTAAAGCCGCTCAGATTCCGATCGAGGAGAATAGTGCTAAATAAGTACTTATTCCGGTTTAATATCGGAGTCTTGAATCACTTTACTCCAGCGTTTTATTTCAACTTTTAAATAGTCTCGTAAAAATTCAGGGGTACTAATTACTGGCACCATACCCTGTGCTAAAAATCTTGATTTTACATCTGGCTTCTGTAAGATCTTATTAATATCCAGATTGACTTTTTCAATGATTTTTATAGGCGTGTTGGCTGGTGCATACACTGGATACCAACTGGTTGCTTCAAACCCTGCTATTCCTTGCTCAGCAATTGTAGGCACTTCTGGGGCGAGCTCTACACGCTTTGCACTTGTTATTCCAATCACCTTTATTTTTCCAGATTTGTTAAGTGGTGTTAAAGCAGAAACAGGTCCAAATATTGATTGCACTTCATTCCCTAGCAAACCAGTAATGTTAGGGGCGCCACCTTTATAAGCAACGTGTAGCATATTTATTTTGGTGTGAGATTTAAGTAATTCCATAGTTAAATGAGCAAGTGATCCAACCCCAGTAGAACCATAGCTTAATTGATCTGGCCTAGACTTTGAGTAATTAATAAATTCATTTAAATTGTTTATTTTTAAGCTTGGATGAGTTCCTAGCAAATAGGGTGATTGTATTGATAGTGAAATTGGCGCTAAATCTTTCACAGGATTAAATGATAGTTTCTTATAAAGCGGCACGACAGTAGCAACAGATCCGTTGCTTACTAACAAGGTATAGCCATCTGGAGGTGCTCGAACGACAATTTCCATGCCAATTGTTGTACCTGCACCTGGCCTGTTGTCTACAATAACCGATTGATTCCAAGCTTCATTTAACTGCTGTGCTAGTGCTCGGGCTACGGTATCAACAGCACCACCAGGGGTGAATGGATTGACAATTCGGACAGGCTTGCTTGGCCAGTTTGTTTGTGCATCGCTTGTGATATTTAATTGTAATAACACAAAAAGAACAAATAATATTAATTTGAATTTCATTTCTAACTCTTAAAATTATTGATCAATTTGGATTTTTGAGTCTCGGATTAATTGAGTCCATCGATCAATCTCGCTGCGCATTCTTTTATCGACATCATCAGCGCCCCCTCCAGCGACTGCAATACCTAATGCATCGAATGATTTACGCACGAGTTGATCGTTGAGTAGTTTATTAATTTCCGTATTTAACTTACTAACGATATTAGAAGGAGTTGATTTTGGGGTGACAAATGCAAACCAAGATTCAACATCAAAGCCTGAAATGGTTTCAGACAGTGCTGGGATTTCAGGCTGGGCTGGCCATCGATTGAGTGTTGATACTGCAATGGGTCGTAATTTTCCATTTTGAATAAATGGTAGCATGGGCGATAGACCCGTCATCATGACTTGTGTGCGTCCTGATAATAAGTCACTCATACCATAGCCTGTACTTTTGTAGGGGACATGTTGCATTTTAGTATTTGTAATACTCATTAAATAGGCAGTTGCTAAATGCGTGAGACTTCCTGAGCCTGGAACTCCAAATAGTAACTGATTAGGTTTTGATTGAATGAACTTGATTAATTCTTTGGTATTTTTAACAGGTATAGATGGGTGGGATACTAATAACAACGGTGAAAAGCCTACGCGAATAATACCAGCTAAATTTCCAATAGGATCATAATCTGGTTTATGTGCAGCAATAGTGGCAGGCACGCTTCCAGAAATAAGCATGATGGTATAACCATCTGGAGGCGACTTAACTGCCATGCTGATACCAATAAGTCCTCCACCACCACCGCGATTATCTACTATAAATGGCTGTGATAACTGTTCATTTAGCTTTGGTGCAATTAATCGAGCAACGCTATCACTGCCGCCGCCGGTTGCCATGGGGACAATGATACGAACAGTCTTTGTGGGCCATTGGTTTGATGAGTTATTTGATAATTGTGCTTGGCAAATATTGCAAAAATAAAGAATGCATATCAATAGAATAATTTCTTTTTTAAAAATCAATTTCAAATCCTCCATTTACTATGCTAGCTTTTTTAATCCAGGTATGTCACAAATTTTAGCGCCATGTTCACGCATTAAATCTAGGGGCGGGGCATGCATCAATTGCTCTGGTGTTCTTAGTTCTCGCGGAACTTTAGTTTGTGCCTCGAGATGAATACCACACCATTGGCCACGTTCAACAGCAAGTTTTCCAAATAGGCAGCATTGTGTTTGATATTGTTTTAGTGCTCCAGCTACAGATTCGTTTTGAGCAAGTGCTTCATAGAGCTTTCTCGCATCTAGCGCTGCTTTTGTAACACCCATTCCTGTGTGTGGTCTTGCAACAAATGCTGCATCACCAAGTAGTGCTACTCGATTATTTACAACATTTGTAGATTTTAAATCGTATATAGGCTGAAAAAATGGCGCAGATGCTAATTCAGTTATTCGAGCCATTTGCGGTGCCATCTTTGTCTTGGCAATTTTCCGCATTTCATTAATGACATCTGGACGAATCAATGGGGGTGGTATTGAAATGCTATGGTATTTACCGTTGATATCTGTACAGATATTGGGCAGTTCGTGGTGTTCCTCGACTGGATGATACCAAACAAAATTATAGGCACGCTCCCCTGGATTGATGGAATTGTTTTTTCCGGGTACTGGGAAGCAAAGCATGATTTCTCCCTCTGGGAGACAAAAGAAATAATGATCAAACATGCTCTGGTGAAGATCTTTTGGCATTTCCCATTCGTTAATCATGCCACGCCAACCAACATAGCCCGCATAAGTGGGTTGAGTTTCAGGCATCATGATGGAACGCACAGTTGACCTGAATCCGTCGGCACCAATCAATATATCGGCGCTGAATTTCTCCCCATTTGTGAATAGCGCTGTTACCGCATTACCATTTTGTTCGATACACTTTAAGTTCATGTCAAAGTGATATTGACTGGCCGGAAATTTCTCTTTTAATGGATGATACAGCCTTGACCACACGCTCATCGTTCGTGGCGCATCATAGTATGCAATTTTATTACCCAGATGATCAAGGCACTGTCGACCTGTAATAGGTATTCCAATACTTTGATCGATCGTGATATCAATGAGATCTAGAACTTCAAACAATTCTTCGTGAGTGCCGATACCTGCGCCTCTTGTAGCCAGATCATCTGCAGACTTTTCAAATATCTCTACGTTTACCCCTAATTTACGTAATAGATTTGCAGTGATTAAACCGCCGATTGAACCGCCGATAATAATGACTTCAAGTTGATTCGCGTTTTTGATCATTTTTTAGTGCTTACGCGCTATAGCAGATAACTCAGGTATATCACTTAAATGAGCGCCAAACTCACGCATAGAAACCTCAGGTGTGCGATGTTCTAATTCTTCTGGTGAGCGCTGATCTTTGGGTTTTGTTAAATGTGCTGACAAATGCGCGCCTAGCCAACGGCCTCGCTCTACGACTCGCATGCCAAATCTAGATCGGTCCTGATTGTAGTCGGTCAGGGCTTCAGTTAGATTTCCTTTGCTAGTTAGTAATGCATCAATTAAGTACTCTGCATCTAATGCTGCTTTAGTCGTGCCCATGCCTGTGTGTGGTCGACCTAAAAAGGCGGCGTCACCAACAAGAGCAATTTTGTCGCCAGTAATCGTAGGCGGTATGCAATCATATATGGATTGGAAGAATGGTTGTTTGACGAGATCAACAATGTCTGCGATTTGTGGTGCAAAAATTGAGCGTGCAGTTGCTTTCATTTCAGACAGAATATCTGCCCGTATGAGGTGGTGTGGTATCGATATGCCGTGGCATTTGCCTTGGTCGTCTGTGCATATATCCGATAGTTTTTCTAAGCCTAGTGGGTGATACCATACAAAATTACAGCGTCTAAAGCCTGGACGAACATCATCGTTCGCTCCGGGTACAGGATAAGTAATCATATATTGACCCTCTGGGAGGCAGAAGGTATGTTTTGTGAAAATCTCATTTGCAAGATTCTTGGGGATATCTGCTTCGTTAACCATGCCTCGCCAAGCAACGTATCCAGCGTATAGGGGTTTTGTGTCAGGGTACATTTGGTTTCTAACAGCTGACCATATGCCATCAGCACCAATTAATAAGTCTGCATCGACTGCGCTGTGGTCATTGAAGTGTGCAGTAATTTTGTTAGATGACTGGGTATAATGAGTAAACTGTTTATTAAAGTGATAGTTACTGGTTGGTAGTAAATCTTTTAGCGGACGATAAAATCGGGCCCAAGAGCTCATGTATCGATCCAATACCGCTGTAGCTATTACTTTACCGTTGCTATCGTAGAATATTCTGTTGCTGACTTTGACGCCAAGTGTCTCATCTATTGAGATACCGATCCGACGTAATGTTTTAAACATTTCATCATGGGTGCCAATACCTGCACCTCTTGAAGCCAGATCATCGGCAACACGCTCGTATACATCAACTTCCCAGTCGATCGATCGAAGTAAATTTGCAGTAAATAAACCGCCCAACGATCCTCCTATAATGACTGCATGTTTTTTTTCCATGATATGATTAACCTAATTTGGAAATGGCATATAAAGATTTTGTGGATCGTAGCCAGGCGTATAGTTTCTGTTGGTTTGCTCTGGATTCCGATTCACTAAGGGTCTATTAAATAGCGGATGTGTAATGCTTCGGACTTCGTGTTCAATGGTATATAAATACTGGCTGCTATCAGGATCAATGATGTCTTTGAATCTGTATTGATATTGGTCACTTTCTTGTGTAATTAATCCCCGATTTAATAACCAACTATGTGGCGCCGAGAAATTGCTCACATAAATTTGAATGTGATGCCCATCGTATTCTGGCAATGGCTCGCTTGTTTCTCTAAATATTAAATTTTGGTTATGACCTACTAGTACTTGGGCAAAAGATCCAGTGTTATTATTATGAGTATTCGAATTTGCTTTTAATACTTGTTTGTAAAATTTAGTAATGCCAGAAGCAGTGCCTAATGGAACATTAAATTCAACATAGGGAATGCCAATATTGATATTGCCAAAACGTTCTCTATTCGGTTCGAATACTTTAATTACATTACCCCACGGACAAGTGACTTCGACATGATCATCTTTTTCGCTATATTTAAATTTTGTATGTTCTAATTTTTGACTCACTTGAAGAAGTCGTTTCAGTAAAGCTTGCCTATTGGGTTGGACTATTGCAGTATGTCCACGCAGTATTTGTGGTTCGCGTGTTGGCATGTGTATTTGACTTTTACCAATATTGACCCATATGTTCTCTAATCCGGTCATGATGTAGGGATCTCGAGTTAATCCTAATCCGGTGATATAGAAAAGTGTCGCAATAATCTGATCTGGTACAGTGGTATTGATATGCTCCATCCAGATGATGTTACTAATATCCTCTTTGGATCGATCGTATGTTTTGGTAGCATCCATAATTTATATTTCCATAATTTAGAATAATTCAGATTGTATATTTAATCCGTGACGCATCTTAGTTCAATGCGTGGATAGATAATTGTATTGTTAAACTTTATCAGATAATTACTTATTGTATCTAAATTATAGCTTTGTTAATTGAACTGACCTAATTTTTAGTACCACTCCAAAAGCGAGGATTTTTTGATAATCTATCTTTAAAGGAGTTAAAAATGCCCAAAGGTCATCGAATCAAACCCGAACAAATTGTGATGCTGTTGCGCC
>CAISJL010000140.1 GCA_903885665.1 uncultured beta proteobacterium | reverse complement strand
GAGACAGTTCGGATTAAGACCCCTGCGATCATCAATGCCCACCTGTTTCAGATCACACAAGACAGGCGGCAGAAAAACCGAAGCGACACTCATTTAGGGGCGGTGCACTGGATACGCCGTCCGTTGGTCAGACTGTCGCTCACAAAATCCATACTCGGCACGATAACCCCAGCGAATGCGCCGTCGATCACGCTGCGCGCCCGGCGGGTGAAGGCATGCTATTTAATAAGTCCGCACGCAACTCTTGGACCGGAATTACCGGCTGGCTGAGACTTGTAATCATCGGGGTCACGATGGACAACAACAGCCCTGCCTAATATTCCATTTGAACCATTATTAATAGCAAATCCACTTAACCTGGCTGAATAGACTGCATTACCATGAGCATCCGATTTAATGTTGGGCATATCTCCAGCATGACTTACACCACTTCCTGGCATACCGTGGGTTTTTGCATCGGGGTTAAAGTGTCCGCCCGCACTGGTGGCATCAGGAGCAGAGCAGTCTCCTTTTTCATGCACATCAAAGCCGTGCTCGGCATTGGGCTTCAAGCCGGAAAATTTCGCATTGACCAGCACATCGTGTCCTCGCGATACAAAATTAACTGTACCTTTTACATTTGATCCTGAGCGTGAATCCAGGGTGGCAGATGCTTTTTCTCCTGCGCCATGTTCCATTGACTGACAGGCCACCAATGACAAAACAGCAAGAACGCTTATTGTGAACGAAATACTTTTATTCATGGCGCGTCTCCCTTAATTTACATTGATTAAAATCTGATTTATTTCCACATATATATTTTTAAATAGAAACCTTATTTATAGGTTTATTAGGGCTAATTACCCATTGCAGGTGGAGCCAGCCTATGGTTTTGGGCTTGGATAAATAGTGTGCGAAAGATATTTTCCATCTTTACTCACCCGCGCTAGAACCATGTCGCCCACACCGACTGCTTTGCCGGTGTACCCCTGAATATTGACATGATGTGTGATAAAAATAATAGGCGTTCTTGACTGCCTGCCCAATGTATCTTTGACGAGCGCTTCCAGTTCTTTGGTTTTATTCTTTTCTAGGCTCATATCATCGAAAAATGACCCTAGTGCTGGCTCAATTTTTACAGGCCCCTTATTTATAAGGTTTGCAGTCTCTAAACATCGACACCACGGGCTACTAAAAACTTGAGCTTTTTGAATGCCTTGATTGCTTAGCCAAACACCAATTGCCTTGGATTGATTTTTGCCATACTCACCCAAGTTTCGTTGAGTGTTGCACTGGCCTATTACATAACCTATTGGATCTCCGTACCCGGGAGCGTCAGCATGCCTCATTAATAAAACATGTTGCCCATCTTTTAAATCGTCTACGAATGCCGCCTGCGTTGGGTGTATTGGCAAGAGTAAAAGTCCAATACATAGAATTAAATGGGTCAAATTAATAATCATTTTTCTCATTTGAATCCACGCGACGCCCTTATTACTGATAGTTACGCAACCGTATGATAAAGCCAGGCGGCGCACCCGTCGCGCCTTGTGTTCGCATACTACCTTCGATTTTTATACATAAATAGGGTCAGTGTCATATTCCTTTCTGCTCCGTTGTTTTCCGGGCGAGCGCAGTGGCCGCTGATTTAAGCCCGCCATCAAAATTCAATTCACCTTCACCGCCGTATCCGTCACCAGCTTTTTCCAGAACGCAAAATCCGATTTCAGGTAATCGCCAAACTGCTCCGGCGTGTGCAGCGGCGTGGGCACGATGCCCAGTGCTGTAAATTGATCCAGCAGCGGTCTGTCCGGGTTTCGGGAAATCGCGGCAATCGTGCCCTCTAGCTTGTCCAGTACCGGCTTGGGCAGGCCGGCGGGCCGGGCAGGCCGTAGCAGATGGTGACCTCGTAGCCGGGCAGGCCCGATTCGGATACGGTGGGCACCTCTGGCATGCTGGCAATGCGTTGCGCCGAGCTCACCGCCAGCATGCGCAGGCGTCCGCCGCGCACATGGCGCGTCACCGCCGGCAGGTCGGCAATGGCCACATCGATCTGGCCGCCCATCACGGCAGCG
>CAISJL010000139.1 GCA_903885665.1 uncultured beta proteobacterium | reverse complement strand
TTCTAATTCTGGTTCTAATTCTGGTTCTAATTCTGGTTCTAATTCTGGAACTAATTCTGGGTCAGGCACAGGAGCTGGTTCTCCAGAAAACTGGTTAAAATCAGTTTATAATTCTGCGAAAACTAATTTATCTAATGCAGCAAATTCTGGATCTAACTCTAATTCTAATTCAAATTCAAATTCTAATTCCATGTCTACAACATATAATCCAATGTCTACAACATATAATACTAATTCTTGGACAACATCAGCTAACTTGTTGCCAAGGATCAGAAATGCTCTCTCTAATCATCGGTGTTTTAATTCTATCTTGATGCGTAGCATAACCCCATGCAAACCTACCCTTAACACATGAATGCCCTTCATTTGCCTTACCTTCTTTCCAGGGCACCATTCGTACGACAGTATTGCCTTTCATCTCAGCTTTAAAACCACAACCAACCCCACAATATGCACAAGTTGTAATTAAACTATGCTCTGGTTGTCCTAACGAAATAATTGATTTTTCTTGCAAAGTTGCTGTAGGACACGCTTCTACACAAGCGCCACAAGATACACACTCACTATCCATAAAGGGCTGGTCTTGTCCAGGAGAGACCCGGCTTTCAAATCCACGTCCGGAGATAGTTAAGGCAAAAGTACCCTGCGTTTCTTCACAAGCACGCACGCATCGGTTACATACGATGCACTTACTAGGATCATAAGTAAAATAAGGATTCGACTCATCCTTTTTAGCATCGCAATGATGGGCGCCAGCTTGGGCTCCAACACCGTAGCGGACATTTCGCAATCCAGTGACACCTGCCATATCCTGTAGCTCGCAGTTACCATTTGCGCTACAAGTCAAGCAATCTAAGGGGTGATCACTGATATAAAGCTCCATTACCCCCTTACGCAGTTGCTGCAAAGAGTCCGTTTGAGTTCTCACAACCATGTCGGACTCTACTGGGGTAGTGCATGAAGCAGGAAACCCTTTGCGCCCGTCAATTTCGACTAGACATAATCTACAGGATCCAAATGGCTCAATGGTATCAGTCGCACAGAGCTTGGGCACTTTAATTCCAGCGTCCATTGCAGCTCGCATAATTGAAGTGCCTTTAGGAACATGCACCTTGTAACCATCAATAGTTAAACTGACTTCCTCAGCAGACTCTCTTTTTGGAGTGCCGTGATCAATATCATGTTTTATGTGATTTAACATATCCACCCCTTAATCAATCTACAGTGTGATCAGTCTGACGTAAAGTCTGCTGAATAATGGTTCAAAGCTGACAAAACCGGATATGGGGTCATAGATCCCATAGCACACAAACTACCATTAACCATGGTATTACACAGATCTCGTAACAATTCAATTTGTTGATCGCGCTCTTGATTATTGATAATTCTATCAATAACCTCTACGCCTCGAGTAGAACCAATACGGCAAGGGGTGCATTTACCACAACTTTCTATCGAACAAAACTCCATGGCATAACGTGCCATTTTAGACATATCTACAGTATCGTCATGGACAACAATGCCGCCATGTCCTAAAACAGCTCCCATAGCGGCATAAGTTTCATATTCAAGTGGAGCATCCCATTGAGATTCTGGTATATACGCACCTAATGGACCACCGACTTGTACGGCTTTAATCGGTCGCCCACTTCTGCTACCACCGCCAAAATCATAAATTAATTGGCGCAATGAAAGTCCAAAGGCGGTTTCTACTAAGCCTGCATACTTGACGTTACCAGCTAACTGAAATGGCAATGTCCCTTTGGATCGACCCATCCCGAAATTTTTATAGTAATCAGCCCCATTGGCAATAATCAAAGGTACCGATGCTAATGTGATCACATTATTGATTACTGTTGGGCAACCAAATAAGCCTCGAATCGCAGGTAGTGGCGGTTTTGCTCTTACAACGCCTCTTTTACCTTCAATACTTTCAAGCATTGCAGTTTCTTCACCGCATACATAAGAACCTGCAGCTTTACGAATTTCAATGAAAAAAGATTTACCGCTATCTAGAATGTTTTCCCCTAAAAAACCTGACTCAGTTGCAAGCTGTAAAGCCTTCTGCATAACAGTAATTGCCTGCAAATATTCAGAACGAATATATATGTATCCACGCGTCGCATGAACCGCGAGTCCAGCAATCACCATGCCTTCAATCAGCATATACGGATCGCCTTCCATCGTCATACGGTCAGAATAAGTACCGGAATCTCCCTCGTCAGCATTACAGACAACAAACTTTTGCTCACCCTCTGTTTGTTGCACTGTCTTCCATTTAACACCTGCAGGAAAAGCGGCACCACCCCTTCCACGTAAACCAGAGTCTAGCAGTTCTTTTAAAATAAACTCAGACCCATTTTGCAATGCTTTTTTAAGGCCCAAAAAACCACCATGCGATTTATAATCCAGAATTGACAAGGGCTTTGTAACTCCCATCCTTGAAAATGTTAATCGCTGCTGTTTAGCTAAATAAGGAATTTGCTCAGTTAGACCTAAATACTTAATATGTGAATGCCCCTCAAGAAACCCACAATCAAACAAATCAGAAACGTCTGCTGATTGAATAGGCCCATAGGCAACTCTGCCAGAGCTAGTTTGAACTTCGACTAATGGCTCTAGCCAAAACATTCCACGAGTACTATTCCTATTGACTTTAACATCTATACCTCGAGATTTAGATTCCGCATTAATTTTTTCTACGATAACGTCTGCACCTAATGCTACGGCTGCACTATCACATGAAATAAATATTTGAGTAACATTCATGGGTTAATCTCTAGTTCGCCAAATAGATCTTTTAATTTTTCAGTCGTTACATTGGCATATAATTTATTATCAATCTGCACTGCAGGCGATGTTGCACACAGCCCAAGACAATACACGGCTTCCAATGTTATTTTTTCATCATATCGAGTTTGATTTCGCTTACAATTTAAGGAGCTCTCTAAAACAGAAAGCAACTCCTCTGCTCCACATGCCTGGCAAGCTTCAGCTCTACATACCTGTATCACGTGCTTGCCGGGAGGGGTTGTTCGAAAAAAATGATAATAAGTAATCACGCCATGCACTTCTGCACGTGACAAATTTAGCCCTAATGCTATATTCGGCACTACATCATTTGGAATGTATCCAAGCTCATCTTGAATAGCATGTAACAATGGCATTAAACCACCGGGTATTTTTTCATACTTACTTATTAACTGAGGTATAGTAATGTTCTGCATTTGATCATTTTTAGAATAATAAATTTTGAACTAACCAGCACCACATAAAAACCTCCATATGCTGGATGAATGACACTGAAAACATAAAGAAACAACGATCTACTACATGAGTTTAATATTTAAGCAGACTAGATAAAAGACGATAACTCTTTAAAAACATAGCCTTAGAGGTGAAACTAAAGCAAAACACAGGCAGTGTCAATGTGTTAAGTCAAAAAGTATAGTAATGACTTAACTTACATGTAAAAATGGCTATTCAGCGTTTTGAGATGCTCAATAAATGCTCCAAAATCAATCTATAATGAAAAAAATTAAAGTTTTATTCTGAATAAATCAGAGTTATTGCAAAATTGCTACCTTGAAACATATTGAGAAAAATATGAATACAATCAAAAAGGTTTTAGTTTTATTCCCTATTTTTATCCTGTCTTGTTCTACTTGGGCATGGATGCCAAGTCGCCCGGTCAGAATGATTGTCCCCTTTCCACCAAGCGGGGCTGTCGATGTAATCGGCCGCATCACTGCAACACGAATGCCCGAACGACTTGGTCAACAGGTAGTAATCGATAATCGAGGGGGAGCCAATGCAATTATAGGTACTGAAATTGCAGCAAAGTCAGCGCCAGATGGTCATACCATGCTTATTGTGCCGATTGGTCATTCGATTTCTCCGTCCGTGAATAAAAAACTCCCTTATGACACCCTTAGAGATTTCTCAGCGATTGGATTGATTGGCAGCAGTGCTTATGTATTGGTGATCCAACAAAGCTTTCCAGCCAAAACTGTCCCTGAATTTATTAGTTACGCAAAATCAAAACCTGGACAATTAAATTATGCAATTACAGGTCATGGTAACGCTACCCATTTAGCAGGTGAATTATTTAAAACATTATCAAAAATTGATATGGTGTATGTCAATTACAAGGGGGGCGGTCCAGCTTTGACTGATTTGCTCGGCGGACAAATTTCCGCCTTCTTTGCCGGGGTAGCCTCCAGTAACGCATTAATTAAAAGTGGGAAATTAAGAGCGCTTGGGGTAACTACTTCAAAACGCACTCCAGCTCTACCCGACGTTCCAACTATCTCTGAAGCTGGATTACCTGGATATGAACTTGATGGCTGGTATGGGCTTTTGGCACCAGCTTCCACACCTTTACATATTATCGATAAATTAAATAAAGATTTAGCCTTTGCTATTTCATCGCCTGAAATAAAAGATCGTCTGCTCAGTGCTGGGCTTGAAGCAAAGCCTTCATCACCAAGTGAGTTTCAAGCACGAATTGCAAAAGACATTAAGCGATGGTCTGAAATAGTTAAAATAGCTAAAATCGAGGCAGAGTAAGCGCATTAGTTATCTTATTTAGATTAATCCTCTATTGCTTATAGGAATAATTTACTCTGTTCGCTTTTAGCATCTGCACCAGAAGTTGCTCTGAATCTTTAGATGAAGCTCCCCAAAATGAAAGCTTTTGATCTGATATATAAGGATCTACGTAATGGTTATTTTTACGAATCTCATAATGCAAATGCGGTCCAGTAGAAAATCCGGTTGAACCAACATATCCAATCTCTTCACCTCTGCGCACTTTATCGCCAACA
Organism: uncultured beta proteobacterium; assembly: GCA_903885665.1. GTDB lineage: Bacteria > Pseudomonadota > Gammaproteobacteria > Burkholderiales > SG8-41. The sequence continues at coordinate 23,828 of CAISJL010000139.1, read as the reverse complement.
CTAATTCCATTGTAGAATTTTGACAAGTGCGCATAATAAGTGTGATGCTCATCACCATGATCCAAAATAATCAAATTACCAAATCCGCCTCGCTGACCTACAAATAAAACTTCAGCATCTGCTACTGCATAAACTGGGGTTCCCATCGGAGCCGCATAATCAATTCCAATATGTTGGCCTTGATACCGGAAAGATCTAACCACAAATTTAGTTTTCTTTTTAGAATTTGACTTTACCGCAACTCGTCTTTTGACAACCATACTACTTTTGCCAACACCTCTGGTTATCCGAACATGTTGCAAGGGGGATTGCCATAACATCCTTTCATAATCAGCACCACTGATTCCGATGTAAGATCCCAGTCTGTCTGCTCGATCTAGCCAATACACTGTCTCAAGAATTTCATTTTTTAGGCTATCAACCATTTCAATAGAAAATACAGACTCATCACTAGAAAATAAATTCTTTTTTTGCAAAACAATTCTAAAATAAAAGCTATTAGACCTTCCAAAAACACTTGCCATATGGGTAATTAACAAACCTAACTCCCTGTGCAATGCATAGGGGATTGATGAGAAATTCATACCTTTATTAATATCAAGGTCATTGCTATTTAATTCAACTGTTCTAAACATTTCGTTAATTACATTTAACTCTACAGATTTTGTTTGCCATACACTACCTACAAGATCATTATCTTTTTTTAGTAGCGTTACAAAAGAAGTTCTTTCAGCAACGGAATCGATAAGAACAGCTATGACTTGATCATTTGATGGCTTAAAGTTTATTGCTGAAAAATTAAGACAATGATCGCCACTGGATATCAATGACTCGACTGTTATTTTATTCCAAAGAGCAGTCAATACAGTGTCTGTTGACGGCTCACCACTCCAATAAGGTAATGACTGACCAATCGATACACAGCCTTTGTATAAATTATTAACGGCAACCACTGCCGGTGGGGAAGCGGGCGTAGCATTATATTTGACAATTTGTATAACAGGATTTCGTTTGCCACGCTTTGCAACCTTCTTTTTGGTAGCACCTATTGAGGCCTGAGAAAAGAATAGGGAAATCAATACAACAACAGTAATTAAAAACTTCATTTAATAGCATCCATAAAACTAATTAACAATTGATTGAATCGCTGAGACTCATCGACGAACAAAGCATGGCCAGAATTCTCAAAAATAGTCACCAGTGCTTTTGGATGCTTTTCTAATAACTCTTCTCCTTGCGAGCCAAAACGTTTAGTAATTGCATACCAAACCGGAACATCTACAGACATTACTCCTTTGGCATAATACTCCCTAGGATAGGGCTTATTGAGCAATCCCCACGCTTGGGTAGGTGATAGCTTTAGTGCAGATTTAATCACAGACTCCAGCATTACAGGCGCCGGTTCTAATGCAAAAATCTCTCTACCGAACTTTTCAATATAATCAGAAAAATCCGCCTTTTTAGTAGGTCTACTGCCCCCCCTCGAGCTTCTTTGCATGGGCGGCACTCCCATCCCAATAGAATTGTCTATCAATACAAGACCTTTCAAGCCGACGCTACCAAAGCGATTAATGTAGTCTAAGGACTCCATAACACCTAGAGACCAGCCAATGAGTACATATTTTTTGACTTTAGCGTGTCGTAGCAGCTCTTTGATATCTTGGGCGCGTCTTCCAGCGCTTAGATTATTAGCGCCCTTACCAGACAAACCCTGTCCTCTGGGATCGAAAACAACAACATGAAATTGATCACTTAAAGCTTCTATCTGACGAGAGAAAATATCACCAGGCATTAACCAACCAGGAACAAAAATTAATGTAATATCTCTTCTCTTAGATTCCGTATAATGCAAAGATACTTTATCTGAAGTTTTAAAATATCGACTGACTGTATTTGCATCCACGTGAAATCCTAGCGAAGAAAATGCAATCAATATAGCGATATTCAAACATTTTAAGTAATTAACATTCATTTATTACATTACAATTGTTAGCAAGATTATTAATAAACAGCTCCAATAAAATTCATGAAAAATATTTACGTTCGCTTCCAAGCCTATAGCGTGCAAATGCTACTTTTAGCGTTAATACTCCACCCAAGCTTGACTTTTTCTCAGACTATTTTACCGGAAAATGAAACGGCCACAAAAAAACCACCACAAGTATTAAAGAATCTTAACAATATTGAATGTCCGGACGCTACAGCCACAACAAAAAGTTATCAAAAAAAATTCACCCAACCTATTCAGAAATGGGCTAAAGAAAATTTATCTAGCCTGCAAACAAAAAAAGTAACCTACTTATTCTCTGGTGCTGATGTCGCTACGGTATTCTCATTATTTAGTGAAGCCAATCATTACACATTAATCGCTGATCAAAACCCAGAGTTCTCATCTCTCAATCAGGTCTCTACGAGAAGAGCGGCTCAAGAGTGTCAAACTCACACCTATTTCTCAAAATATGGCTATTACCGTACCAATGATCTTGAGGGAAAAAACTCAATTAAGCCTAGATTTACCCAACTACTCGGTTATAGCATAGCATTAATTGGCGCTCAGATATTGAGCAAAGAGTATATCTACGTCACTCAGGATGGCACTACTCAAGTCCGCGATAGCATATCAAATAGCAACCCAGATGGCCTCAGAATAAAGATCAACACCTCTGACAATCGAACTGTTTATATTGACTATATTAGGATAAATTTATCAAACAATGGACTAGAAAAAAGCCCCCAGTTCATAGCATTACTTAAAAATCAAACTTCCGATACTATTTTTATTAAGTCAGCCTCTCACCTGCTGCAAAAAAGTTACTTTTCAGTGCTGGGTGACTTAATTACGAGTAACACGAGGAATATAGTTCAAGATGAAACTGGCTTAGATATTACTGATCTTTCAAAACATTTTTCAATTAATGTTTATGGTAAAGATTTCTCTCCGCATCCAATCTGGAAAAACAGCCCATCTGCGCTACGTCTCAAAAAATACCTAGCTGAAGAGAAAAGTTTTAAAGAGCTTCCTTTCACAATAGGTTACGAGAAGAAATCTGGTTCTATATTACTGATTGGTCAGAGAAAATAACTTGAAATCCAATTCAAATAACTCTATTTAGCTGAAGGTAATGAGATCTGCGTTTGAGTCACAACTGCAACTAACTTACCATCGCTATTAGTCAATTTTGTTTGCCACACAGAAGTTGTTCTACCAATATGCAAAGGGATAGATAATGCATGAATTAGTGGGGCTTTTCCTGGTGCAAAAAAATTTGTTTTAGACTCAATAGTACCACCCCTAAAATCAGCGGGCTTATTCATTGAAGCACCTGCCGCACCGATTAGATCAGCAAATGCCATTAATGCGCCGCCATTGACGAAACCCGTATAATTTAAGTGTATATTATGAATATACATAACAGCTGTAACTTTACTACGAGTCAACAATTTAACACGAATGTCGAGTCCCTCAGTAATTCCACTTCTAAAAACCGTGTTCAATACTCTCTTCTTTGGGGATAGCAAAGTAGTCATTTAGGTTAAGTTCTTTACATAAATAATTTGAATGTCTTACCACTTTAAAAAACTAGTAATCCTATAACCGCCCTGAGTCCATCAAAATAGTCTGCCCAGTGATGCTATCACTGCGACATAAGGTGATGAGTTGTTCTGACACATCCGCTTTGCTGACGATTCTCTTTAAAAGGGTTCGATCTGCAGCCCCAGCTGCATACTGCGCAGACCAATTTGCGCTCATTCGCGTGCCTTCCATAAAGCCTGGCGCTATTGAATTAACACTTACCGACGGCGCTAAGGCTACAGACATACACTTGGTCAAATGAATCATACCGGCTTTAGAGACTCCATAGGCAATACTACTACCTCGGGGTAGCAATCCTGCACCTGAAGAGATATTGATAATTCGACCTTTTCCCTGAGAAATCATCGCCGGTACGACTGCCTTGATGCAGATGAAAGGTCCCGTCAAATTTATATTTATAATATGATTCCAAAGGTCTAAGGTCAGACTATCTAAATCTGAAAATTGAACTTCTTTATTAAAAGCTGCATCATTTACTAATATATCTACACTGCCAAAAACTGACAGTGTCTGATCAACCATTTTTTTAACCGAATCCTGATTAGTCACATCAGCCTGAATAGCTAACGCTCTCACACCAAAAGCAATCAGTTCTTCTACAATTGAATCAGCCTTTTGCTTTGACTCCGCATAATTGACCACTACGTTCACACCATGTGATGCGAGTGCTTTACAAATGACCTGTCCAAGACCACCAGTTCCCCCCGTAACAATTGCTGTACAACCATTTAAATCCATACCCGCTCCTCACATACATGTAATTTTAACAAATCAATATCTCGTTATTGTGCAGTAATATTACCAGCCTTAATTACACTGCTCCACTTTGTATTTTCATTAGCTGCAAAACTAGCGAACTCCTCCGGGGTGCTTCCTATCTGTTCAACGCTATCACGTTGCAACCTCTCATTGAGATCTTTATTGGCTAATGCTTTCACTACATTTTGATGTAAAAGCATAACAACCGATTTAGGTGTTCCTGCTGTTGTTAGCAAACCATACCAAATGCTTGCAATTAAACCTGGCAATCCTACCTCAGCTGATGTAGGCGTATTCGGTAGCGCTTTGGATCGCTGTTGACCTAGCACAGCCAAGACTCGAGTCCGGCCTGATTGTATATATGGATACATCGAAATCACGCTAGGAAACATCACTTGCATTTGCCCCGATAGCAATTCCATAGCAGCTGGTGCCGTACCGCGGTAAGCCACATGTACAATATTTACTTTTGCTTCTTGCTTAAATAATTCACCTGCTAAATGTAGAGGACTTCCGTTGCCACCCGAACCATAATTTAATGCACCAGGCTTACGTTTGGCAAACTCTACTAACTGACTTACAGACTGAACAGGAAGCGACGGATGGCAAACAATAATAATCGGCGTAGAACCAATCAGTGAAATTGTTGAAATATCACGTAAAGGATCATAACCAAGATTAGGGTATAAAGATCTGTTCACTAAATAAGTTGCAGTAGAGACCATTAATGTATGACCGTTGGGCGATGCTTTCGCAACAACCTCTCCAGCTAAGCCACTTGGAGTCCGATTTTCTACGATAAACTTTTGATTAAGCTGGTCACCAAGGTGATAGGCTATTAATCTAGCAATAATATCAACTCCGCCACCGGGCGCAGCAGGCACAATGACTCTAACTACCTGCTGAGGATAGGTTTGAGCAATTCCATGTAAACTACTTAAACTGATGATAATAAAAAAATAAGCAACAAATTGATTTATAGTTCTCATGGCTTAATAAAAATGATTCATACTTTATAACGACTCGATGTTTATTGAATAAAAAGACCAAAGTCCTATCGAACTATTTAGACGATGACTTTTTATCACCTTTTGATTCAACGCCTACTTACTTACAACGGAATCAGTAACTTTCACTAATATTGCCTCAACTGCGGTGCGTTTGTTATGGCGAGCAAATTGTAATGCACTTAATCCAGCTTGATTAATCAAGTTTGGATCAGCGCCATGCTCCAATAAAAATAGAACCATTGGCAAGTGCCCCTCTCTCGCAGCCATCATTAATGGACTGATCCCATGATCCGTAGTGGCGTTTACCTTAGCCCCTTGTCCAACTAATAGACGCGCAACATTCAAATGGTTATTTGTTGCAGCATAACTGAGCGCTGTCCAATCATCTTGGTTTACTGGAGACCCCGCCTTGATCAACAACTTAACAATTTCTAGATGGCCATTAAAAGATGCAAGCATAAGTGCAGTTTCTCGATGTGGACCTCTAAAAGCCACATTGGGTTTTCGAACCAATAAGGCCTGCACTAGGGACAGATTCCCTTTGCGACAAGCTAACATGAGCAAAGACTCCCCATCCGGGCTCACGCTATTAATATCAATACCTTTTCGCAATAAATCAGTGACCTCCTCCACACTATTTCGTTCAATTGCACCTAAAATATCCTCGTAAGCACCAGCGAGCGAGTTTGTGGAGTTCATGAGTAGAACCCCAATAACAAATAATAAAGTTTTTAACATACAATGATAAATAATTGATTTTATAATTATTTAATAAATAATCGCTCAAAGTTAGCAGTGGTATTTTCCGCAACTTCATCAATAGTACAACCTCTAAGTTGTGCAATGACTTCAGCCACATTTTTAACCCAACCTGGTTGATTCGTTTTACCACGATACGGCACAGGCGCTAAGTAAGGAGCGTCTGTTTCTATTAACATACGGTCCAATGGGACTTTTTGGGCAACTTCTTGAATCGCTTTCGCATTTTTAAAAGTCACAATTCCAGAAAATGAAATATAAAACCCTAAATCCAAGGCCGATTGAGCGACTTCCCATGACTCGGTGAAGCAGTGCATGACACCGCCAACGGCAGCGGCATTTTCTTCCTGCATCAATCTAATCGTGTCTTCTGAAGCTGATCTGGTATGTATGATTAACGGCTTTCGCGCTATCTTTGCGGCTTGAATATGAGTTCTAAAACGTTCTCGTTGCCAACTTAAATCTCCGGTAAGTCGATAATAATCTAGTCCAGTTTCACCAATTGCAATTACCTTAGGGTGCCCTGCGAGTTTACACAACCCATCAACAGTCGGCTCTTCTACGTCTTCGTAGTCCGGGTGCACGCCTACAGATGCATATAATTCATCGTGTTCAACAGCCAATTGCAAAACATTCGGAAAATCAGCAAGATTTACACTGACACAAAGTGCTTTTAAAACCCTATTTGCACGCATTGTTGCCAGTACTGCAGGGAGATCTGCAATCAAATCTGGAAAATCTAAATGACAATGAGAGTCAATAAACATCAGTCACCTGCTTTGTGCTTATAGCAGCGGAATAAGCCATTAAAACTGTCTCAATATAAAGCTTTGTATTTAACGGGTGCTGAACCGTTCGCTGCTCACGAATCAACAGTCGGTGCAAACGAAGCATACTATTACGATTAACCATGTTCGAAATGGACTCAATTTTACTTTTAAAATCAATATTATAGCGGACCTTGTTAATTAAAATTTGGCTATTGATATCATAAGTCCATTGCTGCATCCAAGCTAGAAATCGCTCAAGCGGTTGCTCTGACAAGGAGTCAGCGGTGGATACAGGATCAAAGTCCGCTTGCGATATTTTTGCAAACAATTCATTACGGCCATTAAATGCGCCCTCTTGGTGTCTTGATAATGCAAGAAGTGGCGCGCCGGAAGAAAGCGCTAAGGCGAGTTCCGATTGCGACACACCTTGGTCGGTCAGCCATTGAATAGCAGATTGATGGTTCGGCAGGGGTAAGCTAAGTTGCTGGCAGCGACTCAGTATGGTTGATACAAGACTGTGAGGTCGATGTGTCACTAGTAGAAAATGTACCCCAGGTGGCGGTTCCTCTAGGTTTTTAAGCAATGCATTGGCTGCATTAGGATTTAAGGTCTCTGCAGGATGGATAAGCACCACTCTAGGGCCTCGTCTATGTCCAGAAACATGAATAAAATCAGATATTTGTCTTATTTGATCAATGACTATCCAGGCACTACTCTTCAACTTTGGACCTTCAGATTCAGCACTAGCCTCAACCATCTCATCGGTAATCGGCGAAATCACTTTAAAGTCTGGGTGTGTACCATTTAAAAACCAGGTACAAGCAGCACATTGACCACAAGCAGAAGCCTGAGCCGAACGGTCTTCACACAACAATGCTTGCGCCACGCTCTGTGCAAAAATCTGCTTACCAATGCCACGAGCGCCTTTAATTAGCAATGCATGCGGGAGGGAAGGACTTCCATATAACAACTTGTAGAGCTCTGCTTGAAACCACATAGTTTATAAAATAATTATTAAAATCAAATATTTGAAAGAATGCTTGCCAGTTGAATCTGGATTTCAGAAATACTTCTTGTCGCGTCAATCACTTGGATTCTACTCGGAAACTCTTGCGCACGTCGCAGATAGGCTGCTCGGACCCTAGCAAAAAACTCAGCCTGCTCTCGCTCAAACCGATCTGGCTCACGCACTTGCTGTGTTCGCGCTCTACCCACTTCTGGCGGAACATCAAAATAAAAGGTCAAATCGGGTTGCAGATCCCCTTGCACCCAATTCTCTAACTGCACAATCCTAGACCACTGCAGGCTACTGCCACCAGCTTGATAAGCATAGGTTGCATCAGTAAACCGATCGCATAGCACCCAACGCCCCGCCAACAATGCGGGCGATATGACTTTGGCGATATGCTCACGTCTTGCTGCAAACATTAGCAATGCTTCGGTATCCGGGTGACGAGACTCTTCGGTAATCAGTAATAATTGACGCAATGCCTCACCCAAAGGTGTGCCACCAGGCTCACGAGTAGCCACCAAATCTATACCGCTTAGTAACAACTGCGATTTGATCCAATCAAGATGCGTTGTTTTACCCGCACCATCCATGCCCTCTAGGGTAATAAATTTTGCAGTATTCATGGCACTCGCCCTCGGCGTTGATACTGATTAACAGCTTTCACATGCTCATCCAAGGTCTCGGAAAACTTTGAACTACCGTCTCCCCTACCAACAAAATATAGCGCATTAGACTGTGCCGGATGCAAGGTTGCATGTATAGCCTCTAGTCCAGGCATCGCAATTGGTGTTGGAGGCAACCCTAATCGAGTGTAGGTGTTATAGGGGGTATCGAACAACAGGTCACTTTTTCTGATATTGCCATCAAATGTGTCACCCATCCCATAAATCACAGTTGGGTCCGTTTGCAATCGCATCCCCAATTTGAGGCGATTAACAAATACTGCCGCCACCATTGGTCTATCAATTGCGCGCCCAGTCTCTTTTTCTACAATGGAGGCCAAAATCAATGCTTCCTTTGGCGATTTCAATGGTAATTCTAAGCTTCGCTGCGACCACTCCGCCTTTAAATGTTTATCCATCAGTTTGTATGCGCGTTGCAGTACTGATAAATCTGTTGCACCAGACACCACATGATAAGCATCCGGGTAAAACCATCCTTCTGCACTGTCCAAATCCAAGCCTAATTTCTGCAACACCTCAATATCGCTCAATCCAGAAATTGTCGAGACGATTTTTTTTTCGTTGGCTAAGTTTTGTCTAATTTGCTTAAAAGTCCAGCCCTCCACAATCGTCATTGTGAGTTGATTAGCATCACCACGAGTCAATTGATTTAACAACTCTAAAGGCGACATATGACCAAAGAACTCATAATTTCCAGCTTTAATTCTTGATGAGCGGCCTTGCAATCGCGCCAACAATACAAACAAATCCGGGTACGACAACACCCCAGCCGACTCTAGTTGATGTGCGACACTTTTTAAACCACTGCCATAGCGCAACTCAACCTGTAATGGACTAGACTGCAATGGCAAATCAGATTGTGCGTAATAATAACAAGTAGCACCAAAGGAAATAGTCAACAAAACACACAACCAAATCAAACGTCTTAGCCATTTAATCATATTGTCACCTCCAACCACTGACTAATAATCCTACTCCTCTCGAAATGACTCCAGAAGTGGTGTTGCATTTGTCTAACTGGCCACACACCAATCAAACTGTTGACTAAAAATATCTCTCGTGCTGCCCTAAACCGTTTTAGGGAAATTGGTTCGACTCGACAGATCAATCCTGCATTTTTACAAGCAAGAATCACTCGGTCACGAGTTACACCAGCCACACCACACAGTGACAAATCAGGGGTAATAATCGCATCCCCTTCAACGATAAACACATTAGAACGCGTCCCTTCAATCACATAACCAGATTGATCACACATCAAACCTTCGGCAACTTCAGGATCAGTCCATTCAGCTCTAGCCAATACAGACTCGAGTCGATTTAAATGCTTTATACCTGCCAATTGCGGCTGATATCCTAAACGCAAATGGCATAAGTGTAATTGCACACCCAAACTAAACCACTGCGCTGGATATTCCGGAAGGGGGTCAACTCTGATAATGCGTCTGGACTTTAAATCGGGGGCAACAGCATAGCCTCGTCCTCCGCTACCTCGGGTCACAGTAACTCTTACAGCACAATCTGGTATTTGGGTGGCGATTTGCTCAAGCTCTGCTGTTAACAATTGAGCATTGGGCGGGGCTATATGCAATGCTGAGCAATCATGAACTAGCTTTGCATAATGCAGAGACCACTGTTGCACACGACCACTACGAATAGACAAGGTGCGAAATACGCCATCACCATAAGACAACCCGCGATCATCCGCAGGAATGTGACTGACGCACTCCCCATCAACCCAAATCATGAGAAATATCCAAACAGGCACCTAAAGTATAGCGCGCCATGTAAATAATCTGGATTAACAAAGAGACCAAAGAGGAGACAGCCTTGCAACTTGCCGGTCTCAAGTCAAGAACTAGAGCTTACGAAACACTAAACTACCGTTAGTGCCACCAAAACCAAAAGAATTCGATAGCACAACATTAAGATCTTTATCACGCGCTACATTAGGGACATAATCTAAGTCACATTCAGGATCAGGATCATCCAAATTAATAGTTGGCGGAACAATCTTGTGATGCAAAGCAAGAATAGAAAAAATTGCTTCTATACCACCTGCAGCGCCTAGCAAATGACCCGTCATCGATTTGGTAGAACTAATCGCCACATCGTAAGCATGCTGTCCAAAACAATTTTTCACTGCAACTGTCTCAGCAATATCACCAAGCGGTGTTGAAGTGCCATGTGCATTAATATAATCGACCGCGTCATGATTCACACCTGCATTGCGCAATGCATTATTCATACAGCGCACTGCGCCCGCACCATCACTACAAGGTGCAGTAATATGATGCGCATCAGCACTCATGCCATAGCCTGCGAGCTCACAATAAATTCTCGCACCACGTCTCTTTGCGTGCTCATACTCTTCTAGCACTAAAACGCCCGCACCTTCGCCCATCACAAAACCATCTCGCCCACGATCCCATGGGCGACTTGCAGCTTGTGCGTTGTCATTGCGAGACGATAATGCACGAGCCGCACAAAACCCACCAACACCCAGCTTTGATACAGTTGCCTCAGCACCTCCAGCAATCATAATATCTGCGTCACCATATTCTATTAAACGACCCGCCTCACCTATACTATGATTAGCGGTTGTACAAGCGGTGACTACGGATAAATTAGGGCCCTGCAAACCAAACATAATCGATAATTGGCCAGAGATCATATTGATGATAGAGCCAGGCACAAAGAAAGGGGTAATTTTACGAGGGCCACCCGCCAGCATTGCATTATGCGTGTCTTCAATAAGGGGCAATCCACCTATTCCAGAACCAATACACACGCCAATCATTTCACGATTCAAGCGCTCTAGGTCTAAGCCAGCATCTTTAATAGCATCAATGCCCGCAGCTAATCCATAATGAATAAAAGCATCGAACCGACGAGCCTCTTTAGCTGGTAAATAATGAGCCGGATCAAAATTCTTAACCTCACCAGCTATTTGCGAACTAAAGTCCGAGGGATCAAAACGGGTAATTTTGCCGATACCGGAACGGCCAGCAGTAATGTTGGCCCATGCATCAGCGAGCACATTGCCAACGGGGGAAATAATCCCTAATCCGGTCACAACTACCCTACGAGAGGTTGGACGTGTCATATTGGGAACTTCATGTAAGGATCATCAAGAGAATGATTATCTAATTTAACGCAAAAAAAGGTAAATTGTGTTTAGCAATGGTCTTAATACTGATCAATAAACCGTCACTCAAAAGCAACTGGCTAATCGCCAACCATACCAATTAACGATAGCCGGTTTAATGAAAAAAATAACTAGGCCTTTTGATGCGCCATAATGTAATCAGTTGCCTGCTGAACAGTGGTTATTTTCTCAGCATCTTCATCAGGAATCTCTGTTTCAAACTCTTCCTCTAAAGCCATTACTAGTTCAACGGTATCCAGAGAATCCGCACCTAAATCATTTACAAAAGAGGATTCATTCTTAACATCTGCTTCATTAACACCCAATTGCTCTGCAACAATCTTTTTAACGCGCTGCTCAATACTATCCATGTGTCATTCCCTTTCATATTGCATTAAATATTAGGCTTACTTGAAACGCTAATTTCAACCATCTGTATGCCACAAACTACTTAACTCATTTACTGAAATTTAACGTTGAATTCTACCACAAACAACAATTAAAAAAATGTTTAAAATCAATATGTTAATAATTTAGATCTAAAGTCACCTCCAAAATTCCACGAATACTCAAGCCTCTTATTCCTTCACAATCCATCATGAAACTCAAGCCCTACACCATATACATGCCACCGTTGACGTGTAATGTGCTTCCCGTAACATAAGCAGCTTGATCAGAAGCCAAATAAAGCACCGCCCCAGCAACATCTGAAACCAAGCCCAAACGACCTAAGGGAATATGCTCCATTAAATTCGCCTTTTGCGAATCACTCAAACTACGTGTCATATCAGTATCAATAAAACCAGGAGCTACACAATTCACAGTAATATTACGACTACCAAGCTCTCTGGCAAGCGAACGCGAAAATCCCTCAACCCCTGCTTTAGAAGCCGCATAATTCGACTGTCCAGCATTCCCCATAGAAGCTACGACAGAAGTAACATTAATAATTCTACCAAAACGAGCCTTCATCATACTGCGCGTAACCGCTTTAGACATGCGATACACAGAGCTTAAATTGGTCGCAATCAGACTGTCCCACTCCGCATCCTTCATGCGCATCAGCAAATTATCACGCGTTACTCCAGCATTATTCACTAAAATCGATATCTCACCCCACTGTTGCTGCACTGCAGTCAATGCCGCATCCACTTGCAAAGGATTATTCACATCTAAGGTATAACCACTACCTTGACACCCAGCACTAGATAAGCTAGCACTGATTGCAGCAGCCCCCTGTGCTGTAGTCGCAGTACCTGCAACTACGTATCCAGCCTCACCCAAGGCAATAGCAATAGCTTGTCCAATGCCACGCGAGGCACCGGTCACTAAGGCAACACGTCTGATTTTATCGTTCATTTCAAAACCTTAATAGTACTCATAATTGCAGCTGAGTCAGTTAAGGCAAAGCTCTGGATTTGAGGGTTAATTCTTTTATTCATACCGGATAGAATTTTACCTGGCCCACACTCAACAATATGGGTCACACCAAGGGTAGCCATCTTTTGAATAGACTCTGCCCAGCGCACTGGGCCACAGGCTTGACGAGATAGGGCATCTTTTATTAACTGAGGCACGTCTAAAACGATAACATCTATATTGTTCAACACTGGGATTTTAGGAACTAAAAACTCAACGCCTGCCAATTTTATTCGCAATAGATCAGCTGCTGGTGCCAATAACGATGAGTGAAATGGCGCACTCACTGGAAGCAGCATCACACGCTTCGCACCCAATGCTTTTGCTTCAGCAGCTGCACGCTCCACTGCAGCAAGATGACCGGCTATCACGACTTGACTAGGTGCATTAAAGTTTACAGCCTCAACAATTTCACCTTGTGAAGCTCTAGAGCAAGCGGTCTTCACAGCATCATCATCCAAACCTAATATCGCTGCCATGGCACCAGTTCCCATTGGCACTGCTTGTTGCATACAACTTGCACGATATTGAACAAGTGGTAAGGCGTCAGAGAAACTTAGCGCGCCGGCAGCAACCAGTGCCGTATATTCACCTAAGCTATGCCCTGCAACGATCGAGGGTGTAATGCCACCTGTGGCCTGCCATGCACGATATACCGCATAACCAACTGTAAGCATGAGAGGTTGGGTATTCACGGTACTATTGAGCGCTTCGACTGGACCAGCTTCGACCAGCTGCCAAAGATCTATACCTAAAATGGTGGATGCTTGATCGAAGGTTTCACGAACAATGGGATGATCAACAAATCCCCCCATCATTCCAATAGATTGAGAGCCTTGACCTGGAAAAACAAATGCACATTTCATACCTTAGTTCCCAACAATAATATATAAATACATTACCACTGAAGCAATACAGCGCCCCAGGTAAATCCGCCACCCACCGCAGCTAACATAATATGTTGTCCTTGTTGTATTCGTCCATCCCGCACTGCCACATCAAGGGCGAGCGGTATAGAAGCTGCAGAAGTATTCGCATGCTTATCAACTGTAGTGATAACACGATCCATGGGCAAACTTAATTTTTTGGCAGTTGCCTGAATAATACGAATATTCGCTTGATGAGGTATTAACCAATCAATACTGGATTGATCCATATCAGCCATAGACAATACTTCCCTTGACACTTCTTCAAGAACTTGTACCGCAAATTTAAACACAGCAGCACCATCCATTTGCAATACTGGGCGACCGGATATAGACCCACCCTGAATACAACCTGGCACAGACAGAATTCCGGCATGTCTACCATCCGCATGCAGTGCGCTAGTAATGATGCCGGGAGTTGCAGAACGCTTGAGTACAACAGCACCCGCACCGTCACCAAACAAAACACATGTTGACCTATCTTGCCAATCGACTAAGCGAGAGAACACCTCAGCACCCACAACCAAAATATGTTCATATTGTCCAGATCGCATAAATTGATCTGCAATGCTTAAACCATACACAAAACCACTACATACGGCTTGAATATCAAATGCAGGCATGCCATGAGCACCTAGTTTGGCTTGCAATATACATGCTGTGCCAGGGAACACCATGTCTGGTGTAGTGGTAGCTACAATAATTAAATTTAATTGATCGGCACTGATGCCCGCCATCTCTAACGCACGATTGGCCGCATGCAAAGCCAAATCGCTAGCGTATTGATTATCTGCAGCAATATATCGCTTAGCAATACCAGTACGCTGAGTAATCCACTCATCTGAGGTTTGCATCTTCTCAGCCAAATCAGCATTGGTAACTAATTGATCAGGTAGATAACTTCCCGTACCAAGAATCCGCGAATAAATTTTACTCATTAATAGCAGCCTTATCAGTCAGCGCGGCCATTCGATCCGAAATGTGTCGCAGCAATTCAGTTCTTACTGCCTGGACACCATTATCAATGGCACAAACAAATGCATAATCATCTGCAGAGCCATGGCTCTTAATGACAACGCCACGTAAACCTAACAAACAAGCACCATTATAACGCCGATGATCAATCCTAGCTTTAAACGCTTTTAACACAGGTCTAGCAACTAAAGTCGCAAGTCGAGTCCATGCATTTCGATTAAATTCCTCACGTAAGTACTGCCCTAGCAGCAAAGCAATGCCCTCGGAGGACTTTAAGGCTACGTTACCAACAAAACCGTCACAGACAACGACATCAGCACGACCTTTAAAAATATCATTACCTTCAACATTACCAATAAAATTTAATCCGCTTCCACGTAATAATAAAGCGGCAGCTTTTACGGCTTCATTACCTTTTATATCCTCTTCGCCAATATTCAACAAGCCTACTCGAGGGCGCTCAATTTGCTCAACAGAGGAACACCACTCAGCACCCATCAATGCAAATTGCAACAAATGCTCAGCGCTGCAATCAACATTAGCACCGAGATCAAGAACGCGCGTATGACCATCAACAGTAGGTAAAATAGAGGCTATAGCTGGTCGATCTATACCTGGCAACGTTTTTAAGACAAATCGCGCAATAGCCATCAATGCACCGGTATTGCCTGCACTAATACAAACTTGAGCAACACCTGTCTTTACTAAATTGATAGCAACTCGCATGGACGAGTCTTTTTTTAAACGCAGCGCTGAAGCAGGAGGTTCATCCATTTCAACCACTTCAGAAGCGTGCATCACCTGGATGCGATCAGCGCAATCGTGTGCGTAAATAGGTCCAGAATGATGCAATTCACTCCTGATGGCGTCTTCCAAGCCGACTAAAATGACACGACTATGATGGTCGCGTTGCAGCCAAGCCAAAGCTGCAACTACAGTCACTTTCACCCCATGATCCCCACCCATACAATCTATGGCCACGGTCACTTCCATCTGGGATGCTCCAGGATTTTTCCCGCTCATTGCGAGGCAAGCTTAGTCGCGTTGATGCGACCAGGCAAAATTAATCGCCCTTGGTTTTGAGAATCTTCTTACCGCGATAATAGCCATTAGGGCTGATATGGTGGCGTAAATGAGCTTCACCAGATGTTGGCTCGATAGCCAAAGCAGGCTTGGTCAAACCATCATGTGAACGACGCATTCCGCGCTTGGACGGGGACTTCTTATTTTGCTGCACAGCCATTTCGATCTCCTAAAATAAGTCGGTATTTCTGATTATTGTTTCAGCCATTTCGATAAAGCCGCCATCGGGTGATCTCTCTCCGCAACGACTGCTTCAGGACGCTCAGAACATAAACCAGCTTTATGTCTGACCGACAAGGGCAGACTTAAAACAATTTCATCTTCAACTAAATCATTTACAGCTAAAACTGATTCAACTTCTATCCAGTCGGGGGCATCTGGATCGTCCAAGTCTTCTGGGACAGCCCCCTGACTGAGCATTAACTGAGAATCTACGATTAAGGGATATGACATCACCGCCAAACAAAAATCACATCGCAATATCAAATCACCCACAACTTGCAAATTCAAAAAGGGCCTAGCCCGCGAATCACATCCACCCTTGAGCACATAAGTTACAGCTCCCGCCTGTTCGACCAAGCGATCCGATAATCTAACCAGCTGACTAATCGGAATTTGACCACTACTAACGCTAGCCGAATGCGCAAAACCCATTGGGTCTTCAATCTGGTGCCCAAGACCGGAGCCAAAGACCCCTTCAACTTGATCAGCCAACCCACAATTGCTTTGATCTTTGTGATGTTCCGACATAGCCGACTATGATAATATTTCTGACTATCAGTGTCAAAACTTATGATCAATCAAGCACTTGCATGACAAATATAAATTGCAATTATTAGATTAATTATCAGCATTTAAATTAGGTAAGCATGAGGGCTCTGCATTAAAAAGGATTAAATGCCAATATTTTCAATTAGTTAGAGGGGTACTGATGAGCCTATCCGAAAATATTACCGAATTAGGCGTGTCAAATTACCCAACAGAAATAACGATAACTAACCAGTATGCGCACAACGTGATCAATAAAAATCGCCTTATTTTGGCTTCATCCTCTAAATATCGACAAATTCTACTCAAGCAAATTGGCTTGGAACCTCAGTGTATTGCACCAGAAATCGACGAAAATCCTCTATCCCACGAATTACCAGAAGATACTGCTTTGCGGCTAGCTATCAGCAAAGCACGCAACGTTGCTGCCACAAGCCCTAACGCCATCATTATTGGCTCAGACCAAGTTGCCGCCATGGGGCACGTGCGACTTGGGAAACCTGGCAATTACGATAGGGCTTTCGAACAGCTTACCCAAATGAGTGGCCAAGAAGTCAATTTTTATACCGCACTTTGTGTTCTGGATACAAAAAGTCAATACATTGACCATACTTGTGTAACTACTACAGTTCGGTTTCGCGCCCTAGATGCTGCATCAATTGATCGCTACCTTCGTTTAGATGAGCCTTGGGACTGCGCCGGCAGTGCCAAAATTGAGTCCTTGGGTATCACCTTAGCCGAGCAAGTCCGCAGCACAGACCCTAGCGCGTTAATCGGACTCCCTTTAATTAGCTTAACTACTATGCTCGTCAAACTAGGCATTCAAATACCATGAGCACTGTGAGTCTCGGACAGCTCTATTTAGTCCCAACCAGCTTGGGACTTTCTGAACTAAATACTGTACTGCCAACCGGGATGCAAGAAATCATCCGTACGCTGAGATACTTTATTGCTGAGAATCCAAAGACAGCTCGCGCTTTTTTAAAGCAAATAGGCCATCCACTACCACTTAACCAAATTACCATAGAAACGCTAAACAAAGACACCCCAGAGAAAAAAATTCCAGCCTTATTGTCATCGATACTCAGCGGTCAATCCGCAGGTTTACTGTCTGAAGCCGGATGTCCGGCAGTTGCAGACCCTGGCGCCTTGCTAGTGCGCATCGCACATCAACAAAGTATTCGGGTAATACCCTTAGTTGGTCCTTCAGCGATTCTATTGGCGTTAATGAGCTCTGGTATGAATGGTCAGCGCTTTATGTTCCACGGTTATTTACCCATTAGCGCGCCAGAGCGCGCAAAGCGAATCCAACAGCTCGAACAAAAATCCTTAAATGAAGACGCCACTCAGATTTTTATAGAAACACCGTATCGCAACGAAACTATGTTTCAAGCAATACTGCAGACTTGCTCCCCCCAAACACTACTGTGCGTGGCCCTTGATCTCACAACGGTTAGCGAACAAGTCATCACATTCCCTATTCACGAATGGCGAAAAAAAACCATTACCTTAAATTACAGACCTTGCG
Organism: uncultured beta proteobacterium; assembly: GCA_903885665.1. Lineage (GTDB taxonomy): Bacteria > Pseudomonadota > Gammaproteobacteria > Burkholderiales > SG8-41. The sequence continues at coordinate 5,393 of CAISJL010000139.1, read as the reverse complement.
TTTTCCTCATCTACCAACACTCTCGCTAAAGACACCAACGCCATTTAACAATGGCTAACGTATTGACATATGCTGTTGGGTAGTCATACGCATAAACGCTTCAGCAGTAGCCGCACCGAATCGGCGCGCAAATCGCTCCGCAATATTTTCCTGATTGGTGTAGTCAACAATATCCTCGGCCTTAATTACCTCTCTAGCAACAAAATCCATGCTACCCAAGGCATCTGCTAAGCCCAACTCAATACTCTTCTCCCCCACCCACATCAACCCAGAGAACATATCTGAAGTCTCTTTTAAGCGATCACCACGGCCGGCACGAACCACATTAATAAACTGCTGGTGTATATCTCGAAGCATCGATTCAGCATGCGCAGTCTGCTCCGGACGCATGGGCGAGAACGGATCTAAAAATCCTTTATTCTTGCCCGCAGCTAACAGCCTGCGCTCTACACCGAGCTTATTCATGGTTCCAGTAAATCCAAACCCATCCATCAATACACCAATAGACCCAACAATACTGGCTTTATCAACATATATTTGATCAGCAGCTACGGCAATATAGTAACCCCCTGATGCGCAAATATCCTCAACTACGGCATGTACAGGAATATTAGGATACTTCTCACGCAAGCGCCGGATTTCATCATTAATATAGCCTGCCTGCACTGGGCTCCCACCAGGACTATTAATACGCAACAAAATACCTTTCGTATTCTTATCCTTAAACGCAGCCTGCAGACTGGGAATTATCTTTTCTGCACTAGCGGGGCTACCTGCGGCAATGACACCATTAATTTCAATCATTGCGGTATGTGGCCCTGGAGAAACATCTTTCGATCCAATCCAACCCATACTAAGGGATAACACCACAATAAAGTAAATCGCAAAGATAGACTTAAAAAACACCCCCCAACGACGGGCACGACGCTGCTCCAATACTGCTGCCAATGCTAATTTTTCTAAAATGGCACGTTCCCATTGACCTTCTGTCGACTGCGGCTCTGACATTTAATTTAACCTTTAAAATCAATAATTTATAAATTTAACTCAAAAACAACTCAGCACTACAAAACTACAACTATCGCATCTTTAAATCAAAAATTTCCACATTGTAGATCATCTTAATCTATCTTAGCGTTTATGTTGCGCACTAAATAACCACTCCCTCAAACTTTTCACATCGTCTGCGATCAACAATGGCGTGCAATCGAGCAAGGGTTGGCGAGGATGCGCTCCATAGCTTACCCCAACACTTGCAACACCAGCCGCTTGAGCCATTAATAAATCATGCGTTGTATCCCCAACCATCAGCGCCCGATGCGGCTCCACTTTCAGTCGTGCCATAATGGTCTGCAACATCTCCGGATGCGGCTTTGATTGACTCTCATCGGCACAACAAGTCGTGTGAAAATAACGCCTCAAACCGCTGGCTTCAAAGGCTCGTTCCAGACCTTTTCTACTCTTCCCTGTAGCGACGGCCAGCAAAAATCCATGGTCTAACAACTCAGTCAAGAGCTCAGTGACTCCATCAAATAAACTGGTCTCGCGATCTCTAGCAATAAAATGGGCTCGGTATCGAATTAATACCTGTTCATATTGCTCACTCTTCAAACCAGGAAGCACATACTCAAACGCATCTTGCAGTCCCAAACCAATAATATAGCGCGCTGCCTCATCCGATGGCACAGGCAAATTTAGATCATTACAAGCCGCTTGCAAGGACTCAGCAATAGCAGTTGTCGAGTCCATCAAAGTGCCATCCCAGTCAAACATGACTACATCAAAAGGCATCATCAAGACGCACTCCTAACCGCAGCGACCCGCATGAACGTCTGTAAAGACTCGGGCAAAGGCGCCTCAAACTCCAATCGATTGCCATTCAACGGGTGCTTAATCACAATACGCCTTGCATGCAGAAACATTCTCTTAAGATCCTGTTTTTTAACGTTTTTATTTAACTCCTCCAACCCATATTTTTCATCGCCTAAAATGGGAAAGCCCAAATGCGCTAAATGCACCCGAATCTGATGCGTGCGCCCCGTTTTCAACTCTGCATCTAATAAACTATAAGGTCCCACGTAACGCTCTAGTCGGACCACAGTGATTGCTCGATCTCCTTGCGCCCCAACATTGACTCTGCGCTCCCCCGAGGCGGTTACCCGCTTCACCAAAGGCAAATCAATCACACGCTTGCGATCCTGCCAAGAACCATTAACCAGGGCAAAATACCGCTTCTCTATCTGTCCAGATTGCATTTGCTGGTGCATAGCCACCAAAGCTGATCGTTTTTTGGCTAACAATAAGACACCTGAGGTCTCCCTATCCAATCGATGCACTAATTCGAGGAAGGGACTATTAGGACGCGCCAAACGTAGTGATTCAATCACCCCAAAACTTACACCACTACCACCATGAACGGCCATTCCTGACGGTTTATCTATGACCAACAAGGCCTCATCCTCAAAAATAACATCTGGAATGAATGCTTTTTGAGGAAAAATCCTGTTTACTTGCGGTTTTGCCACTCGGATTGGTGGAATTCTTAAAATATCACCTAATTGAAGTCGATACTCTGGACCGATACGACCGCTATTGACCCGAACCTCACCGCTACGCAATATCCGGTAGACATGGCTTTTAGGCACACCTTTTAACCATCGCACTAGAAAATTATCGATCCGCTGGCCAGCAGCATCCTCACCAATCGGTTGGCGCACGACGGCATTACCGGACAGCTCCGTTTTTATTCCTGATCGTGAATCTTTACTTAACTCGTTCATTTACTTATACTTCTTGATGAACACACCCTTGGCGGGATACGCGGACGCTAAATCGGCATCGTGGGCGACAAACCCAACGCGACGAAGTTCCCGGAACTGGTGTGATCTGTGATAGATGCTGAATTGACGCTAAAGCGACCCCGGCTCTGTTGCAAGTGCTACGGCAGTTGCCGTAGCGATGATTAATATCAATACAAGATTCAGGGTTAAAGTCGCTCACCGACAGAAGTAGCGATATTAGATGATTTACGCGCTCAAGGCACGGTTTGAATAAATAGATTAGCGCTCAAGCGATAATCTACACAAGACACACTGCAACTAAAGGATTTCTTAACAACTGATCGATTAGACCTCTAGATAGTCTTTTAAATTAAGTCCACCTAATGCCACCTAATGGGGCTAGGTTACAGATTAATGACATACAGCACCTTTTGCTAAACATTAAATCGGGCCAGGCTTATTTTTAAAATCGACCTAAGCTAATTAATTAATTGTAGATATGTTAAGGGTGGGTTGATTACACCCCCCTCTTGTTAACAATTAGGGCACTTTTAAGCCTTGGTTGAAAGCTTGATTTTGTAGTGCTGTCCATCCCGTGCAAACCCTTGGGCGCGGGAGAAGAATATGAAACGCATGTTATTTAATGCAACACAGGCTGAAGAGCTACGCGTTGCAATTGTAGATGGACAAAAACTGATCGACTTAGATATTGAGTCGTCCGGAAAAGAGCAACGTAAAAGCAACATTTATAAAGGCATCATTACCCGAATAGAGCCAAGTCTAGAGGCTGCTTTTGTTGACTATGGTAATGAACGCCATGGCTTCCTACCCTTTAAAGAAGTGGCTAGGGCCTATTTCAAGCCAGGCATTGAAATTGGCACAGCACGCATTCAAGATGCCTTACGCGAACGTCAAGAGATTATCGTTCAAGTGGATAAAGATGAGCGCGGCAACAAAGGCGCAGCACTCACCACTTACATTAGTTTAGCTGGCCGTTATTTAGTATTAATGCCCAATAATCCACGTGGCGGTGGCGTTTCAAGACGCATTGAAGGCGAAGAACGCGCCGAACTCAAAGAAACGGTATCCCAATTAGATGTACCGCACGGCATGAGTGTAATTGCCAGAACTGCCGGCATAGGCCGCAGCGCGGAAGAACTCAATTGGGACTTAAAATACCTTGAACAATTATGGAGCGCAATCGAGAGTGCCGCAAAGCAACAAAGTGGCGCTTTCTTAATTTATCAAGAGTCTAGCTTAGTCATTCGGGCAATCCGCGATTATTTTCACAATGAAATTGGCGAGATTCTAATAGATACCGAATCAATCCATGAACAAGCTGTTCAGTTCATGAGCCATGTCATGCCTAATTATGTGGATCGCGCCAAGTTATACCGTGATGATGTCCCCCTATTTTCACGCTTCCAAATTGAGCATCAAATCGAATCGGCGTTTTCTCGATCGGTCAACCTACCATCTGGCGGAGCAATCGTTATCGATCATACAGAAGCATTGGTATCCGTTGACGTCAACTCAGCACGCTCTACACGAGGCGCTGACATTGAAGAAACAGCCTTCCGCACTAACTTAGAAGCCGCCGACGAAACTGCTCGTCAGCTACGCCTACGTGATCTGGGTGGTCTGATTGTCATTGACTTCATCGACATGGAATCACAACGTAATCAACGTGAAGTTGAAAATCGCCTGCGAGATGCACTTAAACACGATAGAGCTCGTGTTCAAATGGGAAAAATTTCCAGATTTGGCTTGATGGAGCTGTCCAGGCAACGGCTCAGACCCTCACTAGGAGAGTCTAGCCATAGCCCCTGTCCCCGTTGTCATGGCACCGGCCATATTCGGGGCACTGAGTCTACTGCTCTTCACATCTTACGCATCATTCAAGAAGAGGCGATGAAAGACAATACTGCTGCTGTACATGCCCAAGTGCCCGTAGATGTTGCCACCTTCTTATTGAATGAAAAACGTATTGATTTGCAAGTATTAGAGTCACGTCACCGCGTGAATGTTCTATTGATTCCGAACATACATCTGCAAACACCAAACTACACGCTCAACCGGATGCGTCACGATGATCTCAACCAAGGGGATGCATTAGCGCCCAGTTATGAGTTAGTTCAATTGCCTAAAGAGGAAGAAAAATCATCTGCCTCCAGCGAGCAAGCGCCTACCCGCCAAGAAGCCCTTGTTAAGGGCATTACGACCTTACAGTCCGCGCCCATGCACTCGACTCAGCAACAAACTAAGCCGAGCGGCGGAAGCACTAGTAGCACTGGGATCATTAGTAAAATCATGGGATGGTTTAGTCGCAAGTCACCAAGTGCGATCACTACTACACCATCAAAGGAAGTCCGCGAAGAACGCTCTGGGAATCGCTCCAATGGAGAACGCAACCGCAATCGAAATCAACGTGGCGAGAGAAATCCGCAAAATCGTGACCGTACAGATAGAACTGCAAACAGAAATGATCGCGGCCCTAAGCCAGAGCGTGGCGAAAGCAACGAAGCTCGAAATGATTCCAGGCAGCGCAGAGGTCGGGGCCAAGGCCAAGCTCGTGAGGCACACAGAGGAGACCATCAAAAAGTTGAGCGTGAG
>CAISJL010000138.1 GCA_903885665.1 uncultured beta proteobacterium | reverse complement strand
CGGTGAAGACGGTGTGCTGTTCGAGCAGCCTATAGAGACTAGCAACAAACTGACATTTAAAGGGAAGAACCTTAAAACTACCGATATCTTGACCTTAAGTGCAAGCGGTGAAGCGGCAAATTACATTAAAGCTTGTCCGGCAACGCGTAACGGTCGATTTTTACTACATACGTTATTAAAGCACCCCTCAGGAGCAGATGTGCTGACCTTGATGAGCTTGAGCGCCTCATTAAAAAGCTATGAATTTTTAGAGTCATCAAATCGATTTATTGAAAGTGCTGAATACGCACTAAGAGATGGATTCTTTCAAACGCAAAAGATTGTTTCAGATGTGGCCACAACGTTTTGCGTGGTGCCGATTGAATTACAGCAACTGCCTAAGATAGATTGTGCCGGTGGCAAATGCAATGGCACGGGTAGCCTTGCAGTCGGAGCCAGAGTATTTAACGCAGACACCAAGGTTGGCGAGTCTATTGTGGGTGCAAATTTTGAAATTAAAGACGTGCAGGAGGTGCAACTCTCAAATTTTGTTGGTGTTAAAGCGTATGAGCATCATTTAAAGTCTGTCGATATTCACAAAACGAAAATTCAGTAAAGGAATCAACATGAAATTTAACCTATTTGCGGTATTGTTAGCATTGTCTATTTCATTTTCAGTAAATGCACAATTTGGTGGTCTGGGTGGTTTGGTCGGTGGTGCTAAAGGTGGTGGCGGTGATGCTGGTGCACAGATTGATAGTTTTAATGCAGATGCACAGTTAATTAGCACTGCTGTTGGTTTTGCGCTATTACAAATCCAAGCTGCACTGGGTAGCAAGGAGTCAGGTGCGGCAGCATTAAAAGTTGCTGAAGAGCATGCCAAAGCAACAACACCTGGTGAAAAAGACGCCATTATGGGTCGACAAATTAAAGAGTCTGGCGCTGCAACCGTTGAGTTGCTTAAGGCAGGAGATGCTAAAGCGAAAATGGAAAGCTTGTCAGAAGACATGAAAAAGAAGGTAGCTCAATCTATTTTAGCCGTAGCTGTCGCAGGGTTAAAAGCGCCCGCCATGATCAATAAAGGTAAAAATATTATTCAAAGTGTGGGTACTAATCCTATGATGATCACTAAGCTGGGAAGTGTCAAAGATGGCATTACTTTATTAGCCGATGCATTACCAAAGTTGGCACCTATAGTGACTACCGGGATGCAACTGATGCGTGATGTTAAAGTAGATCCGGGCACACCGACTGAGAGCTCTAAGCTGGAAGCTAATCCGAAAATTACAATTCCGGACAATTTAGAATTTATTCAAAGATAGCGTGAAATATCCACTCACGGCTTACGCTGTGAGTGGGCACTGAATTGGAGGTAAGTCTAGCTTAGGCAGCGTATATAAGCTCGATTTAATCTGTAGTTGTTTCACTAGTTTCTGCCATTTATGAATTTCGCTTTGCATATAATGATGAAATTCTCCAGGGCTATTGGTGACGATATCAAACCCAATAGCTGTGAGTTTTTTATGAGACTCAGCCTGACGTGCGGCTTTAATGGTTTCGCCATGTAGTCTTTGTAGTATCGGTTTTGGAAGTTTTGCTGGTGCGATCAGACCAAACCAACCTACAGCTTCAAATCCGGGATAACCAGATTCATGAATTGTGGGAATCTCAGGCGCAATTGGCATGCGCTCTTTGCCGGTGACTGCAATGAGTTTAAGTTTGCCGTTTTTGGCATGACCAGATACCGCAGCTAAACCACCAAACATAATCCCTACGTGACCACCCACTAAATCAATGACCGCCTGTCCACTGCCTTTGTATGCGATATGATTGAATTTAATGCCTGCAGCTTGTTGGAGTAGTTCGGCACTTAAATGCCCGATAGTACCTACACCGCCTGAGGAGTAATTGAGTTGGCCTGGTTTGCTTTTGGCCAACGCAACAAGTTCTTTGATGGTAGAAGCATTTACCGCAGGGTGAATCACGAGTACGTTTGCCGAGGCGGTCAGTTGAGTAATCGCGGTAAAGTCTTGTAAGGGGTTGTAGCCAACATCACCACTAATGGCTGGATTAATCGCAATGGTCGCAATATAGGCCAATCCAATCGTGTAACCATCAGGCATGGCATGTGCGATCTTTTGTGTGCCTAGCACACCATTACCACCGCTACGATTGTCTAAGACGATTGTCTGTCCTAGCCCTTCACCCGCAACTGGCCCGATGATGCGAGCGATGGTGTCGGAGCTACCCCCGGGCGAGAACGGCACTACGAATCGAATAGAACGTTGTGGATAAGGTAGCGTGGCCGAGTCTTGCGATGAGGCATGACAACTCAGGGCGACTGCCATGGCGGTGACTATCTGTAAGAGTTGTTTATATAAAATGGCCATACACTACGGATTATCATTCGGTTGATCAACATTGAGAATTGCAAATCCAGCTTGTAGAGCGCTTTCGATACGCGATTTTTCTTTCTTTATTTTTTCATCATCCCAATCCCACAAACCTGCTTTGACTTTCATGCCTGTACGACCTTTAGCAACTAAAGCCTTCAGCCACTGAGGGGGTGTTTTCTCTGCATGCAAATGTGGGTAGAGTGCACTTGCCACTAGGTCGTGTGTATCCCACCCGGACATTTCTTTTTGTAGCATAGGGCCGCAAGCAATAAAGCGGAAACCAAAACCATATTTAACTGCAGTATCGATGCCCTCGGCATCGGTCACGCCATCATCAATCAAATATAAGGCCTCACGCATCATGGCGTGCTGTAGTCGGTTGCCGACGAAACCAGGAATATCCTTTTTAACCCAAATCGGTGCTTTATGCAGCGTTTTAAGTAGAGCGACTAACCCTTGGGCGATCTCAGCATTGGTTGTAGGAGCGCTAATGATTTCTACTAGCGGCACCAGATGCGCGGGCATGAAAAAATGCATGCCAGCAACGCGCTCAGGATGTTTAAGCAGTTTGCCAATTTCTCCAATCGGAAAATTTGATGTATTGCTGACAATCGGTGTATTGGCTGCGACGTAAGACTCAACTTCGTTGAATATTTTTTGCTTTAGTGGCAGGTCTTCTAGGGCGGCTTCTACAACGAGAGTAATTTCTTGCCAAGGTAGGGTTGATAGTTCGCCGTAATAGTGTACAAGATTAATAAACTGAGATGGGGCGCCTAGCTTACTCAGCCCGGCAGCCATTCGCGCGGGCAGTGACTCTCGTGTTTTAGTAGATGGGCTCATCAAATGCACGGTCCACCCATGTGCAGCAAAAAGGGTAGCAATATCGCCGCCCATGATACCCCCACCAATAACGGCAACGTGGGATGGTGTTGATGACATAAATAACTCTCCAGTTCAATGATGTAAGGACATGAGATAGAATAAACAAAATTGCGCAAATTATAATAAGTCTTATTATAACTGTCAGATGTACCTAGCTAAAAAGCAATAAAAAAACTTAAAAAACAACATTGATTGGTATGCTCATGATGAATCACAGATATCTATGTTTAGGTTTGCCCACTTTATTGATAGCTATTTTTGGGTATTTACACTGCGCTCCCATACAGGCGCAGTTTGATCCGCAGCGTGTATTTCCACAAAATGATCTTGTCAAAGCACGCTATCCAGACCCAGACATTACTTATACTACGCCAGGTTTTCGCCCCGGTCGTAAAGATTTCACATCGCATACGGAGATGCTGACATTTATTGAAACATTGCAAAAGCAGACACCCGTAGTGGGTATTCGCTTCATTGGGCATTCGCAAGAGGGGCGGCAAATCCCCGCCTTAGTGCTCACGACCTTAGCGCATAAGGATGCCAGCGAATTACAGAAATCAGGTCGTCCAATAGTGATGATTGCTGGATTACAGCATGGCAATGAACCAGCTGGTGGTGAGGCAATGTTAGTGTTAGCACAAGCATTGGCGACTGGACATTTGCGCCCGTTACTCGAGCGCTTAACGGTGATAATCGTCCCCCATTCAAATCCCGATGGCGCTTATTATTTTCGGCGCTCTCCATATAGCACGATAGATATGAATCGTGATCATGTGAAAGTAGACTTACCGGAGACGCGTGCCTTACATCAATTGGTTAATGACTATCAACCCCATGTATTTATTGACTCACATGAATTTAGTGTGGCTACACGTTGGGTTGAAAAATTTGGTGTTATACAGTCCTATGATTTAATGCTGCAATACGCAACACATCCTAATGTTGATCCTGCTTTGACTACCTTAGCAGATCAAACATTTTTACCCGCTCTTCGCCAAGATATTGATCGTGCCGGATACAAACCATTTTGGTATTACACAACGAGCTACAATCTTTCCAGTCGATTGGTAGCAATGGGGGGTACGATTCCCGATATAGGGCGCAATTTTGCAGGTCTGCAACATGCAGTTTCATTTTTAGTGGAAAGTCGAGGTGTCGGTATTGGCCGCGATAGTTTTAAGCGGCGCGTTCATTCGCATATGATTGCAATAACCAGTTTGTTGCAAACCGCTGCTGATCATGCGCCATTGTTGATGACCACTGTTGCAACAGCGCGAGCGAGTGTCATAGCACGGGGTTTAATTCCACAACCCCATGATACGATCGCTGTGACCTTAAATTCGCCGGTGGTGAAGCAAAATTTAACAATGCTGGAGCCAAGTAGTGGCGAGTTAAAGCAGATTGAAGTGGATTGGTCAGACTCCTTAGCGGCAACACCTGCACTCAGTCGCCAAAGGCCTTATGCGTATATAATGCCGCCAGTATTTCATGATGTAGCACTACGATTACAACAATCTGGAGTGCAAGTAATGCGTCTTGCAAGACCGACCACCTTGCCAGTAGAGAGTTATCGCGTGACTGATCGTAAAACTAGTGGAACTTATATAGAAGGTCGCCTCACTAGTCAGGTAACGACGGAGACAGTGCAAAAACAAGTGCAATTCCCAGCGGGTAGTTATGTGTACATGATGGGACAAGTCAACGCCAATGTACTGGCCGTTGCATTAGAGCCAGAGTCACCCAGTAGTTTTGTCACTTTTGGTTGGATTCCAGTTGACAAGCAGGGCTCGCCCGCAACTATTGCAGCCAGCAGTGAGATCCCGATTTATAGGTTGTTAAAGCCGATGACTTTAGACGTCCAAACGCTTCGCGATTATAAATTCACTCAACCGGATTGAGTTAATTGCAGTTCCTGTTGCGGTGAGCTTGCGTTGTTTTGCTAAGATTAGTTTGACAGGGCTAAGGTGTGTGCCTCGCGTGCAGCAATAACATCGTAGCGTTGTAGGAGGCGTTGTGCACGAACGATAATTGGAATATCAATCATCTTGCCGTCTAGGGCAAAAGATCCACGGCCTGAAGCGGCTGCTTCTTGGTCGAGTGTGATAATTTTTCGAGCGTAGGCCACTTCATTTGCGCTTGGCTTGTATTCTTCATTGATGATTGCAACTTGTCCCGGATGAATACAGCCTGCACCCATGAAGCCAAAGTCTCGAGAACGTCGCACCATGCGACGAAATGCCTCCTGATCACCAAAAGTGGCAATGCTATCAATAAAGCCAAGCGGCATGACTTTTTCAGCATTGGCAGCAAAAATCATTTGTTGTTTTGGATAGAGTAGGGCTTCTCCAGTCGGTTGCATATTGCAGTTGAGTGCAAAATCTTCCCCCCCAATATTGCACGCGATGATGCGCTTACTGGCTCTAAAAATTTCGCGGATATGAAAAAATGCATCAGGGGTCTCAATCATGGCAATAAATTGCGTGTGACCAATCGTCATCCCGCGCTGCTGTTCGAGTGTGCTGACTAACTCGTCAAGTAATTGGATATGTGCAGCCCCGTAAACTTTTGTCACTGCGATGCCATTGACGGCGGGACAGATGGAGTATTCCAAATCACGCACCGCCATGGTTAAGGGTTGATTAATACGCACAACCACGTCAGCCCCGCCGCGATTGACTCGCGCTGCATTTTTTTCGACCAATGTCCGCGCCTGCGCTTTTTCTGTTTGTGGGATGCTGTCTTCGAGGTCGAGTTGAATGACATCAGCGCCACGGGTATGTGCACGATCTACAAATTTTTCAACATTGACAGGGACATACATGAGTGAGCGCCAAACAGGAAAATCGGTGGTCATGGGTGAGCTTTCAATATAAATTAGTGAGTCTGAGTGCGGGCTGTTGAATAGTTATTTGGGTGGTGTCTCACAGACAATGCCAGAAGCGAGGAGCTTTTGGTAGGAGTCAGCATCAATGCCAATCTCTTCTAAAAGCGCAGCATTGTGCTGTCCGATACTTGGCGCAGGTGTGCGGATAGAGGCAGGGGTTCCAGAGAGCCTAGGTACCACATGATGCATAGGGTATTGGCCCATATCAGCATCTGGGTAATCAGCAATCAGCTCGCGAGTTAGCACATGCTGGTCTGTGATGATTTGTGCAATGTCATAAATCGGGCCTATGGTGACATCGGCTTGTTCAAAAAAGGATACGTTTTCTGCTTGCGTGCGTTGCGCAATAAATTCTCCAATAATTGCATCAAGCTCAGCTGCATGTTTGACCCGATCGGCATTTGTTTTGTAACGCGGATTATCAATTAAGTCGGCGCGACCAATCGAGATAAATACGCGCTCTGCCATTTTTTGGATGGAAGCAGACAGGCCAACATAGAGGCCATCTTTACAAACGTAGACGTTACGTGGTGCAGCATTAGTTGATCGACTACCAGTGCGTTGTTTGAGCTTGCCAGTCAGTCGGTAATTAGCCGCTTGTGGCCCAAGCACTGCAAATAGCGGATCTAGTAGTGGTAGATCGATAACCTGACCTTGACCACCATTGTGCTCTACTTCGCGTAGTGCAATCATCACCCCAGTAGAGCCATATAAGCCGGCAATTGTATCTGCCAAATACATGGGCGGTAATACTGGTTCGCGATCTGCAAAACCATTGAGCGCTGCGAATCCGGACATGCCTTCTACTAAAGTACCAAAGCCGGGGCGTTTTTTGTAAGGCCCATCTTGTCCCCATCCTGAGATACGTACTATGATTAAGCGCGGATTGCGCTGATGTAATATCTCTGGACTCAGGCCGATGCCCTCTAGCATACCGGGTCTAAAACTTTCAACAAAGACTTGAGCAGTGGCGACTAATTGAAGCAAAAGCTCGCGCGCTTCGGGGTAGCGTAACTCTAGACCTAAACTTTTTTTATTACGAGCGTAGAGCTTCCAATTGGTGTCTACGTGCTCTACTTTCCAAGCGCGTAAGGTGTCTCCAGTCGGTGGTTCAATTTTGATGACTTCTGCACCAAAGTCGCCTAATACTTGGGTCAGCATATTGCCGGCAATCAGTCTTGATAGATCGAGTATGCGTACGCCCGCTAATGTGCCGCAAGCTTGTGGGTCGTAATGGCGTTGTTGTGGTGTATTCATGCGGTTGCGTTAATCGCCTTTGATATTGCCAGCGACAATAACTCGTCGCCAGTTGGTGATTTCAGATTTAATTTTTTGATTGAATGCTTCGGATGTTGTGGGCGATGCTTCAGCACCAAACTCTGAAAACTGTTTTTTGAGTTGTTCGCTAGACAGTGTTTTATGCACTTCATTATTCAGCCGGTCAATCACCGCTTTTGGTGTTTTGGCTGGCGCAAATAATCCCCACCACAAAGATACATCATAGCCAGCGACACCAGCTTCTGCCACAGTTGGTAAGTCTGGCATAAATCCAGAGCGTTTTGCAGTGCTCACTGCCAGCACTCGCAGACGACCCGCTTTCATTTGGACAGTCACTGCAGGTAGGCTTACTAATAATACTTGCACTTGGCCACTGATTAAATCGGTAATCGCTGGTGACATCCCTTTTTGTGGGACATGCACCATGTTTATTTTGGTTGTGGTGAGTAACACTTCAGTGCCTAAATGATTGATACCGCCAACACCGGATGAGGTGTAATTGAGCTGACCAGGTTTCGCGCGTGTCAGTCTAACGAGATCACGCATGGATTTCACGGGTAGCGAAGGGTGGCATACAAAGACCAGCGGTCCTTGACCCAATAGCGTGACGCCTGTTACATCGTTAATCGGATCGAAAGGGAGTTTGGGCTGTAGAGCGGCACCCGTAGTAAATGATGTGGAAGAAATATATAAGGTATGACCATCGGCAGGCGCTTTGGTCATGATGTCAGCAGCAATCATTTGATTAGCCCCTGGGCGATTATCGACAACTATTTGTTGCCCTAGCGCCGTATTCAGCTGTGGTGCGATGGCGCGTGCAAATAAATCGTTGCTACCACCTGGTGGAGCGCCTATTAGTATGCGGATGGTTTTTGACGGGAATAATGTTGTTTGTGCCCAGAGTGTTGGAGTGAGGACTGCATAAATACCGATGAATAAGACGGCCCTAGTGACGCGGCTGTGTCTATTGGGTCTCATGGGCAGTCCTTTCAATGATGAGTGCGATCTGCAGCTATATTATTCAGGCTTGATACCAGTCTCCTGAGCTACTTTGCGCCAGCGGGTGATTTCGTTACGAACAAATTGCGTAAACGGCTCCCGTCCCATATTGCTTGGCTCGGCACCTTCTGCAGCAAATTTTTGTTTTAGATCGGGTGACTGCATAGCTTTGCTCAATTCGGAGCCCAGGCGATTCACAATTTCGATGGGTGTTTTAGCGGGCACTGCGATGCCCCACCAAAATTCAGCCATATAGCCAGATACACCTGCTTCGCTAATAGTGGGTAGATTGGGCATGAAGCTGCTACGTTGCTCGCTACCGACTGCCAGTGCTTTTAAGCGTCCAGATTGCACGTGATTCATTGCCGAGGGTAGGCTGGTCATTACCATTTGGGTGTGACCACCAATTAAGTCGGTGAGTGCTGGTGCAACACCTTTATAAGGCACATGAACGATATTAATTTGGGCCATACGCCTAAACAGCTCAGTCGCTAAGTGATTGTGACCGCCAGTGCCGGTAGACCCGTAATTAATTTGTCCTGGGCGTGCTTTGGCCAATGTGATGAGATCGCGAATTGATTTGACGGGTAGTGAAGGGTGCACTACAGCTAAAAGTGGGCCGCGCGCCATCATGCCTACATAGGTAAAGTCGGTGATCGGATCGTAAGCCATTTTAGTACGCAGTGCGGCGTTCGCTGTAAATGAGGCTTGCACATTGACGATGGAGTAACCATCAGGTGGTGATTTCGCAACATTATCAGCGCCTATCATGCCACCAGCACCGCCCCGATTATCGATCACCACAGGCTGACCCAGGCCGCTACTCATGGCTTGGGCGGTGAGTCTTGAGAGCACATCATTGCTGCCACCTGGCGGATAAGGTACAACAAAGCGAATCGGTTTAGCGGGCCAAGTTTGGGCTAGTAGGCTAGGACTGAAGGCGCTGCAGGTCATTGCGAAAACAATACCCCAACTGAGCGCAGTGGTGAGGCGAGTCTTGGCGTTTGGCATGGATGGCCTTGTTGTTCATCGATAGAGTTTGGAGGGGCACACCGCAGCGCGTTGGGTGACAAGTCTCAGTAGAAATTTGAGACTCGTCACCCGCTGAACTACACCCGGGGTGAGTTAGCGAATTTCCATTCCATTCGCAATTTGACGCTCTACCAAGCGCGATTCATTGCGCAAAATGGTGGATAGCTCTTGGACCCGGCGATCTGCCATACGGCTCGAGATTGCTGAAATAGATAGCGCGGCAAATGGCACCCCACTTTGATTACGTAATGCTTGACCGATGGAGCGCACGCCTGCAAGCGTTGGGGTCTCACGCACCGCATAGCCTAGCTTTTGAGCTTTCCGTACTTGTGAAAGTAAGGTGGTGCCATTCAGGCCATGCTCAGGCAGGCGAGGCTCGTTGCTGCTGATAATGTTTTTGACTTCGTCATCTGGTAATGAAGCTAAGATCGCTAAACTACCGGTGCCCACACCTAGAGGACGCCGCACGCCGACTTCTAGAGTGAATGTTTTGATTGGGAAGGTGCCTTCACGGCGATCAATACAAACGGAGTCTAGGCCACTGCGTTGGGTTAAAAATACGGTATCACTAGTGGCTTCAGCAATCCGAGAAATAGCAGGGTGACAGATTTCTCGCAAATTAAAGCGGGGGGCGGCGGTTAGGCCTAACTCAAAAGCCATAGGGCCTAGAAAGTAGCGATGAGTTTCTGAGTCCTGTTGAACCATGCCCTCATGGGCTAGACATTTGAGCATACGATGCACTGTTGGGCGTTGTAGGCTAGTGCGTGTCGCTAAATCGAGTAAGCGCGAGCCTGATCGATTATGGGCTGCGATTTCTCTGAGCAGCAACAGTGCGCGCTCAATACTTTGCGTGCCGGTTAGTCGTCCTTGATTGTCATCGCTGATAGTTTTTGAGATCACCATAAAATTTCCCTAAATGTAGTCCGAATCGTGAGATTGAGTAGTTTTTAATTATGCCACTGTGTTTACGCTACTGGAATACTTAACTTTATAACGTCTTTTTTATGCTTTAGTGGAAGCTATTCTACTTTTTGTCCAGATTTCGGACAAGTTGTTCAAGCAAAAAAATGAATAAAAAATTGAACTTAGGCAGAAATAGAGTGGACTACAGTGCACATTGGGGAATGATTTGGGGTGGTCTGTAGGCTGCTTTGCGCCGCTTGCCTGCTGATAATTTACCCAAATTAGGCGCTGATCGAGCGCGGATGGGTGTTAACAGTGGAAAAGTGCCCAGCAGCAGTGGGATAATGCACGAGTTTGGCAAAGCATTCGTTGCCGCCATGAATTCATCTTGAGGAGATCGTTATGACCAATGGATCTAATAATCAGACACATCATCAAACAAAAAATCAAGCTAAGCGTCTAACCCCTGGAGCACAGTTTCGGGCAGCAGTTCAAGCAGAGCATCCTTTGCAAATTGTAGGCGCGATCAACGCTTATCATGCACGGCTCGCCCAACGCAGCGGATTTAAGGCGATTTATTTGTCAGGTGGCGGTGTCGCTGCGGGCTCTTTGGGAGTGCCGGACCTGGCGATTAGTACGCTAGATGATGTATTGACCGATGTGCGCCGTATCACCGATGCCTGTGATCTACCACTTTTAGTTGATGTGGATACTGGCTTTGGCGGTGCTTTTAATATCGCTCGCACGGTAAAGTCCTTAATTAAGTTCGGTGCCGCCGCCATGCACATCGAAGACCAGGTGATGCAAAAGCGCTGCGGTCATAGGCCTAATAAAGAGATTGTGAGTCAAGGCGAAATGGTCGATCGGATTAAGGCCTCGGCTGATGCTAAGACCGATGCCGATTTTGTGATCATTGCGCGTACGGACGCCCTGGCTGTGGAAGGGCTGGAGGCGACTGTGGCGCGGGCAGTGGCTTGTGTTGAGGCAGGCGCAGATATGATTTTCCCAGAAGCGATTACTGATCTAGCGATGTATAAGAAATTTGCGGATGCAGTGAAGGTGCCGATTCTGGCCAATATTACCGAGTTTGGGAAAACCCCATTGTTTTCGGTCGCAGAGTTGGCCAGTGCTAATGTGGGTATGGTGCTCTATCCCTTGTCTGCGTGGCGCGCTGCTAATGCGGCTGCCTTGCAGGTCTACCAAAGCATTCGTCAGCAAGGCCACCAAAAAGATGTGGTGCAGCTGATGCAATCTCGCGACGATTTATACGATTACCTAGACTACCATGCGTATGAGCAAAAGTTAGACGCGTTGTTTCAGCGAGATAAGTCGTGATGTATGGACGTGAGCGTTGCAAGGGCGCTATCTGATGACGGGATTATTATTATCTAAAGGCTTTGTCGCGCAGTTTGGTGAGCAATTAGATCAAGCCATGCAAGCCGCAGGTCTGCAGCCGCAGATTATCCATTTGCCTGATGACCCCGAGCAGCAACTAGACCCAACGCTAGTGGCACAGATTGAAATCGCCTACCTGACGCGCGACTTGCGCTTCACCCCGTATTACCCGAGCTTTTGTGCTGCGGTCAGTGCTGCCCAACAATTGCGGTGGATGCATTTTACGAGTGCAGCACTCGATCAATATCCGTTTATGGATGCACTACTTGCGCACAAGGTCCGGCTGACCTCTTCGGCGGGCACCAATGGTGTGCCGGTTGGACATACAGCGATTGGCGGCTTGCTGATGATGGCGCGTGGTTTCCCGCGGTGGTTGCAGGCACAGCGCGAGCAGCGTTGGGATCCGGCGCGTGGCGCAGCCGCCCCGCGCGATTTGAAAGGTCAGCGCATCATCATTGTTGGGGTCGGCACCATTGGTGCGACCGTTGCGCAGTTTTGTCAGCAATTGGGGATGACGGTGATTGGCGTGCGTCGTAGTCCGCGCCTGCCTGCCGATCCTGTCGACGAGATGATTACCCTAGATCAGTTGCCGGCGTATTTGCCCGGCTGTGATTGGTTGGTATTGGCGTGTCCCGACACGCCTGAGACCCACCACCTCGTGAATGCCCAAGTCTTGGCGAGTCTGCCCAAGCAGGCATGCTTGATTAATGTGGCCAGAGGCGGTGTGGTTGATGAGCAAGCGTTGATCGCCGCGCTCAAACAGCAGCAAATCGCAGGTGCTTATTTAGATGTATTCGCAACAGAGCCGCTGCCGCCAGACTCACCGTTATGGGATATGCCCAATGTCGTGATCTCGCCGCATAATGCGGCAGCAGCAGCGGGCAATGATGGGCGTGCCGCTCGGATATTTACTGAAAATATGATGCGTTACGCGAGCGGCCAAACAATGATTAATGAACAACTCTAGGATGTGTGAACGATGAAAAAGTGGCAATGTGTGTTATGCGGGTTTATTTATGATGAAGCAGCAGGTTTACCAGAGGAAGGTATTGCGCCGGGCACACCTTGGGAAGCGGTGCCTGAGGATTGGACTTGTCCACATTGCTCAGCGACTAAAGTGGATTTTGATATGGTGGCGATCGGTTAAACTGGGTCTGGGTGGGATGCGTAACTGCGCGCCCATCGCTTCCGGCGTTAGTGGCGACAGCGACGCTAAGCAGTTAAAATGTAATGCTTTTTACGGGGACTCACGCGGCGCTTATGTCACTATTTGCCTTTGGCATTAATCATCAGACGGCACCGCTTGCGGTGCGCGAGCAGGTTGTGTTTCAGACCGAGCAGCTGATTCAAGCCTTACGCGATTTAGTGGCCGAGCGACCCGTGACGGAAGCGGCGATAATCTCGACTTGTAATCGCACCGAAATCTATTGTGCAACCGCCCAACCCGAGGGCGTGGTTGATTGGTTAGCCAACTATCATCGGTTGTCGGCAGCGCAGATTAAACCGTATCTGGTCGAGTGGCCTGAAGATCAAGCCGTGGCCCATGCTTTTCGCGTGGCCAGTGGTTTGGATTCTATGGTACTTGGTGAGCCGCAGATTTTGGGACAGTTTAAAACTGCGGTGCGTAGCGCCGAAGAAGCAGGTACCTTAGGGTGGTTATTAAACAAACTATTCCAACGCACGTTCTCGGTGGCCAAGCGGGTGCGCACAGAGACCGAAATTGGCGCGAACACCGTATCGATGGCGGCTGCCGCAGTGCGCCTTGCCGAGCGTATTTATCCGACCATTACCGAACAAAAAATATTATTTATTGGTGCGGGCGAGATGATTGAATTAGCAGCGACTCATTTTGCAGCTCGCCAACCGCGACAGTTAACGTTTGCTAATCGCACCATAGCGCGTGCCCAAGGCTTAGCTGAGCGCTTTGTCGGCGAAACCATACCGTTAGAGGCGGTATCTGAGCTGTTGGCGGGGTTTGATATTGTGGTGAGTTGCACGGCAAGCCCCTTGCCGATTATTGGCAAGGGATTGATGGAGAGCGCGATTAAAACGCGGCGCCGCCGTCCGATCTTAGTGTTTGATTTGGCAGTGCCTAGAGATGTGGAGATCGAGGTTAGCGCGCTTGAGGATGTGTTTTTGTATACCGTTGATGATTTGGGCGAGATTGCACGCCAAGGCCTAGAGCAGCGTGCCGAGGCCGTGAGCCAAGCAGAGGTGATTATTACCGAGCAAGTTGGCGTGTTTCAGGATTGGCTAGGTCAGCGCGAGTTAGTGCCGATGATTCGTGCCTTGCGCGCAACCGCTGAGCAAGCGCGTAGTCAAGAGTTAGCGCGTGCCGAGCGGCGTTTGGCGCAAGGTGGTGCACCCCAAGAAGTTCTCGCTGAGCTAGCCCGCGCACTCACAAATAAGTTGATTCACCCCCCGACACATGCCTTGAGTCATGCCTCTGAGCAGGAGCGGGCAGCGCTGGTTGCAGCCTTATCGCGTTTGTATTCGATCAGTGGCACCGATACCAATATTGAGTAGACGGTCGCGCCAGATCTTGTGTTTATCTAAAGTGTTTAATGTCTTTAATTGTTGAAGTGAAAGCCAATGAAATCAAGTATTGCCGCTAAATTAAATCAGCTCTCGATGCGTCTGGAAGAGATTAACCGCATGCTATCGACCGAGGCGGTGACTAATGATATGGATAATTATCGACGTCTGAATCGAGAGCACTCCGAGCTTGAGCCAGTGGTGGATCTGTATCGCCACTATCAAAGAACCGAGGGTGATTTACAGACGGCGCAAGAGATGGCGCTAGATCCCCAGATGCGTGAGTTTGCGGAGGCTGAGGTCACTGAGGCGCGTGAACGATTGGTGAGTTTGGCGACCGATTTGCAGAAATTACTCTTGCCGCGCGACCCTAATGATGAGCGCAATACCTTTCTCGAGGTGCGTGCCGGCACGGGTGGCGAGGAGTCGGCCTTGTTTGCTGGGGAGGTGTTTCGGATGTATGCACGCTACGCCGAACGCAAGCGCTGGCAAGTCGAAGTGATGTCTGAGAGTCCTTCGGATTTGGGTGGTTATCGCGAAATTATTGTCAAGATTATTGGCCACGGCGCGTATTCAAAACTGAAGTTTGAGTCGGGCGGTCACCGCGTGCAGCGGGTGCCGGTGACAGAAACCCAAGGGCGGGTGCATACTTCTGCGTGTACGGTGGCGGTGATGCCAGAGGCTGATGAGTTAGCCGAAGTCGTGCTCAATCCAGCCGACTTGCGGATTGATACCTTTCGTGCGTCGGGTGCAGGTGGTCAGCATATTAATAAAACAGATTCAGCGATTCGCGTCACCCACCTGCCTACGGGTTTGGTAGTTGAGTGTCAGGATGATCGCTCGCAACACAAGAATAAAGCCCGCGCCTTGGCGGTGTTGGCGGCACGCCTCAAAGATAAACAACTGCGCGAGCAACAGTCCAAGACTGCTGCGACTCGCAAGTCATTGATTGGTAGCGGTGACCGCTCTGAACGCATTCGTACGTATAACTTTCCGCAAGGGCGGGTTACCGATCACCGGATCAATTTAACGCTGTATAAGATTGCGCAAATCGTCGATGGCGATATGGATGAGTTGGTCGATGCCTTGGCAGCAGAGCATCAAGCGGAGCTGTTGGCGCAACTGGCCGAAGAGCAGGGCGGCGCTTAAGTCCCAAGCAGATGCCAGATTTTGATCATAACTTATTGATTTTATTAATAATTTAATGAACCCTCCAGAGCTGGAGTCGGTGGCTTACTGGCTCGCTGTAGCGCAACAAGATTGTGGCCGTACAGAGGCGCGCGCCTTGTTGCGGCAAGCGCTAGGGTGTGGCGATAGCGTGTTGTTGGCGTATCCCGAGCGGGCTGTCAGTGCCGCACAAGCTAGCGCCCTGCAGGCCATGTTGGCGGCGCGCCGGGCTGGTCAGCCCCTAGCCTATATACTGGGCAGTCGCGAATTTTTTAGTCGTGAGTTTGTGGTTGGGCCCGCGGTATTGATTCCGCGGCCGGAGACCGAAGGCTTGGTGGAGTGGGCGCTAGCGCTGATGGCTAATCGACCTTGGCAGGTGTTGGATTTGGGTACGGGCAGTGGTTGTGTGGGAGTGACGATTGCTGCAGAGTGTCCACTAGCCCAGGTCACTTTGGTCGATAGTAGTTCTGCAGCCCTGGCATGTGCCGCCCAAAATGCGGCGCGCTTTGCGCCTCTTAACACCGAATGTTTGGTGGGCGATTGGTTTTCGGCAGTGGGGGATCGGCAATTTGATTGCATCGTCTCTAACCCGCCCTATATTGCTGACCAAGACCCACACCTGCAACAAGGTGATTTGCGTTTTGAACCACTAACGGCATTAGCCAGTGGCGCAGATGGATTGACCGCACTAAGCCAGATCATTGCCGCAGCGCCCCGCTATTTACGACCAGGCGCTTATTTATTGCTAGAGCATGGTTATGATCAGGCGCTAGCTTGTGCTGAATTGCTACACGCGGCGGCTTGGCATGAAATTCAATGTCGGCCAGATTTAGCGGGCTTGCCGCGTTTGACTGGTGCGCAATGGCGAGCTTGAGTGTGTAGCAACCCTGGTATCGGGGAGCTTTCGCTATCATGATCGACTGGTGCTGATCTTGACCCTTAGGGTGCGCATCGGTAAACTCATACCCGATGGTTTTGCTCAAGTAATGAGGCCTGCTTGCCGCTAGCGTTGTTTGAGTAGGTTGTTGGTTTTTCCTATTTTTCTGAATTGGAGTGTCAAATGGCTGTTCAAGACGAAATTAAGAAACAAGTGACGAGTCACAAAGTGGTGTTATACATGAAGGGCACTGCGGACTTCCCGCAATGTGGTTTTTCTGCCAATGCAATCAACATTTTACGTGCCAATGGTGTGGATCAGCCGTTTACCGTTAATGTATTGGAGAATCCAGAAATTCGCCAAGGCATTAAAGATTACGCGAATTGGCCAACGATTCCCCAACTGTATTTGAATGGCGAGTTTGTCGGCGGCTCAGACATTTTGACCGAGTTACATCAAAGTGGTGAGTTAAAGAATTTGTTGCAAGCCTAAGCATGAGACCGCCACCGTTAGTTGAACTGCGGTGGTAGTTTTGGTGTGCTCACCCCCGCCATTGATAGGCGTATTGGACGAGCAGAATAAGGGCCATTACGAATAGCGCGCGTTGCAACCAGCGCCGATACGATGCGTCTGTAATCCGTTGGCGCACGGTGATGCCGTGCAGCGAGGCGCCGACTGCAAGCACCGCTAGCGGAAGGGTCATGAGCCAGAATTGCGGTGCGACGCTACCACTAGCGACAAACGTAAATAATTGAGTCGCTTTGCCGGTGGCAAAGCACAGGTTCATGGTGGGCACCATCAGCATGGGAGTGAGCCCAATGCCTAATAGATAAATAATCAGTGGCGGTGCAGAAATATTGGCAGTGCCTTCGCTCACGCCCGCTAAAAACCCCAGCCCTGCACCAACCAATGCTTGGTGGCGTTGCATCCACGGCCACTGCATGCGTCCCAAACGTTCCAGGTTGAGGTAGAACAAGATAATGGCTGCTAACAATAAGGCGAAGGGGAATTGCGGATAGTGAATAAACAGCCGCGTGCCTAACCAGGAGCCACCAAGCATATAGAGGGGCAACCACCAAAACCGTTCAAACACCACGTGTGGGGTGCCGCTACGGATAATGTTCGTGATTACGGTGGCCAAGCACGGAATTAGTGCTAATAAAACTGCTGTATGCATGTCGCTGACTGCCGCAATGAGCGGCGTGGCAATAGTCGGAAACCCCATGCCAAGCGCGCCTTGCACCCACCCCGATATTAAAATCACTACCGCTACATACAGCATTAATACATAGGACAGTTCGGGCAGACCGAGCATGGATGTTTAGGGCTGGGTCGTTATGTGTTGGCGTTGCAGAGCGAGCGCGACGATTTCGGTGATGTGTAGGGCGCTACGCTCACTGAGCTGGCTGATTTGTTCGCGACAACTATAGCCGCTGGCTACAATCATGGTGTGTTCGCTAGCGGCACGTACTGCGGGCAGTAAGGCAGATTCAGCCAATTTGAGTGATAGCGCGTAGTGTTTTTCTTGGAAGCCAAAGGCTCCGGCCATGCCACAGCAACCACTCTCGACGGTGTGGGCGGTAATGCCGAGTCGCTTCAGGAGTGCCATTTCGTTGGCCATACCAAAAATCGATTTTTGGTGGCAGTGACCGTGCACTAGCGCAGTACCACCTAATTGTGGGGCTTCCCAGTCGGGTATTGCCATCATAAAGTCGCTAAATAAATGCACCTGCCGACTGAGTTGGCGAGCTAGCGGGTCGTTGGGGAAGAGGTTGAGCAGTTCATCACGGAACACGGATAGGCACGCTGGTTCTAGTCCAACCACAGGCACGCCGGCGCGAATCTCAGAGGCTAGAGCATCTAGAATTTCGCGCAGTTGTGCGCGCGCGGTGTCTAGCATGCCAAAGTCGTAGAGTGGGCGGCCGCAGCATAAGTGGGCTTGGGGGAGCACAACTTGATAGCCTAAGGCCTCTAGCACTTCAACGGCAGCCGCTGCGGTGCCGGGTTGGAAGTGGTTGTTAAAAGTATCTGCCCACAGCAGGACCCGCCCGCGGCTGGAGGTGATGTTCGTGGGCTTGCGTCGATTAAACCATTCTCTGAAGGTGCGGCGGGCAAATTGCGGTAGCTGGCGCGCTTGGGCAATGCCGGTGGCAAATTTGAGCAGACTGGAGAAGACCGGCGCCTGACCCAAAAAATTGACCACGCGCGGAGCGAAGGCCGCTAGCCGTGCCCAACGCGAAATCAGACCCATGACATACGCGGCGACCGGGCGCAGGTGGCCGCGGTAATGATGATGCAGAAACTCGGCTTTGTAACTGGCAATATCGGTATGAGTGGGGCAGTCGCTGCGACACCCTTTGCAGCCCAAACATAAACTCAAGGTATCGCGCACCTCGGTACTCCGCCAGCCGTCAGTCACTAATTCACCGCGCAGCATCTCGCCTAAGAGGCGGGCACGACCGCGGGTGGAGTGTTGCTCTTCACCAGTGGCGCGATAGCTCGGACACATCACCCCACCGCTTTGTGAGCGACATTTACCCATGCCGACGCAGCGTTCAATGGCGCGGTTAAAGCCATGGCCTTCTTGGCTGGCAAACGCAAACTGGGTGAGGGGCTGCCAGGGTTGATAATTCGGGCCATATTTGAGATTTTCATCGACCCGATAGGGGTCGATGACTTTGCCCGGATTCATGCGATTCGTAGGATCCCAAATCGCTTTGAATTCGCGGAAGGCTTGCATGAGCTCTGGGCCATACATAATCGGTAGAAATTCGGCTTTGGCCTGGCCATCACCATGTTCGCCTGATAAGGAGCCGCCGTATTTCACCACGAGTTCTGCAGCAGCACGCAGAAAGCTGCGCCAGATTTTGATGCCAGCCTCACTACGGGTATCAAAGGTGATGCGGGCGTGTATGCAGCCATCACCAAAGTGGCCATAGAGTGAGGTTTGGTAGCCGTGACGATCCACCAGCGCTTGAAATTCACGCAAGTAATCGCCTAGGCGTAGGGGGTCAACTGCGGCATCCTCCCAGCCGACGATGGGGTCTACAGTGTTTGGGTCTATGCTCAAGGCGCCGGCAGAGGCCGCTGTTTCACGGATGGTCCAGATGCGCTCGCATAAGGTCGGGTCGGTCATCAGCCAATGACTGGGGATAATAGTTTGTGCTGTTGTGGGTTTGGCGGCGTAGTGATCGACTAAGGCTTGGGCTTGGGCGGTCGCAGCGATGATAGTCTCAGCGCCAAACTCAATCATGATCCAAGCGTTCCCTGCGGGCAGACGCGAAATGTCATCTAGGCGCAGGCCGCGGCTACGCAGACCGCCGATAGTACGCTCGTCCAGGCCTTCGGTAGCGATTGGTTTAAACGGCAGGATGTCGGGCACTGCATCACCGGCAGCGTAAATGTCTGGAAAACCGAGTACGAGCAAGACGCGTGCTTGGGGGCTATGCACTAAGCGGGTTTGTGCACCTAGGGTCATCACACAAGTGCCTTCGGTGCCGACCAAGGCGCGCGCCACATTAAAGCCATTCTCAGGAAGCAATTGATCTAAGTTATAACCCGAGACGCGGCGTTTGATAGTGGGGTAGCGGGTGCGGATCAGGTCTGCATATTTATCACGCAGGTCACGGAGCCGGCTATAAAGTTCACCACGCCGTCCGCCAGCCCGAATAATCCGTACTAGTTCATCTTCGCTGGTTGGCCCTACCGTCAAGCGCAAGCCGTCGTAAGTAATAATGTCTAGGGTCTCGATGTTATCGACTGTTTTGCCAGCCATCACCGAATGTGCGCCACAGGAGTTATTGCCGATCATGCCGCCCAAAGTGCAGCGGCTGTGGGTGGCAGGGTCAGGCCCAAAGGTGAGGGCGTGCACTTCGGCGGCATCGCGCAAGGTATCGCAAACTACACCAGGCTCGACCCGTGCACTGTGCTTGATGGGGTCGATATGTAACACTTTGTTGAGATACTTAGAGGTGTCAATCACCACTGCAACATTCACGCACTGGCCATTTTGTGAAGTGCCACCACCGCGCGGCAGAATCGGTATGTCGAGGGCGCGGCAAATATCTAAGGTGTTGACGATGTCATCAATGTTCTTGGGTAACACCACTCCAATCGGTACTTGTCTGTAGTTTGAGGCGTCGCAAGCGTAGGCGGCGCGGCTAGCAGTATCAAAGCGCACTTCACCGCGAATGCGGCGCTGTAACTGTTGCACTAAGGTGCTGAGCGTGTCTGGGAGTAGGTCTTGAGTTGGTGATACGGGCTGCTGTGGGGCGGGTGTTGCGGTATGTAGGGGGGCGTTCAATTCGGCTCCGAATCTAGCGGGCGCGCTAGGGTTAATCCAGGCTCGATTGTAGCGCTTGGGTCGCTTGCTGCAAATCACCAGACCCGAAGCACCGCGCATGCCTCAATGAATATATTTAACCACTTGATTTTATTGAATTTTTTAAAAATACCTGCGCGGCCGTGTAGCCTGAAGCTGTGCCCGTAGGGGGAGGACCGGGGTTTAGATGAGGGCTTTACGGGCTTTGCTAATGGCGGCTTTGACCCGTGCTGGGGCTGTGCCGCCGATGTGGTTACGACTGTTCATCGAGCCCTCAAGCGTCAGCGCGTTAAACGCATCGGCACTAATCAGACTAGAGAACTGTTGTAAGTCTTCGAGGCTGAGTTCTGACAGGTCGCAGTGCCGTGATTCGGCAAAGCGCACCGCATGCGCGACTGCTTCGTGGGCCTCTCGGAACGGCAGTCCTTTTTTTACCAAGTAATCGGCCAAGTCGGTGGCAGTGGCATAGCCTTCGAGGGCGGCGCTGCGCATGGCTTTGGGGTTAACCGTAATGCCTTCGATCATACCGGCAAAGACCGCGAGACTCATCGAGAGCGTATCAACCGTATCGAACAGCGGCTCTTTGTCTTCTTGATTGTCTTTGTTGTAGGCTAAGGGTTGACCTTTCATCAGGGTAAGCAGGCTAACCAAATGTCCATTAACGCGACCTGTTTTACCGCGCACGAGTTCTGCGACATCGGGGTTTTTCTTCTGCGGCATGATGGAGGAGCCGGTGCAGAAGCGGTCAGCAATATCAATAAAGCGATAGCGCGGGCTCATCCATAAAATAAGCTCTTCGCTCAAACGCGACAGATGTGTCATCACCAACGCGCTGGTACTGACAAACTCTATTGCAAAGTCGCGATCTGAGACCGCATCAATCGAGTTCTCGCACAAGCCTTCGAAGCCTAACTCTTTAGCCACCATTTGGCGGTCTATGGGATAGGAGGTGCCGGCCAGAGCAGCTGCGCCTAGTGGTAGGCGATTGACGCGTTTGCGGCAATCGGTGAGGCGATGGGCATCACGAAACAGCATTTCAACATAGGCCATCAAGTGATGGGCAAAAGAGATCGGTTGCGCCACCTGGAGATGGGTGAAGCCGGGCATCACTGTTTCGGTGTGAGATTCGGCCAGTTGTAATAAGGCGCGTTGCAAGACTTTAATTTGAGCGAGTAACTGATCAATTGCCGCGCGCAAATACAGACGAATATCGGTGGCGACTTGGTCATTGCGCGAGCGTCCGGTGTGTAGTCGTTTGCCCGCGTCGCCAACCAAATCGGTCAGCCGTCGTTCGATATTGAGATGCACGTCCTCTAAGTCAATCGACCACTGGAACTGTTGGCTGCGAATCTCTTGGCCGATGGTGGCGAGACCACTCTCGATGGCTTCGAGATCAGTCGCGGATAGGATGCCAACGGCTTTGAGCATGCGGGCATGGGCGAGTGAGCCCAAGATGTCGAATTCAGCCAAGCGATAATCAAACCCGACTGATGCGGTAAAGCGCTTGACCAGCTCGTCAACGGGCTCACTAAAGCGGCCAGACCAGGCTTTGCCTACTTTGGGGTCAACGGGTAGCGGCGAGGGGGTGAGCGGAGAGTCAGTCATGAGTGAGTATCAGTATTAGTATTAGTGTTTATTGCAGTATTTAATACGGTATTTATTGCGGTATTTATATTTCAGAATTTATTGCAGTTTCAAATGTGGTATTTAATTTGGCAGTGTTGTCAGCCGGGTTAAGATTCAAAATACACAGCCACATGAAGAAATTTGTTTGAATATTCGATCGGGTTAGTGGGGCATGACAACAGATAGACGGCAGAGAGTGACGTAGATCAATTTGCTACAATGCCAAGATTATGCGCTACAGTATAAATCAAATTAGCCCGATTGGTGCGATGCCCAATTTTTGTCAATGGGCTACGCAATGGCGCATATTACTCGCGGTGCATGGCTTAATGGCATTTATGGTATTCGCATACAGCGCTAATTGGCAGCACTGGGGTCAGGATATGATGCGGGCAGCGCAACTGGTGGGGCCGTTTCTTGTCATGAGTATGATTGTTTTGGCAGGCGGCAATCGAGTCTTGCAAACATTGCACTACAGCACTGCGGTCGTAGCTGTGTTATTGATTGAGTTGTTCTGGGCCATCGCACTCCATCTCGTTGCCCAGCGCTATTGGGGGCTGGCCTCCGAGAGTATGCCGCGCATGGTGGCCGTGGTATTGCTGGTTACAGCCCTATTATTATTTTATTTTCATTTACTCGCGCATGCTCGTTCGCCGGCAGTGGCTGAAGCACGACTACAGGCTTTGCAAGCGCGGATTCGCCCGCATTTTTTATTCAATAGCATTACTGCCGTATTGTCTTTGATTCGTAAATCGCCACAACGTGCAGAAGTGGCGCTAGAGGATATGGCATCCTTATTTCGGCAGTTAATGGCAGATAATTTAGATTTGGTGCCCATCGCCAAAGAAATCGAGCTGTGTCGACAATACTTAGATTTGGAGCAATTGCGTCTGGGAGAGCGCTTGCAGATTGAGTGGCGAATCCAACAAATGCCCGCCGATGCACTGATCCCGCCGCTCGCCTTGCAGCCGCTGTTAGAGAATGCGGTTTATCACGGGATCGAACCGGCTGAGCATCCGGGCGTAGTTGTGATTGATATTTATTCAGTACGGGATCGCCTGCATATGATATTGCGAAATCCCTACCAATCAGAGGGCTCTCATCATGGGGGTAATAAAATGGCGGTTGCGAATATTCGTGAGCGATTATTTTTGCATTTTGAGCGGCAAGCAGAGATGGTGACGCGGGTCGGCGAGAACACCTATGAGGTGCGGATGAGTATGCCTTATGTGCGGGGTAAACAATAATGCAAACCAAAACTGTTGAAGATCAGGAGTCTGCTACTCCTGCGCCGTTGCGCGTATTAATTGTCGATGACGAGCAGCCGGCGCGTAGTCGGTTGCGTGATTTATTGTTCGACTTGAGCGAGAGCTTGCCGGTAGTGGTGGTGGGTGAGGCCGCGCATGGTCGGGAGGCGATCGTCATGGCCCAGAGTAATGTAGTGGATGTGGTGCTCTTAGATGTGCGCATGCCAGTGATGGATGGGGTGGAGACTGCACAACATTTACAGCGCCTACCCAAGCCGCCAGCGGTGATTTTTACCACCGCCTATACGCACTACGCGGTGCAGGCATTTGAAGTGAATGCTTTGGATTATTTACTTAAACCGATTAACGCAACGCGCCTTAAAGACGCCTTGGCGCGGGTTGCCCACGCGCGCGCGCTCCGAGTCGATTTGCTGCGGGCGATGCAAGTCAACTGCCGTAGTTTTCTGAGCGTACTTGAGCGCGGCAACGTGATCTTAATACCAATCAGCGATATTGTATATTTACGTGCCGAGCTCAAATACGTCACTGTGCGCACGCATCAGCGCGAGTATTTACTAGACGAGTCTTTGGTTCAGCTGGAGCGTGAATTTGGTGAACGCTTTGTGCGGGTGCATCGCAATTGTCTGATTGCGCGAGCCGCTATTCGGGGGTTTGAACGGGCCGGCGCCGAGGGGGATAGCGCTTGGCAGGCGGTGTTAGAGGGCATTACTGAGCGAGTCA
The DNA here is from genome assembly GCA_903885665.1 of uncultured beta proteobacterium. Classification (GTDB taxonomy): domain Bacteria; phylum Pseudomonadota; class Gammaproteobacteria; order Burkholderiales; family SG8-41. The sequence continues at coordinate 39,064 of CAISJL010000138.1, read as the reverse complement.
GCGTGAGTCGACGTCAGCACCATGTGATTCGCAGCTTTAAGCGACTCTAGGTGTCTCGTGGGTTGGCCCGTGCTACAATTTGATTTCACATGCCAAATTAAATAATTAATAAAATCAAGAAGATACCCGCAATATGACACAACAACCCGCAGCCACTCCGCAGCGAATCGTGATTGCCACCCGTGAGTCTGCGCTGGCGCTATGGCAGGCGCATCATGTGCAGGCGCAGTTACAGCAACGCTATCCGCAACTTGAAGTCAGTATTCTGGGGATGACCACCACTGGAGACCAACGCTTAGAGACGACCTTGGCCAAAATTGGCGGCAAGGGTTTGTTTGTAAAAGAGTTAGAAGAGGCGCTCGCTGATGGACGTGCAGATGTCGCAGTGCATTCGATGAAAGATGTACCGATGCACATGCCGCCTGGATTTATGTTAGCAGCGGTGTTAGCGCGCGCCGACCCGCGTGATGCCTTGGTCGGTGCCGTAAGCGATTTGGCACAACTACCGCCCGGTGCGCGGGTAGGCACCTCGAGTCTGCGCCGCGAGTCTCAATTGCGGGCACATTATCCACATTTACAAATCGTACCCTTGCGCGGCAATGTACAGACCCGTTTGCGTAAATTGGATGCGGGCGAGTATCAAGCTATCATTTTGGCGGCGGCTGGTTTGCAGCGTTTGGGGCTCACGGCGCGGATCAGTGCGTACCTCACGATCGAGCAGAGCTTGCCGGCAGTCGGTCAAGGCGCTCTGGGGATTGAGTGCAGAGCTGAACGTGCAGATGTGGTGGAGTTATTTGGCCCATTTGTTGATCCGATCACCACCCAGTGTGTGTTGGCCGAGCGCGCGTTGTCGCGCGCCTTAGCTGGCAATTGCAGCGTGCCGCTGGCCGGTTTTGCTGAATTGGTGGGCGAGCGTTTACGACTCAGGGGTTTGGTCGGCGCACCCGATGGTCGGGTGATGATGCGAGCCGAGTGCTTTGGTGCTAGCGACGATCCTGAAGCGTTGGGTGCAGCAGTGGCCGCTGAGTTGCGTGCCCAAGGTGCGGCTGAATTGCTCGCAGCCCTCGACGCCACCACATGAGTGCAGTTCGTGCTGGCATTCGCGTGGTGATCACGCGACCGCAGGCCCAAGCCAATCCGCTCGCAGCACGACTCGCCACCTTGGGAGCGGCCCCGTTGGTGTTCTCAGCAATGGAGATTGAAAGCCTGCCCGATGTGCCGTGGCCTACGATCGCAGAGCGCTTGCAACGATCTGATTTTGCAGTGTTTATTAGCCCAAACGCGGTGTTGCAGACAGTTCCTGCAGTGCTTGCGCAGGGACCGTGGCCCACTAACATTCAAGTGGTTGCTTTGGGCGCGGGTAGCGCCCAGACCTTGCAAAGCCTCGGTATTGCCACCGATGTGGTGCCTAGCCAAGTATTCGATAGCGAACGGCTATTGGCGCTGCCGCAATTGCAATATTTAACGGGGCGGCGGGTAACGATTTTTCGTGGGCTTGGTGGCCGTGAGTTGTTGGCGCAGACCTTGGAGGCTCGTGGCGCGGCGGTCGAACAAGTGGCTTGCTATCGTCGGGCCCAACCTCAAGCGGATAGTGTGCCGTTACGTCAGGCTTTGGCGGCAGGCGCAGTCGATGCCTTGAGTGTCACCAGTAGTGAGGGCTTGCAAAACTTACTCAAGCTACTTGACGGACCAGCGGCCGATGCGCTGCGGCAGTCCCTGATTTTGGTGCCGCATCCGCGGATTGCTCAGACTGCACAAGCCTTGGGTTGTGGTCGTGTTAGGCTCACCGCCGCTGGCGATGCAGGATTAATCGCGGCGCTCACCGAGATTTTTCCAGCGCATAGCCTTTAGTATGTCCTCATTGCGGGTTTCACATGGTATTCTTAGGCTATGACTACCGAACCCAACGATCATAGCCAGTCATCGACAACGCCGCAAAGTGCGCACGCCCATGCAGCGCGCCGCGTGGCCAGCATGCGCTCTTCGCCACTGACTATCGTGGCCTTTGTGTTAATGATCAGTGCTGTAGGCGTCACGGCTTGGCAGTGGTATGTGGCAGCCGATGTGGGCAGTGAATTACAAAGCGAAGTCGAGACTTTGAATACGCAACAAGAGGAAGCCGCGGCCAGCGCGCAACAGACCGAGACTGCTCTACATGCGACCGAAGCTAAGTTGGCCGCGCTGGAGGCGAAGTGGGTGGAGTCACAGGCGCAACAAACCACCTTGCAAAACTTATATGTAGAGCTAACCCGCAATCGTGAGGACTCGGCGCTCACAGACATCGAGCAATCTATTTTATTAGCTAGTCAGCAATTGCAAATTGCCGCCAATGTGCGTGCGGCATTGCTCGGCTTAGAGAACGCTCAATCGCGCCTGCAAACCTTGAGCCATCCGCGCTATGCCAATTTGCGACGTGAGGTGGTTAGAGATATTGATCGGCTACGCGCGTTGCCACAATTTGATGTGCACGGCTTGAGTGCGAGCATTGATGACCTTCTGGCAGCAGTGAACAGCTTGCCGCTGGCGATGGACGCGCGCACACGCCCTGAACCCGTTGCCACAGTGGTGGTGAATGATTCTTGGTGGAGTCGTTTAGCACAAGATTTTTGGCAAGAGCTGCGACAGTTAGTCAGAGTGCAACGCACCGGCGAGCGCGAGATCGAGTTGCTAGCGCCAGACCAGGTATTTTTTCTGCGCGAAAACATTAAACTAAGGTTGTTAAGCGCGCGCGTTGCATTACTCAGTCGTGATGCCAAGAGTTATCGGCAAGATTTGCAAGCCGTCCAAGACATGTTGGGTGCGCACTTTGAGATTGCGCATCGTAGCGTGGCAGAAACCCGAGTCACGCTCACCCGCCTGCAAGGTGTAGGGGTGCAAGTAGAGGTGCCAGATCTCGCCCATACCTTAGAGGCCTTGCGCCAGTTACGTCACACGCCTGTGGTTGCGGCGCCAAGCCGATGAGATTGGCAAGTGCCTATATGGTAAGTGCCTATATCGTGCAGTGCACCTTGGTGCGGAACGCATCATGATTCGCTGGTTAATTGGCGCGCTAGCCTTATGCGCTTTGGCCGTGGCTCTGACCTTTGTGCTGCAGCTCAATGCCGGTTATGTGTTGGTGGTAGTGCCTGGTTATCGGGTTGAGCTCTCGCTCAATATGGCCATATTTTTAGTGTTGTTGCTCACAGCGGTGTTCTACTGGTTGTTGCGTGCGGCAGTGTTGTTAAAGGGTTTACCCAAACAAATAGCCGCACAACGCGAAGCGCGCCAACATGCCCAAGCCTTAGCAACTTTCTTTACCGCCTTACGAGAGTACTTTGCTGGCCGCTATGCGCTGACGGAGACTACGATTACGCGCGCTCGGGCCTTAGGCGCACCCGCCGATTTAAGTGCTTTGATTGCTGCGCGCGCTGCCCATGAGTTGCGCGCCCCAGAGCGCCGTGATGCGTATTTGGCAGAGTCTGTGATCGCTGACGCGCCAGATGCTGCGCGCTTGATTACCGAGGCGCAGCTGCGGTTAGAAGAACGCCGGGCGGCTGACGCGGTGGCATTATTAGCGCAATTGCCACAAAAGCATACGGCGGGTCTGCGCTTAGAGTTGCGAGCGCGTCAGCAGTTGGGTGATTGGCATCTGGTGCCAGCGTTAATTGACGCCTTAGAAAAACGCCATGTGTTTGCGGCTGATCGGGCGGCGGCTGAGCGTAGGCATGCATGGCGCCAATGGCTAGAGCGCGATAGTCATGAGACTGATCGCTTAAATAAAATTTGGAAGCAGATCCCCTCCGCCTACCGCACTGACAGCTTGATTGCGGGCGTAGCGGCTATTGCCTATCAAGGTTTTGGTCAGATTGTGCAAGCGCGCGCCATTATTGAACAGAGCCTGGCGCAACACTGGGACGATGGTCTGGTGCATTTGTATGGCGAGTGCGGGGCAGTAGATGACTTAGGCCCAATTGAGCGGGCCGAACGTTGGTTACAAAGCCACCAGCAAAATGCAACGCTGCTCTATACCTTGGGTCGTTTGTGTGAGCAGCAACAGTTGTGGGGCAAGGCACAGAATTATTTTGAGGCCAGTATTGGGGTCAAACCGACCCATGCCGCGCATTTTGCGCTGGCTCAATTACACGAAAAGTTAGCTCGCCCTGATGAGGCGCAAACGGCATACCGCGCCAGTTTGCAATTGGCGCATCTGCACCTGCAACGCTTGGGCGGTGGTCACCGCCATCCGCTCTTATAAAGGGGCTTCCCCGAAGCCTGGTCTAAGGGTTAGCTGGCGTGAAGGCGTCGGCAAAAAATGCTGATTCTGGCAGGCCACAGTGTTGCGAGAAGTCGCGTTGCGCGGCCGCAACCATCGCTGGCGCACCGCAGGCATATACCACGTGACCTGATAGATCGCTGTGATCGGCCATTACTGCGCTGTGGACCAGGCCGGTGCGGCCAGACCATTGGTCGCTGGCGAGGGGCTCGGATAATACGGGAATGTAATCAATGCCGTGCTCGCGCGCCCAAGATTGTGGCAGATCATCCAGATAGAGATCAGCGCGGGCGCGTGCCCCCCGATACAAAATGAAGGTTCTGGGGAGTTGCCGGTGTAGGGCGTCTTGAATGATCGATTTGATCGGGGCAAACCCAGTGCCGCCCGCCACCAGAATAACGGGCCTGGTGTCACTGAGCGCCTCGTTGAGGGTGTCTTGGGTGCGTAAATAAAATCCGCCCAAAGGCCCTTCGAATCTTAAAATATCTTTTATTTTCAGTGAGTTAAATACATAATTGCTGAACGTCCCACCGTAGTTGCGTAAATGGAGCTCGAGCAGTGCGTCGTCATGTGGGGCATGCGCTAGTGAGAGACTGCGGCGTGAGCCGTCTTTGAGCAAAATATCAATATATTGACCAGCACGAAATTGCAGACGCTCATTGGCTGGCAGGCGCAACTGGATTTGCATAACATCGGGCGCCACCAAGGCCATGTGCTGCACCCGACTGGGTAGAATCTTCACCGGAAAGTCGGCGGCTGTAGTGACGTCGCGACACTCGATCACCAAATCGCTACGTGCCTCTGCTTGGCATAACAAAGCGTAACCTTGCGCGCGCTCGGTCTCGCTCAAGGTGCTCTGTCCGAGCTTGCCATGGTCGACTTCGCCCGAGACAACCTTGCCCTTGCATGAGCCGCAAGCACCGTTGCGGCAACCATAGGGTAAGCGATAGCCTTCGCGCAGTGCGGCATCGAGTATGGATTCTTGGGCTTGGGCGTCAAAAGTTTGATTGCCAGGTTTGAGGGTGATTTGCATAAGGACAGTGGTGGCTAGAGGGTTGGTGAAAAACGAAAGGTTGGCCAAGAGGCAGGCTTGGCGTAGAAGTCATGAGAGTGGGCTAGAATACAGAATACTGGAGAATCATGAATCGATTGCTAATAGTTGGTTGTGGTGACATTGGTGTGCGCGTTGCCGCACGTCTTCAACAGCGTTGTCGCCTCTACGCCCTCACCCATAGTGCGAGCCGTTTGCCGGCGTTGCGTGCCGTTGGCGCAGCCCCCATACTTGCAGATTTAGATCAGCCGCGGACGCTAATACGACTCGCTGGTCTGGCGCAAATGGTGTTGCATTTAGCGCCACCACCGCTGGTCGATCATCACGATTCTCGCACAGCCAACCTTCTCGCTGCATTGGGCAGGCGCAGTCTACCACAGCACTTTATTTACATGAGCACTAGCGGAGTCTATGGCGATTGCGGCGGCGCTTGCGTGACCGAGGCTAGCGTGACTCGGCCGAGCACGGCACGGGCGCAACGGCGGGTGGATGCCGAGCGTCAAGTGCGGGCTTGGGGCGCGCGTTGTGGGGTGCGCGTATCGATTTTGCGAGTGCCAGGGATCTATGCGGAGACTCGCCTACCGCTCGCCCGCTTAGAAAAAGGCACCCCAGCCTTAAATATTGATGATGACGTTTACGTTAATCATATTCACGCCGATGACTTGGCGACAATTGTGATTGCCGCGATATATCGCGGTCAGCCCAATCGCACCTATCATGCTAGTGATGATTTGCCGCAAAAAATGGCGGATTATTTTGATGCGGTTGCTGACCGATTTCAGCTGCCACGTCCGCCGCGCTTAGCACGGGTGCAGTTGCAGGCGGCAGTCTCGCCCCAGCTGTATTCGTTTATGAGTGAGTCGCGGCGCTTGAGTAATCAGCGAATGAAGCAGGAGTTGCGGGTGCAACTCGCCTATCCCACCGTCGCCCATGGGTTGGCGGCGGCAAGTCGCGGACAGGCGCATGCATTCTGACACGGTAGTGCCATCAGTGGCATCGTCGGAAGTATTGTTGGTACTGACTACTTGGCCCGATTCAGTCGGGGCGCAGGCGATTGCGCAATCCTTGGTGGCACAGCAATTGGCCGCTTGCGTGCAGGTTCTTGGTGTAGCATCCTCGGTGTATCGATGGCAGGGCGTGGTGGAAACGGCGCAAGAAGTGCCGTTGCTGATTAAAACCACCCGTGCTCAGTATCCAGTTCTAGAGGAGACATTGCAGGCGCAGCACCCGTATGCAGTGCCCGAGATTATTGCGTTAGGGGTGAGTGAAGGCTTACCTGCTTATTTGCAATGGGTAGTGGCGGAGACCACGGTCGGTGACAGGAAATAGTCTGAGCACTGCCAGCAATATTAATATGGATATTAAATGTGGGATGAACGTAGGAATAGGACTAGAGAATGCGAGTCACGGTGGGTTTTCAACAATGGGTTAAGGTCGTGGTGGTGGCGCTGGCCGTGTTGTGGTGTGGCAGTGCTTGCGCCGAGCCTGCCTTGCTTGAGCCGGAGCAGGCATTTGCCCTGAGCGCGCAGCGGATCGCTCCGCAAACCTTAGAGCTACGCTACCAGATCGCGCCTGGCTATTATTTGTATCGAGATAAATTACAGTTCAGCCTACATCCGGCTGGTGCCCAAGCGGCCCCCCCGCAATTGCCTCAAGGTATTGAAAAGAAAGATGATTTTTTCGGTCGTAGCATCATCTATCGGGGTGATTTACGGATTACGATACCGCTCCAAGGTGATGTCGGTGTCTTGCAAGTCACCGCTCAATCGCAAGGCTGTGCCGATGCGGGGGTGTGTTATGTGCCGATCGAGCAAGCGCTACAAGTCTCGGCCACCGTGAGTCCTGCGGCAGCGGTCAGTACAGCCAGCAATGACCGGCGGATAGCGGCCTTATTTAGCGGTCATCCACTGTTATTGCTGCTGAGTTTTGTGGGTTTTGGGTTGTTACTCGCATTTACGCCCTGCATTTTGCCGATGATTCCGATCTTGTCGGCCTTGATTGTTGGGCAGGGTGCCCGAGCTAATCGTCGCTCAACATTTTTGTACTCAGTCTGTTACGTATTAGGCATGGCGTTAACGTATGCGGTAATAGGCGTATTGGCTGGTCTGTCCGGTAATTTTTTGGCGGCGACTCTGCAGCAACCGTGGGTACAAGTGAGTTTTGCAGCCTTTTTTGTGATCTTAGCGTTGTCGATGTTGGGTTTGTACGCGTTTCAGATGCCGGTCAGTATCCAGTCGCGATTGGCGCATTGGAGTCAGCGCTTGCAAGGCGGTGAATATTGGGCAGTCACGTTGATGGGTGCCTTATCGGCCTTAATTGTCGGGCCCTGTGTCGCCGCGCCGCTAGCCGGTGCGCTGCTGTATATATCGACCACAGGTGATGCTGTCCTCGGCGGGATGGCTTTATTTGCCTTAGCCTTTGGTATGGGCGTGCCTTTGTTGCTGATAGGCGCATCCGCTGGTACTTTGTTACCCAGAGTGGGGGCATGGATGGCAGGGGTGAAACGTTTTTTTGGTGTGTTGCTACTGGGCGTGGCCATTCAAATGGTCTCCCCTTGGATTGGACTGAAGCTGCAATTCTGGGCATGGGCGGCATTATTGCTACTCTTGGGCGTGGTGTGGGGTGCCTTCCACGCGTTGCCTAGGGGTGCGCGTTTGTGGCATTGGTTAGCCAAAGCCGGTGGTCTTGCGGCGCTGTTGCTCAGCGGCTTGCTGGTGGTAGGGGCGCTCACGGGCGCAACAGACCTTTGGCGTCCATGGAGTCGATTACAAGCCGAGTCGGTGGAGGCGGCGCCTTCGGGATCTGAGCCTATATTTTTACGGGTGAAATCGGTGGAGGGCTTTGAAGCGGCACTGACAGCGGCCAAGGGGAAGCCCGTGATGTTGGATTTTTATGCCGACTGGTGCGTTAGTTGTAAAGAGATGGAGCGTGATACTTTTTCGGTTGCTGCAGTGCGTGCGCGTTTAGCGCAAATGGTGTTGTTGCAAGTCGATGTCACTGTGGGCACGCCTGAGGATCAAGCCTTGTTGCGGCGCTTTCAGTTGTTTGGCCCGCCAGGGATTGTTTTCTTTGATGCTCGAGGTCAGGAGGTTCCGCAACTGAGGGTGATCGGTTTTGAGGCGGCAGCACCATTTGCCGCCACGCTTGATCAAGTGATTGCGCGATGAGGGCGGGGCGGCGGCGCGTGTTGCAGGCGGCGCTGGGTGCGGGCGCGCTAGCCTTAGGTTTGGGTGCGCAGTGGTGGTGGCGCACGGCAGCGCCAGAAAATATTGCGGCGCAAATTCTGGCCTCAAGCTTTCAGGACTTCAGTGGTAGGCCCCAGACGCTGGCGGCCTATCGCGGTCAGGTTTTAATACTGAACTACTGGGCGACTTGGTGCCCGCCTTGTCGTGAAGAGTTGCCATTGCTCAACAAAGTCCAGCAAGACTATGCGGCTAACGGTGTGCAAGTGATTGGTATTGCAATCGATCGTATAGATAACATCCGTCAATTTACAAAAACCATGGCACTTAACTATCCACAGTTGATCGGTGGTATTGATACGGTCGAACAGTCGCGCTTGGCGGGTAACCAGGCGGGCACTTTACCGTTTACCTTGTTTTTTAATCGCCAGGGGCAGATCGCCCATCGGGTGCAAGGGGCGGTTACCGCGGCAAATCTGAATGCTGAGATTGTGCGCCTGCTCTAAATGCGTCAAACTAGCCCTACAGATATCTGCGCATCAGCCAATAAAAATCATTAAAATGTTTAATTACCAATTTAAAAGTAGGTAAATAACATTTAAATCATTTTAAATAATTTCAGGCAATTTTTGATGATATGGCTAGTAGGCGTTGTCAGCGCTATTAGCCAATGTTGTAGTAATAATGTTGTTTGCAGGGCCTGAGTGCTAGGGATGACTATTAAAAACTGCTGATAATTGCTTACAAAAAAGCTTAAGTGCTGATAAAATGCGCGCAATTTGTAATGTTCATAACGAGTAGTCGTGTGTAGTATAAAGTAGTCAGACGCGGCGCCTCGTATATATCCCCGTGTATATGCCGGCGGGGAAGTTGCACAAATGGTAATCGTTCATCAGAGGTAATCTAATTGGGTAAACTAGGAGCCCTATGTCACGACTTCCACATATTTTATTACTCAATGGCCCCAATTTGAATTTGTTGGGTCAGCGTGAGCCCGCAGTTTATGGTGCCACCACTTTGGCCGACATTGAGCAAACCCTGCAGACACAAGCGTCGGCTGCGGCAGTGCAATTATCTAGCCTGCAAAGCAATTCCGAACTCGCGCTCATTGAGCGGGTGCAACAAGCCAGCCGCGATGCGGTTGATTTTATTTTGATTAATCCCGCCGCCTTCACCCATACCAGTGTCGCATTGCGTGATGCCTTGACCGCGGTGGTGATCCCATTTATTGAAATCCATCTCTCCAATGTGCATGCCCGTGAGGCGTTTCGTCACCAGTCCTATTTTTCGGATGTGGCTGAAGGGGTTATTTGTGGTTTGGGTGCGATGGGTTATGAGTTGGCGTTAGCGTATGCCATTAAGCATGTTAAAAGGACCTAAAAATCATGGATTTAAGAAAACTAAAGACACTCATTGACTTAGTTCAGCAGTCAGATATTGCTGAGTTAGAGATTACCGAGGGCGAAGAGCGCGTTCGGATTAGTCGTTTTGGTTCGCAGCAAGCCGCACCAGTGATGATGCAGGCTGCACCCTCATTATTAGCACAGCCTATGGCTGCGGCGGCCAATCTTGATCCGGCACCGGAAGCGGTGGCGGTGGTGATTGACCCACTGAAGTCGCCCATGGTGGGCACGTTCTACCGCGCCGCTACCCCCGGTGGCAAGCCGTTTGTTGAAGTTGGTCAGGCCGTGAAGGCGGGTGAGACCTTGTGTATTATTGAGGCCATGAAGTTGTTAAACGAGATTGAGTCCGACCGTGATGGTGTGATTAAAACCATATTGGTTGAAAATGGTCAGCCGGTCGAGTTTGACCAGCCCTTGTTTGAAATTGTTTAAGCGCAACGCGTCGTCTACCGCCTGTTGCTAGACCTGAACGTTCGCCGGGGAATAGTCGATACATGTTTGAAAAAATTCTAATTGCCAACCGTGGCGAAATTGCATTGCGTATTCAGCGGGCTTGTCGCGAGATGGGCATTAAAACGGTTGTTGTGCATTCGGTTGCCGATGCTGAGGCCAAATACGTCAAATTAGCCGATGAGTCGGTATGCATAGGGCCGGCCGCATCCGCCGCCAGTTATTTGAACATCCCCGCTATCATCAGTGCGGCTGAGGTGACTGACGCCCAAGCCATACACCCCGGCTATGGATTTTTGTCTGAGAACGCCGACTTCGCTGAGCGGGTGGAGCAAAGTGGCTTCACCTTTATTGGCCCGCGCGCCGAGACCATTCGTTTAATGGGCGATAAGGTCAGTGCCAAAAATGCCATGAAAAAGGCCGGTGTGCCGGTGGTGCCGGGGATGGATGGTGCATTGCCGGATGACCCTAAAGAGGTGGTGCGGATTGCCCGCCAAATTGGTTACCCTATTATTGTGAAGGCCGCCGGCGGCGGCGGTGGTCGTGGGATGCGTGTAGTGCATACCGAGGCAGCCTTAAAAAATGCGGTCAATACCACGCGCGCTGAAGCGCAAAGCGCTTTTGGTAACCCGTCGTTATATATGGAAAAGTATCTCGAGAAGCCCCGCCATATCGAGATTCAAGTCATGGCCGATAAGCACCGTAATGCTGTCTACTTAGGAGATCGCGACTGTTCGATGCAACGGCGCCATCAAAAAATTATCGAAGAAGCACCAGCGCCGTTGGTTAGCTTGCGCGAGCGTCAAAAGATTGGCGAGCGTTGTGCAGAGGCTTGTCGCAAAATTGGTTATGAAGGGGCGGGCACGTTTGAATTCTTGTATGAGGGTGGTGAATTCTTCTTTATTGAAATGAATACCCGCTTGCAAGTGGAGCACCCAGTGACTGAATTCATCACTGGACTGGATTTGGTGCAGATGCAAATTCGAGTTGCTGCCGGAGAGAAATTAACACTACGTCAAAAAGACGTGGTGATGAAAGGTCACTCGATTGAGTGTCGGATCAATGCTGAGGACCCGTATCGATTTACGCCGTCACCAGGGCGGATTACCACGCTACATATGCCGGGTGGACCCGGTGTACGTGTGGATTCCCACGTCTACAGTGGATATGTGGTACCGCCTTATTATGATTCGTTATTAGGCAAAATTATTGCCTATGGTGATACCCGTGAGCAGGCGATCGCCCGCTTGCATGTGGCACTCTCTGAGACGGTGATTGAGGGGATTAAGACCAATCTGCCGTTGCACCGTGAACTGTTGCGCGATGCGGCTTTTGTGCGCGGTGGCACCAGTATTCACTACTTAGAGCAGCGCCTCGAAAAACTCAATCGCGAGCCGACGTAATGCAGTTGCGCCGCTTTTTGCTGTAGCGCCCCAGCATGCCTTGGTTATGTGCCATTGTTGATGTTGAAGAGCGCCATGTCGAAGCGCTCTCCGATGCGCTGATGGCATTGGGCGCGTTGGCCGTCGATGTGCAAGATGCAGCTGCGGGCACCGCCATCGAGAGCCCTATTTTTGCTGAGCCCGGCGAGCCGCCAGTCAGTGCTTGGCCTGATAGCCGAGTGGGAGCCCTATTTACCTTGGATGTCGATTTATATGTCGTGTTGCCGCAGGCCTTTGGCGCCGCCGGCCTAGCGCCTAGACATGACTTCAGAGTAGAGCGGGTAGAGGACACCGACTGGGTGCGCTTGACGCAAAGTCAATTTCAGCCTATCGCGATCTCCCCGCGCTTATGGATAGTGCCCAGTTGGCATGCGGTGCCGGACCCTACGGCAATTAACATTATGCTCGACCCCGGTGTAGCCTTTGGCACGGGTGCGCATCCCACCACGCGGCTGTGCCTGCAATGGCTGGAGACGGTGGTTCACCCTGATACTACGGTGCTAGATTACGGCTGTGGCTCAGGTATTTTGGCGATTGCGGCGCTGAAGTTGGGCGCGAAGCACGCCAGTGGTGTTGACATTGACCCTCAAGCCGTTCAAGCGGCAAAATATAATTCTCAATATAATCAAGTAGTTGCTGAATTTAATACGGCGGTCACGGTTGCGCGTTCGGCGGTAGATATTGTGGTGGCGAATATACTGGCCAATCCGCTCGTCGTGTTAGCACCCCTATTAGCCCAGCAAGCACGTACTGGCGGCTTGATTGCCTTGTCGGGGATTTTAATAGAGCAAGCCGAGATGGTGATCGAAGCCTACACGCCAGATTTTGAGATGACCATGGCCGCGCGCGATGAAGGATGGGTGCTGCTGACTGGGGTGCGGAGGTAGGCCGAGGATGATGTATACAACACGCTGCAGTCATTGTCAGACCGTGTTTCGGATTAGTGCCGGACAGTTATTAGCGCACGAGGCCTTAGTACGCTGCGGTCGGTGTTTGCAGGTATTTGATGCCCGCCCAACGCTCGCCCCCTCGGCGTTGGCGAATGCTGCTCCTGCTAGTCCTGAGCTGGCAGTCGATGCTGCGGCCGAGTCCAGTCCGGCGCCAATCACAGCAGCCCGTGTACCGACTTCAAGTCATAGCGTAGCGCATCCGGTTACTGATGTATTTGCCGAGCCGGTGATTGCAGACGCAGAGGCCATAGCCACAGAGCCCGTAGCTACCCGTAGTCAGGGCCGAGCCCGACGAGTGGTTGCGCAGATCGGAAGTGCCATCATTGCCATAGGGCTATGTGTGGTCCTGTACAGTTACCGCGGCCAATGGGCTGCCCATTGGCCTACCCACAAACCAACGTTGACCATGGTGTGTCGTTGGTTGGGGTGCACCATTACCTTGCCGCAGGCGCCACAACTCATTGAAATCCAAGCGGTTGATTTGCAAGTGCCAGATCCATCGCTCCCAAGCCGTGTGCAAATGACAGCAACACTACGCAACAATGCCACCTACAGCCTGGGCTTCCCGGCACTCGATTTAGTGTTGACCAATCAACTCGATCATAAACTGGCGCAACGCACGGTATTGCCTGCGGAGTATTTGGCGGCCGACCGTTTAGTGGAGGATGGCATTGCCGCCCAGACCGAAGTGACAGTGCGCTTAGATTTAGAGACTGGCAATATTGGCGCTACTGGCTTTCGTCTAGTGCCAATTGCGGTGCCTTAAGTGTTAAGGGATAAGGACTCAGCGTTAATAACTGAGGACTGAGGAGCTTAAGGGTCCAAGCGCTTAAGGGGTTTAAGCGATTAAGGGGCTCAGGTTCTAAGAGTCTAATAGCCTAGAGCCCTCAGCATCTTGCTACAGATACGCTGTTGAACACTAGGGTTAGCTTTATAATACTCGCCACTGAGCAGGCACTTAACCGATACTGATAGATGCGGAGTCGTGATGAGCACACCAGATAATCTCCAATATACCGCGAGCCATGTATGGGTTCGGACGGAAGCTGGCGGCACCCTAACGGTGGGCATTACGCATCACGCGCAAGAGGCCTTGGGTGATATTGTATTTATTGCTTTGCCGGCAATCGCCAGCCAAGTGCAGGCGAACCAAGCTTGTGGACAAATTGAATCAGTTAAAACGGCATCTGATTTAATTGCACCCCTCAATGGCGTGGTAACCGCAGTCAATAGCGCTGTGGTCGATAGTCCCGAGCAAGTGAATGCCGATCCATATGCTGCTTGGTTATTTCAGATGACAGCCGATACCGCTGATCGTGCTGGCTTAATCGATGCACAAGCGTATCAGCAACACGCTGCTGCGTAAGAGTAACCTTTGCAGGTGGGTAGGCATCTGTTAACGGGTCGGGCGCGATACCGTGCGATAACCGAAAGCAGCGCCTCGATTTTAAGGCCCGAACCTGCAAAACCCCGCTTCCAAAGCCCTGCTGAATTTACCCCTTTAAATAGGGCTATATGAGCCTTGTTAGGGGGTTATTTGTGCGGGGGGGGCTGGATAGCCGCTTGCTGCTGATGTGTTGACGTCATGATGGTTTTGACTGCCTGACAGGCGAGCGCAACGGATTTTTCTAGCGCACGATAAACCAGGTTGTCGGCGGCCGCATCAACAGAACAGATGGTATTGCTTGTCGCGTCATCCGCTTTGGCATGCAAAGCCTCGAGTAATTTACCGACTCGTCGCGCGCAAGTGCAGGACAGGGACGCGAGTTGTTGGTGCATATGAGCAATTGCCGGTGATGTCAGCGCTTGGCCTGTCATAAACTGTGGCGTGGTTGCGGTTATTTGATGAGGCAGTAAGGGGGTGCTGGTGCTCGCCATGGTCAAAGTGAGGCTGAGTAAAGCCTCTAAGCTCGGTGTTTTGATGCGTGCTTTGAGGCAAGGGTAGCCAGAGAAGCGAATTTTTCGCACTATAGCGCTGGAGGCAACGTGATAGAGCACGGCAATAGTGGCTTGTGGTGCTGCCATTTTCAGTGCGCTCAGTGTGGCTGCGGTGGTTGCCTCTAGGGTAGGGATTTCAATGAAAATTGTTGACGCTTGATCTAATCGCTTGGCTGCAAGTGCTGAAGCTAGGTCTGGATAGCTGCCAACCAGGCTAATTGGGTTTTGTTGAAATATTGCCTGAGGTTGGAGTTGGCTTAGGGCCGCGCCAATTAACACCAGATTGATTTCAGTCAAGGCCGTAATGCTACTGGTGGGCTGGGCTGCCAATACAGCTTGGTAGGATTTGGCCATGGCCTCTAAGGTTTTCATGGGCAGCGGTGCAATTGTGCTAATGGCGTGGCCGTTATCTGTTAACCATTTAATGGTGCGAAGTCGATCGACCTCGGCTAAGGTGTAGAGTTTTTGCGCGCGCGGGCTACGGGCAGGATCAACCACCTTGTAGCGTCTCTCCCATACCCGTAAGGTTTCAATCGGAATACCTGCCAGTCGCGCGGCGGCGCCAGTGCGGTATTGGGCAGGTGAGGATTTTTTAGCGGGCATTATTAACTCTTATTTCGAAAATTAGACTTTCCCAAATGGAAACAAACTTATTTTTATCATTATATTGAATGATAAAGCTCAAATAAATACTTATTTAAGCATACTAAAGAATATAAAAATTGATTTTTATCAAATAATTCGAATTTATTTTGAACTATTTTAGCATTAATATCATATCGTAATCTAATTAGCGCATAAATGTTCATTAAGGCTTTGTAACGCTTTTTTTAACGCCACTACGAGCAGTGCGGCCAATCAGCTGCAGTTAATGATTGTTGCCCTATGAGTTGCGCACTGAGCTTGTTTGAGGCCCTTGATATAATTGGTGATGGCACAGCTTATTTTAAGATGATTAATCAATGACAAAGGGTATCAATATGTCCGCTCTGATTTGTGGTTCTATGGCGTATGACACGATTATGGTGTTCCATGATCAATTTAAGAATCACATCTTGCCTGACCAACTGCATATTTTAAATGTTGCATTTTTAGTGCCAGACATGCGGCGGGAGTATGGCGGTTGTGCCGGTAATATCGCTTACACCTTAAAACTGTTGGGCGATGAGCCAGCAATTATGGCCACCGTGGGTGAAGATTTTGCACCCTATGCCCAGCGGCTCACGCGCTTAGGTATCCGCCAAGATCACATCCGGGCCATACCCGATAGCTTTACCGCCCAGGCGTTTATTACCACCGATATGGATGATAACCAGATTACTGCGTTTCACCCCGGCGCAATGGGACAGTCACATTTAAATCATGTCAGCGATGCACAGGGTGTGACCCTAGGTATTGTGGCGCCAGATGGTCGTGAAGGCATGTTGCAGCATGCACGAGAGTTTCAGGCCGCAGGCATTCCGTTTATTTTTGATCCTGGCCAAGGCTTGCCCATGTTCGGCGGTGAGGAATTATCAACGTTTATCGCACAAGCCGATTACGTCACTGTGAATGATTATGAAGCACAGTTATTGCAAGAGCGCACAGGTCTGAACCTAGAGGCTATTGCCAAGCAGGTGAAGGCATTGATTGTGACGCTTGGCGCACAGGGCGCGACCATTTATGCCCAAGGCCAACAGATTGGGATACCTGCAGTACAGGCCACAGCAGTGCTTGATCCTACAGGTTGTGGTGATGCGTTTAGAGCGGGCTTATTGTATGGCCTCGGTCACGGTCTAGATTGGGCAATGACCGGGCGACTCGCCTCTCTCATGGGGGCGATTAAAATTGCTGAGCGCGGTGGTCAGAACCATCAATTTGCACCCGGCGAAATTGCGGACCGCTTCCGCGAAGCCTTTGGCCTGTCACTCGCTCTCTAGCGGCCGCCTCGATATCAGCTGCTACCGACTAGGCTGTTGGTAGCAGGCTGTTGTTGGAGTGATTGAAAATGTAGGCACTGCTTGAACAGTGTGCGCAGTAGTCACCTGTGCACAGTTTGGTTATGCGTTGATGTTCATCGTTTCGTCATGGTAGTTTCATCAATACGTCACGAGAACACACTAGTCTGTCTCCCGTTTATTGACCTGAGGGGAGAGTCTTATGCTAGAACAAGCTGCAGTCAGTGTCGCTACACGTGCAACGCGTCACTCGCCAACATTGCAATTGTCTTGGGCGCGCAGTACGAGCGAAATTCGCGAGGCACAGCGCTTGCGCTATAAAGTGTTTGTAGAAGAATTGGGTGCACGGATTAATAACCCTGAGCTCGGTTTAGATAGTGATCAATATGATCAGCATTGCGAACACTTATTGGTGCGCGATGCCGATCGCGGCGAAGTCATTGGTGCTTATCGCCTGCTACCGGGCCCGACTGCGATCAAAATTGGTGGATTTTATGCCGAGCAGGAGTTTGATTTAAGCCGACTCCGACACCAGCGCGCACAAACGCTAGAGTTAGGACGCTCTTGCGTGCATCGCGATTATCGCACTGGCGCCACTATTGCCAGGCTTTGGGCAGGCATTGCTAATTATGCGATGCGCGGTGGTTATCAATATGTGATTGGTTGCGCTTCATTAAGTATGGCCGATGGGGGTCATGCTGCGGCCAGTATTTATCGCAAAATTGCCCGGCAACACTTAGCCCCAGTGGAGTATCGTACGTATCCGCGTTGTGAATTGCCATTAGCTGCACTCGAGCGAGAAGTCGAGGTGGCACCGCCAGCGCTGGTTAAAGGATATATACGAGTGGGTGCTTATGTGTGTGGCGCTCCCGCTTGGGATCCCGATTTTAATACCGCTGATTTATTTATGCTCTTACCGATGGCGCGTATGGATATGCGATATGCCCGTCACTTTATGGTGAAATAGTTGAGGATCGTTAGTTGAATGCCCATCAGAATAGACCGCTGACTGTGCAAGCGGCAGTAATCACTTACCTACGATTAACCGCAATAGTGGGCTATATTGGGCTGACGACGTTATTCTTGTGGTTGTTGTTTCCGGTGCTGCCGGCCGCAACCCGTCACACTTGGATTCGCACTTGGGCACGTTATGCCTTGTTCATCATTGGCGTCAGGTTGCGAGTGCAACGTCAGCCCGTAATCGAAGCAGTGCCTGCCCAACTGTTTATCGCAAATCATATTTCATGGTTAGATATCCTGCTCATGCACCAGCTATTGCCAGTGCGTTTTGTAGCCAAGTCTGATGTGCGGACATGGCCATTAGTCGGACGAATCACTCAATTAGTGGGCACTCTTTATATCGATCGCGCATCGAGGCGCGATATGAATCGCGTGAATACTGAGATTACAGCGTGTTTGCAAAGCGCTTGTCATGTGATGGTGTTTCCAGAGGGCACCACCAGCGATGGCCGTCAGGTGTTACCGTTTCATGCTGGGCTACTACAGGCAGCGGTGGTCACGCGCTCACCAATTCAAGCCATCGCAATTCGTTATTTGCAAGACGATGGCCAGATTTGCGATGCAGCAACTTACCATGGCGATAAAACTATCTGGCAGACGCTGCGTGAGCTCTGCGCTCAGCCGCGAGTGTGGGCTGATGTGACGTTTATGGCACCGGTATTGACTGCAGATAAACAACGGCGCGAACTGGCAACGATCACCCATCAATACATTAGCGAGCAGTTGCGCATAGAACAGCTTGTGCCACAGCAGGTCGAGTCGGTTGCACTGACAAATACAGCGGCAGTCAGAGCGCAGTCATAACAAGACCACCGTCATCATAAGACTATTAGGCCTTAGCTAGATTCTGTAGATTGAGCAGTGAAATTGAGCGGGCGGCTTAGACAATGGCTTGGCAACGCGCGCGGATTGTGACTGAACAGCGCAGTCTATACCTTATAATGGATACTCATACTCATTGCATACCCATGCCATTATAGAGAATACCGTGTATATCTTTGTGATTCGTCATCTACGTTTAATCAGCATACTGATGTATTTTGGTGTGGGTGCCGTGCTATTTTTAATGTTGTTTCCACTATTGCCACTGACCCGTAGACAATATTACATGGCGCGCTGGGCGCAATGTGCGTTACGCATTGTAGGAGTTCGGCTTGTTCATCAGGCGCAGTTTTCGCAACTCGGTGAGGCGGCGCGGTTTGTGGTGGCCAACCATATTTCATGGTTGGATATTTTGTTGCTCTATTCAGTATTGCCGATTCGCTTTGTTGCTAAAGTGGAGATTCGCGGGTGGCCAGTGGTGGGTCGGTTAAGCCAATTACTCGGCACGGTGTTTATTTTCCGCGAGTCATTACGCGACATGACGCGGGTTAATCGCGAGCTGGTGGCGATATTGCATGAAGGTTTTTCATTGGCGGTATTCCCTGAAGGGGCCACCACCGATGGCTTGCAGATGCAACCATTTCATCCCGGTTTGCTGCAATCAGCGATTGTGGCGCAAGTGCCGATTCAACCGGTGGCGATTCGCTATCTACGATTAGATGGTTCGATTTGCGCTGAGGCTGCCTATGACGGTGATAAAACGCTGTGGCAGACTTTGCAAGGTGTGTGCGCCCAACAACAGGTATTAGCGCAGATTACCTTTACGGATTTGGTGTTACCAGCAGCCCAGCATCGACGTGAGCTGGCGGTGATGACCCATCAGAAGATTACAGATCACCTATCGTAGGTCTGGTCAGTGAGTCTTGTTGAAAGACTTGTCTATCTTCCAGCCGTAGCGCAGTTAATTGCCGCCCCCAAACGCAACCCGTATCTAAGCCAATGATACGAGGTCGCAGTAGCAAGCCCACCGCCGCCCAATGACCAAAAATCACTACAGTATCTTGGTGCGCTCGGTCGGCAATATCAAACCACGGTTGGTAACCGCTAGGGCTATCGATAGGCGCGGTTTTGTGTGAAAACTCCATCTCGCCACGCGCCGTACATAAGCGCAGGCGAGTGCAGGCGTTAACGATGGTGCGCAAGCGATCAAAGCCCGTGAGACTGTCTTGCCAGTGGTTAGCGGTATTGCCATACATGACCTTTAGAAAGTCACGGTAATCAGGGCCGCGCAATACCGCTTGCACCTCTGCGGCTCGCGCCAGTGCGTCAGTCAAAGTCCATTGTGGTAATAGTCCGGCATGCACTACCGCATAGCCTTGGCTCGCGTGAATGAGCGGTTGCTGTCGTAACCAATCGAGTAAGACTTCGCGATCTGGGGCATTTAATACGGATTCTAAGGTGTCACCGCTATGCGGTTGGCGGGTGCCAATCGCAACAGATAATAAATGTAAGTCATGATTACCAAGCACCACAGTAGCAGCGCTGCCCAAAGACATCAGATAGCGCAATACTTCAGCGGACTGTGGGCCGCGATTGACTAGGTCACCAACTAGCCACAGTTGATCGACTTGCGGATTGAATTGGCAGCGATCAAGTAGGCGACGCAATTCGTCGTAACACCCTTGAACATCACCGATCGCGTATATAGACATAGTGGATTGTGATGCAATGGTCGGAGGTTGATCCGGAATTCAGAGTTTGGCATCCGGTAGCAGTAGGCATTCCTCAATATTGAGCAATTAATAATATTGAGGAATTAATAATAATTAATAATATTTAGCACTAAATCATACGGATGGTTCAATGATGCTAAATTGACGCTAAGTAACTGATAATATTAACTATTTTATAATATAAGGTATCTTGTAATCAATGCCTAATGTAATGCCTACCGTAGGATGTTAGTGATGAGATCGTTACTTAGAGAATCCAGATAAATAATCCACAGCAGCTTTAACATCAGCATCGGCTAGTCCGGCATTGCCACCTTTAGCCGGCATTGCCCCTTTGCCTTTTAAGACGGAAGCGTACAAAGCGTCCTTTCCTGTTTTCAAGCGCGGTGCCCAAGCGGCTTTATCACCGGCTTTCGGTGCGCCAGCAACACCGCTGGCATGACAAGCTGCACAATTGGCTTCATAAATACCTTTGCCTTTGCTGGCGTCGCCGCTGCCGCTGGCAACAGCGGGTGCGGGAGCAGGCGCACTGCTCGCAGCGCCTGCTGGCTCCACTGGCGCTGGGTTAGGATTGATTGTCATTTGTGCAATAGGCGCAATGCGTTGAGTAGTCGCTTCTTCTTGAGTTGGGCTGGGGGCTGGTTTTTTATGACTGCTCAGGGCCAAATTGGCCAACATGAGCAATATCACCACGGGGAGTATAAAAGCCAAAATCACAACGATAAATAATTGCTTGGGGGTTTTGATGGGAGAGCTGTGCTCTGGCGTCGTGTGATTATCCATGGCAAATCCTAGGGCTTGATTAAAAAAAGTGATTATATCGGCATTAGGAGTGGCGGTAAAACCGGAATCAAGCCGTTGGGTTCGTCGCCTCTGTCACAGGAGTGCGACTCAGCGTTTCAAACCAAGTCTCCAGGATGGCAGCGGCAGCCACAGCATCAAGAACTGCGCCACGGCGTTGCGCTGAAACGCCGCTCTCGCGCAGGCTAGATTCGGCCGCTACCGAGGTCAGGCGTTCGTCGATGAATTCGATGGGAATGCCAAATCGACCATGCAGGCGATTACCAAAACGTCGTGCCAGTCGACCAGTCGCATGCTCCTGACCATCGGGATGACTGGCCACACCGATGATGCATAACACCGGTTGCCATTCTTGAATTAGTGTTTGGATTTGGGCAAAGCGTTGTTGATTGTCTGGTGTATGGATGACGGTGAGCGGATGGCTGATCTGTAGCTCTAGATGTCCGATAGCAATGCCGATGCGTTGTTCGCCAAAATCAAACCCTAGAACACTGCCGCGCTGTGGTCTTGAGCTCAAGCGTGTCCTGCAGTATCGCTTAAGGTTGCATAGTCAATGCCTAAGGATTGGGTTGCTGCTGACAAACGCTCTGCTGCAGAGTGCGTGAATAGGATGGAATAATCTGCATCTACAGTGAGCCATGCATTTTGACCCAATTCATGTTCAAGTTGCCCAGGCGCCCAACCGGCGTAACCCAGAGATACGATATAGCGTTCAGGGCCTTCACCTTTGGCAATTGCTTCCAAAATATCTTTAGAGGTGGTTAAGCCAACACCCTCACTCACTGCGAGTGTGGATTGCCAGGTGTCACCCGGCTGATGCAATACAAAGCCACGGTCTGCTTGCACTGGTCCGCCATAGAGTACAGGTGTGTGTTGAAAGTGGTCTAATTGCGATGTGATTTTGAGTTGGATGAATAGATCTTGCAGGCTTAAGTCTATGGGACGATTGACGACAATACCTAGGGCGCCATTGTCATTGTGTTCACAAATCAAAATTAAGGATTTTGCAAATCGACTATCTGCCATCGCCGGCATGGCAATTAAAAATTGTTGGGTTAGATTCATGTGGGTCATGCGTGTTGCTTATTTAATAAGTTCAATAAGTTTGATAAGTTCAATAAAGACGAGTAAATGCTAGTAAACATCAACACATCAACAAATACCGCGTGTTTGTTGGCACACAACAATCATACAAGGCTATCGGTGTTGATTGCCATTGTAATACCATATGGGGGTTTAATGATAAGGATAGATCATGAGTCGATATGATGCTGCAATCATGTGGTTTAGGCGTGATTTGCGTATATATGATAATGCAGCATTGTATGCGGCCTTAAAGTCTGCACGCCGCGTCTATTGTGTATTTGTCTACGATACCCAGATTTTAAGCGCATTAGAGCGCAAGGCGGATCGTCGGGTGGAGTTTATATGGCAGTCGGTGCAGGCTTTAGCCCAAGAATTAGCGGCCCATGGCGGGCAATTGGTTGCGGTGCATGAAGACGCGCGCTTTGCCATTCCGCGATTGGCGGCGTTGTGGGGGGTAGATGCGGTGTTTGCTAATCATGACTATGAGCCGGCGGCTCTAGACAGAGATAGTGTCGTGGCTGACGCTTTGCAGCGGGCAGTGCAACCGGTGGCGTTTTTAACGCGAAAAGATCAAGTCATTTTTGAAAAAGATGAGGTGATGACCTTAAGTGGCACGCCATTCTCGGTATTTACACCGTATAAAAACGCGTGGTTAAAAAAGCTTACCGCTTACGATATCAAAGCCTATCCCGTCGAGCGATATTTGCAGCAATGTGCCAAGCCACCAGGGCGCTGGCCAACACTGGCATTGTCTGATTTAGGTTTTGAGGCGACAGGAATTCAGACTTTGGGGATTGCCGGCGGCATGCAAGAAGCGCAACGATTGTTCACCGATTTTGAGCAGCGTATGGTGCATTATCAAGAGCGCCGCGATTATCCGGCCGTGAAAGGCCCTTCGTATTTGTCGGTACATTTGCGCTTTGGTACGGTGTCGATTCGGCAATTGGTGGCAAGTGCGCAGCGGGCGTGTCAGAAAAAAGCAAATATAGGCGCGGCAACTTGGTTATCAGAGCTGATTTGGCGCGATTTCTACTTTATGATTTTGCATCATCATCCCCGTGTGGTGGGCCAGTCCTTTAAGGTTGATTACGAGTCGATTCAATGGCCGAATGAGCAAAAATTGTTTAAAGCTTGGTGTGAGGGGCGGACGGGCTATCCGATTGTTGATGCCGCGATGCGCCAACTCAATCAAACCGGCTATATGCATAATCGTTTACGTATGATTGCAGCTTCTTTTTTGGTGAAAGATTTATTAGTTGATTGGCGTTGGGGAGAGCGGTATTTTGCGACGCATTTGAATGATTTTGATTTGGCCGCGAATAATGGGGGTTGGCAGTGGGCGGCCTCTACGGGTTGTGATGCACAACCGTATTTTCGAATTTTTAATCCAATCACCCAGTCTCAAAAATTTGATGCTGAGGGTATTTTTATTCGTAAGTATGTGCCTGAATTGGCGGCGTGTGACCGTAAAACGATTCATGCGCCATGGTTGATGTCGAGTATTGAGCAAGCAGCCTCAGGGTTGGTGATCGGGCGCGACTATCCGGCGCCAGTGGTAGATCATGCGCGGGCACGTTTACAAGCGCTCGCATTATTTAAAGCAGCGCGAGCGGCATCGGATTGATTGATGGCAGGATGGCCAAACAATAAAAGGATGGTAGATAGGTGATGGAGGAAAGAAGATGCAGGAGCGAGGCGAGGGTCGAGAGTCAGGTTTTTGCGATCAGCTATGGCATAATTTAACAATCTCATGAAAATGCCCGCCAGTGACTCGAATCTACTTTCCTGATCCCATACCAGCGGATGGTCGTTGTCAGCTCGATGCGCGTAAAGCCCATCATGTCTCTCATGTGTTGCGACTGAAGGTCGGTGATGTAGTGATCTTATTTGATGGCAGGGGTACGGCTTATGACGCGCAGATTGCGCAATGTCAGCAGCAAACGGTATCGTTAGTGGTGGAGCAATTACGTATTGAGCGTACTGAATCGCCCTTGCGGGTAAATCTGGTGCAAGCAGTATCCTCGGGCGATCGCATGGATTACACCATTCAAAAGGCAGTTGAATTAGGGGTGAATACAGTGCAACCGGTGTTGAGCGCGCGCTGTGTAGTGAAATTAAGTGGCGAGCGTGCTGACAAACGAATCGCGCATTGGCAAGCGGTGGTCATTGCGGCGTGCGAGCAAAGTGGGCGGCTGGTGGTGCCGGAAGTTAAGCCATTATTGCGCTATACACAATACGTAGAGCAGGCCTTGCCAGATGGAGAGATTGGATTGTTGTTGGATCCATTGGCCACAAACAATTTGCGAGCAATTGCACCATTGCCTGGAGACGCTGAAGGACGGGCGGCGGTTTCGGTATTGGTTGGGCCTGAAGGAGGATTGACTGCAGATGAAGTTACACGTGCAATAGAGTGTGGTTATCAAGCAATTAGATTGGGGCCGCGGATTTTGCGCACCGAGACAGCAGCAGTGGCTTTGCTCGCAGCAATGCAGGTGCTGTGGGGAGATTTTTAGTAGGCGTTTGGCGGGTGTTTAGTAGGTGTTTGGTAGGTGTTTAGTGGATCTTGTGCAATAGGTAATGCTTGGACGCGCAATCTGAGGTGAATCAACTGCTCCGAGTGTTACAGAATCAGGTATAGTTTTCGAATTACAATATTAGTCTACCAATGTTGGTCTATGAATAATTGTCAGAGCGCAGGCTGTGCTCAGGCAGAAGGGAATGCACATTTCTACCAAAAAAACAAAAAATACTAGCGCAGCAGGCGTGCCCCCAACGCTAATGACACCGCGGCAACGCTTATCCGCCCAAGATCGATTTATCGATTGGTTTCAATCGGTAGCGCCCTATATTCACGCCTTTCGCGGCAAAACCTTTGTCATTGCCTTTGGCGGTGAAGTGGTGGGCGATGGACGCTTCTTTCACCTGACGCATGATTTGAATTTACTGGCAGCGCTTGGTGTTAAGTTGGTTTTAGTGCACGGTTCTAGACGCCAAATTGAGGCCAAGTTAAAAGCGCAGCAGATCCCTAGTCGTTTTGCCGGTCAGTTACGGATCACCGATCCGGCAGCTTTGGCAGCTGCGATGGAGGTGGCGGGCACGTTGCGGGTGCAAATTGAAGCCTTGCTCTCCATGGGTTTGCCAAACTCACCGATGGCTGGTGCGCATATACGAGTTGCCAGTGGTAATTTTGTGACGGCACGGCCTTATGGTGTGGTCGAAGGTGTTGATTTAATGCATACCGGTGAGGTGCGTAAGATTGATGCAGCAGCGATTGAGCGTCGTCTCAAAGATGAAGAGTTGGTGGTGATATCGCCGCTGGGTTACTCACCGACTGGTGAAGTATTTAATCTGACTTTGGGCGATGTCGCTGCAGCCACTGCAGTCGCATTAAAAGCAGATAAATTGATTTTCTTAACTGAGGCTGCTGGGGTCACTGGACGGCGCGGCGAGTTGTTACGCGAATTAACAGTACGGCAAGCGCAAGCGTTTTTAAATCGTGAGCGCAGCCTCTCCGATGAGATTAAGCAGTACTTACCGGCCGCAGTGCGCGCTTGTGAGCACGGTGTTGGCCGCACCCATTTGATTTCTGGGCACTTAGATGACAGTCTGCTGTTGGAGCTATTTACCCATAAAGGCGTGGGCACTTTAGTCACGCCAGACCCATTAGAAACCTTACGTCATGCAAAGATTGATGACATCGGCGGTATATTGCGGTTGATTGAACCACTGGAGGCGGATGGTATTTTAGTCAAGCGTAACCGTGACTTACTCGAAATGGAGATTGAACGGTTTTGGGTGTTAGAGCATGATCGGATGATTATTGGCTCGGCGGCTTTGTATCCGTTCTCCGATGAGCGCTCTGGCGAGTTGGCGGGCTTGGCGGTGCACCCCGAATTCAGAGGCCGAGGTGCTGGTGATCGCCTGTTAGCGGCAATAGAGAAGCGCGCGCGCGGTTTGCGTCTCAAGCAGTTGTTTGTGCTAACCACGCGTGCTGAGCATTGGTTTGTGGAGCGTGGCTTTGTAGAGGCTGAAATTAGCGCACTGCCACCGAGTCGCAAAGAGCTCTACAACTATCAGCGGCGGTCAGTGGTGCTGATTAAGTCACTGTAATGTATTAATTGTTTAGTCATGTTGCTGTGTCGCTCAGTTGTCAAGAATATGTCATCATTCCTTAATAAATTTATTTCATCATCAGAGGGTATTTTATGGCGCGTAACGTGAATTGCATCAAGTTAAAACGAGAAGCTCCAGGTCTCGATTACCCACCTTATCCAGGTGCATTGGGTCAACGGGTATTTGAAGAGGTATCAAAAGAAGCATGGCAACAATGGTTGGAACAGCAAAAAATGTTGGTCAATGAAAATCGACTCAGCCTTGCTGATAAAAAAGCACGTGATTATTTGTCTCAGCAAATGGAGAGACATTTCTTTGGTCAAGGGGCGGATACTGCAGCAGGCTACGTTGCGCCAAGCAAGTAGTCTGGGCAGGGGCCCTATTTATACAGGGCTATGATATGAGTGCAGCACAAGCAGCTCGAACCCGTAGGCGAATACCAAAATTAGTCATGGGACCACATTTATATTTAAATCGTGAGTTAGCACTGTTATCGTTTAATCGTCGGGTACTAGCACAAGCCGCCAATCCGGATTGTCCACTGCTAGAGCGATTACGTTTTCTGTGTATTGTCAGTAGTAATTTAGATGAATTTTTTGAAGTGCGGGTCGCTGGTTTGCATGCTGAGATTGCGAGCGGCCTATCACCGATCAGCCCAGATGGCTTGCATCCTAACGTGGTCTATCTGCAAGTTGCCACACAAGTGCAAGAGATTGTTGCACAACAATACCAGTTGCTCAATGAAGCGGTGTTACCAGGGCTAGAAGCTGCTGGGGTACGATTTATCCGCCGCCGTCAATTTAGCGCCGCACAAACGCAATGGATTAAAGAGTATTTTAATCGCGATGTGCTGCCAGTGCTGACCCCGATTGGATTGGATCCCGCGCACCCATTCCCTCGCGTGCTCAATAAAAGTTTGAATTTTGCAGTCGAGTTAGAAGGCAAAGATGCGTTTGGTCGAGACACGGGGATTGCAATTGTGCAAGCGCCACGTGTATTGCCGCGAGTGGTTCGTCTGCCCGCTGGCGTTTCTGAAGCTGAGTATGATTTTGTATTTTTATCTTCGATTATGCATGAACACGTTGGTGAATTATTCTCTGGCATGACGGTCAACGGTTGCTATCAATTTCGATTAACTCGGAATAGTGATTTGTTTGTGGATGACGAGGAGGTGAAGGATTTGCGTTTGGCGTTGCGTGGTGAATTACCGCATCGAAACTATGGCGATGAAGTGCGGCTAGAGGTGGCACAAGACTGTTCAGAACAGACTACCCAGTTTTTATTGGAGCAATTCCAACTCGACCCAGAAGATCTCTATCGCGTGGATGGTCCAGTCAATCTATCCCGTTTAATTAGTGTGCTCGATAGCGTTGAGCGACCGGAACTCAAATACCCGACGTTTCAACCAGGGGTGATGAACATTCCTGAAGATATATTTGCCAGTATTCGCAAGGCCGACCTGTTGTTGCATCACCCCTATCAGTCCTTTCAGCCAGTGATTACTTTTTTAAAACAAGCGGCGGGAGACCCCTTGGTGGTGGCGATTAAAATGACGGTATATCGCACCGGGGCAGAGTCGGTGTTGATGGAGGAGCTGATTGCAGCTGCGCGCAATGGCAAGGAAGTCACGGTAGTGTTAGAGCTTAAAGCACGCTTTGATGAGGAAGCCAATATTAATTGGGCGCAACGCCTAGAAGATTTTGGAGCGCATGTAGTCTATGGCGTGGTTGGTCATAAAACGCACGCCAAGATGTTGATGGTGGTGCGGCGCGAAGTGGCCGGTTTGCGACGCTATGTGCATTTGTCTACCGGCAATTATCACCATCGTACCGCACGGTTATATACCGACTTTGGATTATTTACCGCGCATCCAGAAATTGGTGCTGATGTAGCGGCATTGTTTTTACAGCTCACTGGTCTGGGTCGCGCGATGCGTTTAAAGCATTTGTTGCAAGCACCATTTACCTTGCATAAAGAAATGTTGCGTGCGATTGCTCAAGAGACTGCACATGCTCGCGCTGGTCGTAAGGGACGAATTATTGCCAAAATGAACTCCTTGCTAGAACCAGAAATTATTGCGGCCTTGTATCGCGCCTCACAAGCTGGGGTAGACATCGATTTAATTGTACGCGGCGTCTGTGCTTTGCGCCCTGGCGTGACAGGTTTTTCAGATAATATTCGGGTGCGTTCAATTGTCGGACGATTTCTTGAGCATACGCGCATATTTTATTTTGCTAATGACGGCGCTGATGATTTGTATCTCTCAAGCGCAGATTGGATGGGTCGTAACTTTTTTGGACGCGTGGAGATTTGCTTCCCTATCCTCGATAAAAAACTGAAAAAACGTGTGATGACTGAAGGCTTGCGGCCCTTTTTGGATGATAATCAGCAAGCCTGGTTTATGGATAACACGGGCGAGTATGCGCAGCGTACTGTGCGTCGTGCTAAGCCGTTTTCGGCGCAGCAATTTTTACTGACAAACCTATCGAATGTAGTGGATACTTGATATTTTATGGGTGCTGCGAGTGGCGCGTGCCCCATTTAATATTGGATATTTTGATATGGATTTGATTTTGTGGCGTCATGCGGACGCTATTGATGGCATACCCGATGAAGATCGACAGCTTAGTGTGCGTGGCACCCATCAGGCTGCCGCGATGGCGCGTTGGTTGCGAACACAGCTACGCGATGATTGGCGAGTGATTGCTAGCCCAGCGCTACGTACTCGCCAGACTGCTTCTGCCTTGACCGATGAGTTTGTTATTGATCAGGCATTGTCAACGCGCACTACGCCCGAAAAACTGCTGGAAGCGGTTGATTGGGAGCATGGCGAAGGTACTGTGATTGCAGTCGGTCACCAACCAACGCTTGGCGCTGTTGCAGCATTGATTTTGAGTGGTCAGCCTGCGCTGTGGTCTGTGAAAAAAGGCGCAATTTGGTGGTTGCGGCGAGAAGATGATCAGATCCAAGTTAAAGCTGTTTTGTCACCGCAATGGCTAATTAAACCCTAGAGCGCGATACGTACCCACGCCGGCGTTGATATCTAACGTTGACCTATTATACTGACCGACTAATACTTGCTTGCTAAAACTTAGTAATCATGACCAATAATTACTAAAAATTATTTAATTAGGCGAATTATTTTTTAATTGCTGATTGCGACTATTTACTCGTCGCCGTTGTCATCGTTAAAAAATTCAACGTGCTCAAGCGCAGGTATTTTGAGGGTGAAGCCGACTTCTTGCCATTCTTTGACTTCTTCGCGTAACGCGGTTGCAGTCAGCGGGTTTGTATTGAGCCATGCTGCATCGAATTGTAAGCTTGCGCAATTTGACTGTAAGCGAATTTTGGGAATGGGTAGGCGTTGATCGCGGCGTGCACGCTGTAGTAGCACTGCAATGCGTAAGGCCAGGATGATCGAATGATCGCAATCATCGATGACAGCTGGTAAGGTCTTGCGCAAAGAGCGGCGGTGACTGAGCACGATGCTGGCTAAGCGCGCCTGCTCATCTTTTGAAAAGCCCGGCATATCGGCATTGCTGATAATGTAGGCTGAGTGGCGGTGATAGCCGCTGTAGGCTACAGGAATCCCGATCTCATGTAATTGTGTGGCCCACAGTAATAATTGTTGTGCATCGTTATCATCAGCGTAATCAAGTTGCGCAAATAAGGCGCTTGCAGTTTGACTGACTCGTCTAAATTGACGTTCATCGACATGATAGCGTTGCATGAATTGGGTGGCCGTGACATCACGCATATCCTGATGGTGGAAGCGTCCCAGCATGTCGTAGAGAATGCCTTGACGCATCGCCCCCGGAGCGAAGCTTAAGCTGCTTATGGCTAACTCATTAAATAATGCGTAGAGAATGGCTAAGCCACCTGGCAATACGGGGCGGCGATCGGCGCGCAGTCCGGGTAGTTCGAGTAGATTGATGTCACCTGATTTCATCAGTAAATGACGCAAGCGCTCAAGGCCGGGTAGCGTAATCGTACCATCGCTATAGTCTAGCAGTTTGAGCAGGTCAGCAATGGCTCGCACAGTACCGGAGGCACCGACTGCATGTGACCAGTTGTCACTGGAAAACTGATCTGCCATTGGTTGTAATTCAGCGCGCGCTGCTAGCACTGCCGCTTTGAAATTAGATTTGGTCACCATGCCATGCGGAAAGAAGCGCAGACTATAGGAGACGCAGCCCATGAACAGGCTTTCTAGTTGTAACGGTTTATAGCCGGTGCCGATAATACATTCTGTTGAACCACCACCAATATCAATCACCAGTCGTCGTTCGCGGGTGACTGGTAGGCT
Organism: uncultured beta proteobacterium; assembly: GCA_903885665.1. Classification (GTDB taxonomy): domain Bacteria; phylum Pseudomonadota; class Gammaproteobacteria; order Burkholderiales; family SG8-41. The sequence goes on along the minus strand of CAISJL010000138.1, from coordinate 8,578 downwards.
GTGGGCTACACCCACATAAATCAGTCGCGCCTCTTCGCGTCCAGCGACCACTTCGATTGGAAAGCCTAAAGCGCTTCGCGCTCGCCGCAAAAAAGCGGGGGCATTTTTAGCAATCCGTAAGGTGTTGGTGCCAATAGCACGCACTTGATGGCGGTCTAGTCCGCGCAGACGCTCCCCAAAGCGCGCTAAGCACTGTAAGGCGCGCTCTTGGGATTCTTCGCTTAAGACTTTGTCGGCGTCTAAGCCGGCCCCAAGGCGCACGGGCTCACGCAAGCCATCTAGTGGGTAGAACTGGTTGCCGGCGCTACGTGCAATTTGACAGTGAAAGGAGTTAGAGCCCAGATCAATGGCAGCAATCGTAAAATGGTCGGTCAACGTGCAGTAATCCTTTACCCTAGCGGAGCGCTAGACTCGATCAAGTGCTGCACGTTATTGCTGAGTTTAAATGGGCGGTGATGTTGGCACATGAATGAAGGGGTTGCTACGGTGTCTAGCTTAAGGCTTCGCGTTCGAAGGCTTCCAGAGAGGTATGGCGGACATCTTTACCTTTGACCAAGTAGACCACATATTCGGAAATATTTTTAGCGTGATCGCCGATGCGCTCAATCGATTTTGCAATAAATAAAATTTCAATAGCATGGGAAATCGTGCGCGGGTCTTCCATCATAAAGGTAATGAGTTGGCGCAAAATGCTAGAGAATGATTTATCGACTAATTCATCTTGGCGCACCACGCTTGCAGCGACGGTAAGGTCGAGCCGGGCGAATGCGTCTAGAGCGTTGCGAAGCATGACGAGTGCAATGTCTGCAACTAATTGAATTTCGTAGGTGCGGGGTACCATAGCGCGATCACTGCCGTAAATAGAAGCGGTCATGCGGGCAATTTTAGAGGCCTCATCACCAATACGCTCGAGGTCGGTAATGATTTTGACCACAGTCATAATCATCCGCAAGTCTTTGGCGGCCGGTTGGCGGCGTGCGATGATGCTGCTGCAGTCTTCGTCGATTTGCAACTCAAGACTGTTGATATTGTAATCATCGCTCACGACTTGCTGCGCTAAACTGCTATTGCCGTCGGTTAAGGCTTCAATGGCGCGAGTAAACTGCTCCTCAACCATGCCGCCCATTTTTAGGACTTGGGAGCGAATGACTTCTAATTCGGCGTCAAATTGTTTGGCGGTATGGTCGGGCATGAAAGGCCACCTTTAATAAAAAATCGAATTGTAGCGCCCGAATGTGACAGTTTCGTGGCGGTTTGCTAATGAATACATGAGTTTTAGAATTTCGGCAAGAATTTTTATGTGATGTTGATGTGATGCACTAGCTGCGTGGGCGATATATGGTATCAACCCCGCCGCTGGTGGCGAGCAATAGCACGTCGGCGCCGCGTTGTGCAAATAAACCGTTAGTCACCGTGCCGGTGATTTGGTTAAGTTGGGTTTCGAGTTCTGGCGGGTTTAGGATCGTGAGATTATGAATGTCTAAAATGACATTGCCATTGTCGGTGACAACGCCATTGCGCCATTCCGGCTGCCCGCCGAGTTTGACGATTTGTCGTGCCACGTAGGAGCGTGCTATCGGAATGACTTCCACCGGTAGCGGAAATCTGCCCAGTATGTTCACTTGCTTGGAGGCATCAGCAATGCAAATAAATTGTTTGGCTACTGCAGCGATGATTTTCTCGCGGGTGAGTGCGCCACCGCCGCCTTTAATCATCATCAGATGCGGTGTGATTTCGTCTGCGCCATCGATGTAGACCGGCAAATCATGCACGCTATTGAGGTCTAGAACGCGAATCCCACCGGCTTTCAGGCGTGCGGCGCTCGCTTCCGAGCTGGCAACCGCCCCTTCGATGCGATTTTTGATGCCAATCAGGGCGTCGATAAAGAAGTTGACGGTAGAGCCGGTGCCGACACCGACAATGCAACCCTCAGGCACTACATCGAGGGCGGCGCGTGCGGCGGATTGTTTTAACTGATCTTGCGACATGACATAATCTCCATAAATACATACTGCACAATATACACGATCAGCACCGGTCAAAGCGATCGCTCTGGTGGCCTATTCCTGATACCCTTTGGAGTGGATGCTGGGAATTGGGGTGGTATAGCAGGGTGTCTGTGTTGGATGATTGAAAAATACACCATAAAGTATTCATTCAGTTGAAAATAAATTAGATTAGTAACTAGATTGGTAACGAGATTGGTGATGAAGAAAATAGATTATTTAGAGCGTATTTTAAATGCGCGGGTATACGATGTGGCGATTGAGACGCCCTTAGAGGTTGCGCCTAATTTGTCACGGCGCTTGCACCATACCGTGTTGCTCAAGCGCGAGGATATGCAGCCGGTATTTTCGTTTAAATTACGCGGTGCGTATAACAAAATGGTGCATCTGCCGCCAGCAGTGTTGCGGCGCGGGGTGATTGCCGCTTCGGCCGGTAACCATGCGCAAGGGGTGGCGCTGGCCGCTCAGCGCCTCGGTTGTCGGGCAACGATTGTGATGCCGGTGACTACACCTGCCATTAAAGTTGATGCGGTGCGCCTGCGTGGTGCGCGCGTCGTGTTATTTGGCGACACTTATGATGAGGCTGCCAATCACGCTCATGAATTAGAGCGTCGTCAGAACCTCACTTACGTACACCCCTATGACGATCCAGATGTGATTGCCGGACAGGGTACCATTGCTATGGAGATATTGCGTCAGCATCCCGACGCGATTGATGCCATTTTTGTGGCGATCGGCGGTGGGGGTTTGATTGCAGGCATTGCCGCCTACGTCAAGCGTCTGCGACCATCGATTAAAATTATTGGAGTGGAGCCCGTTGATTCCGATGCTATGTATCAGTCCTTGCAAGCTGGGCGCCGTGTCAAGCTTGCACAAGTGGGGCTGTTTGCTGATGGCGTCGCGGTTAAGCAAGTGGGGCGTGAGACGTTTCGCTTGTGTCGCACCTTAGTCGATGAGGTAATTCGAGTTGATACTGATGCGATGTGCGCCGCAATTAAAGATGTATTTGAGGATACGCGGGCGATTCTCGAGCCCGCAGGTGCTTTAGCGATTGCCGGGATCAAAGCTTATAGCGCTCGCCAGCGTACGCGCGGCGCGACGTATGTAGCCGTGGCCTGTGGTGCGAATATGAATTTTGATCGATTGCGTTTTGTCGCGGAAGAGGCTGAGTTGGGCGAGCAGCGCGAGGCGATCTTAGCGGTGACCATTCCAGAGAAACCCGGCAGCTTTAAAGCGTTTTGTGAGCAATTGGGGCCGCGTGGGATTACCGAGTTTAATTATCGTTATGATGACGCACATCTGGCCCATGTGTTTGTAGGGGTGCAAGTGGAAAATCGCCAAGCCTCGACACAGTTGGTGCGTGCGCTACGCCGTCATGGGTTGGAGACTTTAGATTTAAGTGATAATGATTTGGCAAAGCTTCACGTGCGACATATGGTGGGTGGTCATGCCTTAGGCGTTGAGAACGAAATCTTATATCGATTTGAATTCCCAGAGCGGCCTGGTGCCTTGATGCGCTTCTTGACCAGCATGAGTCGTGGCTGGTCGATTAGCCTGTTTCACTATCGCAATCATGGGGCCGATTACGCGCGGGTTTTGGTGGGTATGGTGGTGCCGCCGGCTGATCAAGTGAAGTTTCAGACCTTTTTGACCCAAGTCGGGTATCCTTGGCAAGATGAGACTCAAAATCCGGCGTACCGCTTGTTTTTGTCGGCGGCAACTCGACAGCCGAAATGATGCTACCCATAACTAAACTCACGCTGACCTTATAGTACCGCAGGCAGCACACCTTTAATTCGATCGCGATGACTCTTTTAAAACTCTGTTGGATCACTCTTAGTACACTGCTATTAACGCAGGCGCCAGGACTTGCGGCAGCCCCCGCTGACGATGCATTTTTGGCGATACGGGATGCCGCAAAGCGCGATGACTTAAAGCGGATTGAACAGTTATTACCGCAAATACAAGGTTATGTGTTAGAGCCTTACGCCCAATATTGGCGAATGCGTGCGCGGCTTGAGATGCGCCCCCCCGAGGAAATTCGGGCCTGGCTACAGGCCCAAGCCAATACGCCTTTGGCTGATCAGCTACGGCGGGACTGGTTGCGGGTGTTGGCGCGCACTGCGCAGTGGGGTGTATTTGCGGCGGAATGGCCAGCACTGCAAACCGAAGATATCGAGTTGAGCTGCTATGCCTTACAAGTGCGCCAACGCACGGAGTCAGCAGCTGCGCTAGAGGCCCGCCCTTTGTGGTTTGTTGGACGCGACCAACCTGCGAGTTGTGAGGCTATATTTCAGTCCCTGATTGACAAGGGGCAAATCACCCCAGAGGATGTGTGGACACGGGTGCGATTGGCGCTCGATGCCGGTCAGGTGAATGTGGCGCAACGGGTGGCCCAGTTTTTACCTAAAGATTCGGGTTTGGAGTTGCGGACTTTAGCGCATATTTATGCTAACCCCACGCCGTTTTTGCAGGATCCGCGAGTGGATTTAAAGACTCGGGGTGGTCGTGAATCTTTAATTTTTGCAGTGTCGCGTCTGGCGCGCACAGCACCTGCGCAAGCCGCGGCGTTTTGGGAAAAATGGGCGCCCAGTTGTAGCGTGGAAGAGCGGCAATATGCGTGGGGTATGATCGCGTTCTACGGTGCGCGGCGCCATGATGCCTTGGCCCTGGAGTGGTTTAGTCGGGCAGGTGTGCTCACCGATGCCCAGTTAGCGTGGCGGGTGCGTGCAGCCTTGCGGCAACAGCGTTGGCCTGAGGTGTTGGCAGCGGTCGATGCGATGTCGGTAAAGTATGCAACCGATATGACCTGGCGTTATTGGCGCGCTCGGGCTTTGAAGGCCTTGGATCGTGGCGCTGAGGCGCAGGCTATCTTTAAAGCCTTAGCCACTGACTACACTTTTTATGGGCAATTGGCGCTAGAGGAGGTTGGCGGCACGGTGCAGATTCCCCCAGTGACCTTTAAGCCCAGCGAGCAGGACTTGCGTAACATGGGTGCGCGCCCAGCGATTCAGCGCGCGCTGGCTTTGAACCGATTAGAGATGCGTGCTGAGGCGCTCCGTGAGTGGATTTTAGCGATGCGTCAAGCAGGTGATCGTGACTTACTGACCGCCGCAGAATTAGCATGGCAGGCGGGTATGTATGATCGGGCTATTAATACGGCAGATCGCACGGGATTGGAGCATGATTTTGGTCTGCGCTATATGTCACCGTTTCGAGATCAGTTGCGGGCTGCTGTGCGCCGCCATGATTTAGATGAGGCTTGGGTGAGTAGTTTGATTCGCCAAGAGAGCCGCTTCATTGCCCAAGCGCAATCGCGGGTGGGGGCGAGTGGCTTGATGCAGTTGATGCCAACGACTGCGCGTTGGGTGGCGCAGAAGTTAGGCCTGAAGGGTTGGCAGTGGTCGCAGATTACCGACATTGAGACAAATTTAAATTTTGGGAGTTTTTATTTGCGCCATGTTTATAACGGTTTGGACTCAAGTCCGGTGTTGGCGACTGCGGCCTATAACGCGGGGCCTGGACGAGCGCAGGTATGGCGGGGCGAGCAACGGATGGAAGCGGCGATCTATGCTGAGTCTATTCCATTTGAAGAGACCCGCGACTATGTCAAAAAAGTCATGGGGAATGCTACTTATTACGCCCATCTGCAGGGTGTGACGCAGACCTTACGAGCGCGGATTGGCTACATTCAACCGCGCAGTGCAGAGCGTGATAAAGCGTTGGCAGATACGCCTTAATTAGTGACGTCAGCTTTAATAACGCATTGAAAATATTAGTTTTTTTGGTTGTTGTAGTCACTAGGAGTGGCATCATTATGGAAATTAAATCGGTGTTAGTGCTCGGGGGTAGTGGTTTTGTGGGGCGTCATCTGTGTCAGCAATTAGCGGCCTTGGGGTATCGGGTGCTGGTGCCGACGCGGGCTCGCGAGCGTGTCAAAAATCTGAGTGTGTTGCCTACGGTTGAGTTGGTGAATGCAGACGTGCATGATGCCTCAACCTTGACTGCTTTGGTGCGCCGCTGTGATGCCGTAGTGAATGCGGTGGGGGTGTTGCATAACGGTCGCGGTGCGAATAGTTTTGCCGCCGCCCATGTGGGCTTGGCCCAGAAGTTAGTGGACGCTTGTCAAACCACTGGTGTGCGCCGGGTCATACAAATTAGTGCGATTGGTGCAGACCTGGCCGCACCTAGCGCGTACCTGCGTAGTAAAGCCGAGGCCGAGCAGATTTTGCGCGGTGCAGGGCTTGCGCTGACGGTGTTTAGACCGTCGGTTATTTTTGGCCCAGAGGATCAGTTTTTAAATTTATTTGCAAGCTTGCAGCGCTTTTTACCGGTGTTGTTTTTGGCCTGCCCACGTGCGCGTTTTCAACCGGTGTATGTGGCTGATGTTGCTGCTGCCATCGGTCATGCCTTGGCCGATGCGACTAGCAGTCATCAGTGCTATGACTTGGCTGGCCCCCAGCAGTACACATTGCGCGAGTTGGTGGCCTATGTGGGCGCGCTGACAGGATTCCCACGACCTATTATTGGCTTAGGGCGCTATTTGTCGTATCTGCAAGCGTGGTTGATGGAATTGTTGCCGGTGCAATTGATGACCCGCGATAACGTGCGCTCGATGCAAGTGGCTAGCATTAGCGATACCGTATTTCCGTTTGGTATGAAACCTCAGGCTTTGGAGGCGCTAGCGCCGCAGTGGTTGCAGTCGAATTCGCCCCGTGACCGCTATCAGCGGATGCGGTTGAAGGCAGGGCGGTGAGGTGACCTCAGCACATACGGCTAAAACGTCTCATACCGATGATGGCTTAGAAGTCTATATAGTCGGCGGTGCGGTGCGTGATGAGATGCTGGGTTTGCCAGTGCGTGATCGCGACTATGTGGTGGTTGGGGCAAGCCTCGAACAGATGGTGGCCTTAGGTTATCGCCCAGTGGGGCGTGATTTTCCGGTATTTTTGCATCCGCAAACCCACGAAGAATATGCGCTTGCTCGCACCGAGCGTAAATTAGCGCCGGGCTACCATGGCTTTAGTGTGCACGCCTCGCCCGAGGTGACTTTGGAGGAAGATTTGCAACGTCGCGATTTGACGATTAATGCGATGGCGCGGGCAGCCTCCGGCGCGTTGATCGATCCTTATAATGGGGCTGAAGATTTAAGCCAAGGCGTATTGCGCCACGTCAGTCCGGCATTTGTAGAAGATCCGGTGCGAATTCTGCGAGTGGCGCGTTTTGCGGCGCGCTTTGATTTTACGATTGCCCCCGAGACCGCAGTGTTGATGCAGCAGATGGTGGAGGCGGGGGAAGTGGATTTTTTGGTTGCTGAGCGAGTCTGGCAGGAGTTAGCAACCGGTTTGCAAGAAGCGAGGCCCTCGACCATGCTATCGGTATTGCACGAGTGCGGGGCGCTTGCCCGAGTGTTGCCGCAATTAGCAGACTTGTTTGCTGAACATGGCATGAGCGAGTCATTGGCAGCGGTCGATGCCACCGCCGATCAGCAAGCGTCGCTAGAGGTGCGGTTTGCGGCGCTGATGCGACAGCTCGAACCCGAAGCCTTGATTAAATTGTGTGAGCGTATGCGCGCCCCTGCCGCGTGTCGTGAATTAGCGGTGTTAGCGGCGCGGCATGCAAATGCGGTGTTAGCTGCCGAGCACTTAAGCGCTGAGGAGGCGGTCGCGGTCGCAGATGCTGCTGATGCGTGGCGGCGTCCTGAGCGTTGGTTGGCCATGGTGCAAGCTGCAGTTGCTGGTGAGGTGGTGGCCGGTGGCTCGGCAGCGAGCGTGCGGCGTTACTGGAGTCGCCTGCATCAAGCAGGTATGGCGGTGGTAGCGCGAGACTATGCCAAGCAGCAGCCTGATCCGGCTTCTATCAAGGCGGCGGTGAGTGCGGCACGGGTGGCTGCAGTCCAAGCAGAAATTGCCGGCGGTGCCCAGTGAGACTAAAACGAACACAAGCATTAACGAAAATTAAAAATAACAATAAAATCAAGTATTTAATTAATTTAACAGCGAAACGCAAATAAGGATGAGGTCATGATTGATCTGTATACGTGGTCAACACCGAATGGTCGTAAGGTCTCGGTGATGTTGGAGGAGTGTGGTCTGCCCTACACCGTGCATACGGTGCATATCGGTCAGGGTGAGCAGTTTAAGCCGGAGTTTGTGGCGATTAATCCCAATAGCAAAATCCCGGCAATTGTTGATCCGCAAGGCCCTGATGGCCAGCCGATTTCAATGATGGAGTCGGGGGCGATTCTGATTTATCTAGCCGATAAGGTTGGCCAGTTTTTACCGGTAAGCGGGCGCCAACGCTACGATGCCTTGCAGTGGTTGATGTTTCAGATGGCAGGTGTGGGTCCGATGTTTGGACAGGCGCACCACTTTTTGCGGGCTGCCCCTGAGCCCGTGCCGTATGCGATTACTCGCTATACCACTGAGACCCGCCGTCTATATGGTGTGCTGAATCAACACTTAGCGGACCAAGAGTGGTTAACCGCCGGTTATACGATTGCTGATATGGCCGTCTATCCATGGGTGGCACGGCATGAATGGCATCAGGTCAATTTGGCCGACTTTCCGCAT
>CAISJL010000137.1 GCA_903885665.1 uncultured beta proteobacterium | reverse complement strand
GTTCTTATATTATCTTGAATATGTGTAGATTTAAGCAGTGTATTGTTTGTATTTGACCCTGCATGGTCTCTGTAATAACAGAGGCGCTCGTTAATGACAAAAGCATTGCCAAAAGAGCTAAGTTTTGCAAAGATGTATAAATCTGATTCCCCCATTCGGTATACCGACTCAATATTTCTGTGATCGTATTTCTTGTAGAAATATTCTAGACCTCCAATGGTTCGATATGCGTTTGTTCGAATTAACGCGCATGACCACATAATCCAGCAGTTAATTACGGTATCAAATGATATGTCGTGTGAGCCAGTATTGAGATGAGGTCTAATGCTGGTAGGAAATTCATCTTGGACTATGCCATTTATTACTCTTGAACAAAGAGAGTAAGAGAAGCTACAGCCTTCATTTTTTTCTAGTGCTTTGAAAGATTTTTCTAGAAATGATGGATGAAGCCAATCATCATGATGCAGCCAAAGAATGTATTTCTCTGTTACATTGGCAACATTTAACATGAATGTAACTGGACCTCCAAGATTCTTCTGATTTCTTTTGAATTCAAAGCGATTATCGTTTTTTATTAGATGCTGTATATTGAATTCTATGTTGCAACTACTGGTATCATCTATTATTAAAACATTAAATTCAGTATAAGTTTGATTTTGTAATGATTTTATACATTCTATTAAATATTCTACATTTTCATATGCTGTGATAATTATTTTTATAGTCATTTTTAAATCCAGTTACTGGGTCTTTTATAATTATAAAACTGAAAATCAAATATCTTTGATTGTCGGAAATCGTCATATTTGTGGTACGGTATTTGTTGAATTGAATGCCGGGAGGGGAACGATACAATCTGCACAAAAAGAATCAAAGTAGTAATTGCTACCTCCATAAAACATAATTTATTTTTATTGATTTCCCAGTTGTCCCTAATTGGTTGTTAGGGGACAGTGGGCATATGAACTTCAAACAACAATTTCAAACACTAAGTTCACAACAGCAGTCTGAATTAGTGAACTTCATCCAAGAATCAGTTGGTAGTAACTGTGATTACGATAAGTTCACAGAAATTGCCTTGGGATTAATCGATGACATTTCCGGATTTGAATCGGCAACGGACTGCCAAATATGCTTTTTGGCATACGAATTTTTTCAACTTTACAGTAAATACGCTAATTAAGATACGTAATTATTTTTTATTTTCACCAATAAGGATTTATCGATGAAAAACACCCAAATATCTCCAGAATTGACACTAAATCATCCCAAATTCACCGAATCCGTGGCATCTGGTCTGTCAATCATTCGCCAAGGCGGGTCTAAATCCGATGCTTGCCGATTGATTTACAAATCCCTAAGTGATCAACCCAAAGGATTAATCATTCAGGCATTTATAGATGGGGCAACAGTTACCCCTAAGGGTGCACCTACGTATTTCTATAACATCTCTAGGCAGTTCTATCGTCAGCAACACAGTGTCTAGGGGTTGATATGGGTGTCATCAAGCGTTCTAACTCACCGTATTGGTATATCCAATTCCAATTAAACGGTAAAACCTACATCAAGTCGTCTAAAACAACAGACAAACGATTTGCTACCCAGATGGAATCGAATTGGAAACGCCAACTGATGACTGAAGAGGTCTTTGGTATCAAACAACGGGTTCTAATTGAACAAGCAGTATTGTTTTACCAACAAATCAAAGTCGATCTAGTCTGTCAGGACAATCTGAAATGGTTTTTAAGGATGATTGTTGATTACTTTAAAACCAAACAATACATTGATGAG
>CAISJL010000136.1 GCA_903885665.1 uncultured beta proteobacterium | reverse complement strand
TTACGAAATGTAGCGTCTACACGCTTATAGTGGCTTACTAAAAGTTAAGGCCCCTAGCCACACGCTAACCCTTGATGGGGCCAACATGCAGATAAGAGATTTAGCTCGACTACTCGGCGCTCTTTCGACCACCGATCGCCAAATGATTATTGGTTGCTTAATTGCGGCTGAGGATTCTGGATTATCTCAATTAGAAATATGTGAAATAACAGGACTGTCACCCCGCACCTGCTCTGTTCAACTTGAGGCGATGATTCAAGCGGATATTACATTTAAAAAATCAGAAAAAAATAATTTGACGTTTTAAGCAAATTTTATTGTTCTTGGAGAGCTGTTTAATCACATGTGTGAAAAATTATAGGTATGGATTAAAAAAATCAGCTGAAAAACAAAACAGCGAACTTCTTAATAAACCACCATTCAACCAGAAAAAATCTTAAAGTTTCTTACCTAAATGACTTGTGTCGTATTTTTTGATGTATTACCAAAAAATGGCTTTGCAGATGCTTATTTTTCATTAGCCAGCGGTCTTAAGAAAACCCTTGAGAAAATTTTGGGTTTTAGGTCCGTTGTGCGCTTTGAAAACCAAGATAATCCCGGTTGGTTTTTGTCTTTTTCAGAGTGGGATAGCGAAGATTCATTAAGTAACTGGCGCTGCCAACAAGATCATCGGCAAGCACAAATATGTGGTCGCAATCTAATTTTTGATGACTACCGTATTCGAGTTGGCTCATTAGCGCTAGAAAATCACGAGCCTTTTAATTTCTCAAGCAAAAATTATATTATTTCTATAACAGGCGCATTTACAGATATGCAGCTTGCGATCGATCAGATAAAAAAATTTGCTAATACCAAAGCGAGATTATTTCGAGGGGTTGTGAATCCCAGGACCGGTATTGCATTAATCTATGCAGATCAAATTACTGCGCTTAAGTACAAAATAATGAGTGAATATCAAATTCCTGGCAGTATCTCGGTATTTGAAATCAATCGCGACTATGGAATGTTTAACAGATCTCAAGCTCCTAATTTCTATACTTAATGATATCTATTTGATTTAAGTCAAATCAGTCATTCACTAAATAAGTGAATCCGATTGCTAGTGAATGTGGTACGGTTATTTAGGCCATTGCCTTATTCTTACCTAGAAAGAACATACAAATGAAAAATTCAATTTCTTATATGCTCGCTGCAGCTTTCATCAGCTTAGCGGTTCCAATGGTTCATTCTGAGGGAGTTAAAGGCGTTGAAGTAACTCCACTCTTTAGTAGTGATAAAGCTACAGGATCTATGGTTACTATTCAACCTGGAGCCGTAATGCCTTCAGTAGCAAGACCCGGAGCAAGAGCCGGCTATGTAGTTAGAGGTGGTTTACTTGAGCGCAAATACGAAGATGGGAAAACAAAGTCAGTCTCACTCAAGACAGGCCAAACACTTTACTTAGACAAACCTGAAGATCAAGCAGCTTACTCAATAACCAATAAGGGTTCGAACGCTGTGAAAGTGTATATTATAAATATTAAATAAGTTATTTCATTTTTTTCTCAGCACGATAATTTTTATGACACTGAAAAACCCCGTTGGTTAATTCAACGGGGTTGATAACTTAGTGCAGCTTGAAATGCAAATTAGTCTACAGAATAATAACTAATTCATTGATTTGCGGTCAGTTTAAAGCCAGCGAAGTTGAAAATAATTAGAATATAATTACTGAGACGCTGAGATTTTAACCATATACCTACTTCCAAATCACCTCTGTAACCTCTATCTGACGCTTGTCGGGATACTTACCCCGTAGAAATTTAAGTACGCTGGAATCAGACTTGCCTGGCACTTGCGTAGTAATCGATGCAGACATCTTTGCATCGGCATTCGGCTTGCTCAAGTAGGTATAACGGATTAGAGCTTGGGAACTTGACATATTAATTACCA
>CAISJL010000135.1 GCA_903885665.1 uncultured beta proteobacterium | reverse complement strand
TCCCTTCACCGCACCGAAAGATGGACACGAAGACTGGATGGTCACGGCGCCAGAGAAGTGCATCTCCAAGGGTTACGACATGGTGCTCAACGGCTGGGAGATGGGCGGCGGATCTGTGCGTATCCACCGCGCTGATGTGCAACAAAAAGTTTTTGATGCCCTAAAAATTACGCCTGAAGAAGCGCAACTCAAGTTTGGTTTCTTGCTAGATGCGCTGCAATACGGTGCGCCACCACACGGTGGTTTAGCTTTTGGCTTAGACCGCATCGTGACCTTGATGACTGGCGCCGAATCAATACGCGACGTTATCGCATTTCCTAAAACACAGAGAGCCCAGTGTTTGCTAACGCAAGCACCGAGCCCTGTGGATGAAAAGCAATTACGCGAGTTACATATTAGGTTGCGTAATACGGAGAAAGCGGCTTAGATGACTTTGTAGCTGAGGGTGTAGGCGCCGCTTGTTCGTTCTGAATAACTAGCAGCGTCTATGTAGTAATCGCCGCTTGCTGCAGACTTGTAGGTTAAACGCGAGTCTAAACTGCCACCAAAATCGTCGTTGAAGACAAGTTCTTTGCCGTTTGAATCGCGTAATCTAAGGTACGTATCTAAATTTGAGTTCTTCGATGCTTTTTGTAAATCAAATTGATATTGTTTGTTAGCTTCCAATTGAACTTTAAACCAATCATGGTCACGACTTTCATAAAGATTGCTAGTGATAACCGTGTTGATTGAAAGTTCTGCCATAGTATCTTTACCGTTTTCGATATCTCTGTTTTTCACAGTTCTTAATTGATAAGACATTGGAGATGTAACAAGCTCGTTATTGACTGTGGCATCGATAAAGTAATCGCCTGATTTTTGCGCAAGGAATGTTTGGTTATTTACATACTGGTCTGCAAAAGACCGAGTTTTAATGTTATCTCCATTGACATTTGTAATGGACAATTTAGGAGAGACCATGTTGAGGCTACCAAAGCTTAGATCAATATAGTCACCTGCAGACAATGACATCTTAAAGCCAACATGGTTTGTTACGCCGTCAAAATCACCAATATTTGAATAGTGACCGTTTTGCAAACTAGATGGTATGGCATCTTTGCGCGGGATTTCTATAGCGCTGATTGTGTATTTTCCATTATTGACTGAATTTATTCCGCCTTCAACAGAGCCGCTAGCATCAAGATAGAAATCTCCATCTTTTAGTGCAATATAGACAATTCGGGAGTTCCCATTCGACTTGTTGCTGCTTAATATATTGCTATTTGCAATGCTATTTCCTTGAGCATCTTTCAATACCAATGATGTATTGAGTACAGTACTACCCCAAACGTCGGGTTTATGGTTCATAGTAAAGACATAACTATTTCCAGCGGTAAGGTGAACTTTAAATAGATCATGATCACTGTTTGACTCTAATTGGCTAAATTGTGTGTTGAGGGTTGTATTGACCAAAATCTCTGCTTTGGTTTGTGTGCTGCCAACAATATCGCCCATAGCGTTGTATTTAAAAGCATTGGCATTAGAGAAAAATCTATCAGGGTTAAATACATCGTAATTATTTTCATCGAGCTTGAGCAAAGGGATGCCATCGCCTTTGAATTCGTGTTGAGCAGCTTTAAAGAAACGAGCGTATAAGCTGGGGGCTTTGTTGATAAACCATGCAGCTTTAAGGAAAGGGGATTGCTCCTGCCTCAAGAGAATTGAACCATTATTTTGTTGATAAAAGGAGTACGGTGATCCGAATATAGTTCTCTTAGTCTCAGCAATGTCTGGAGTTTTAAATGATCCAAATGTTTCAAAAACGATGGTGTCTTTAGTTGAATCAAAGTCCCAAATATGAATACTTCCAGCTAAGCTATTCCAGTCATCTTTAACTTGAATAATGTAAGTGTTTTTTCCTGATCCGCCCAGAATGTTTACTACGCTATTGATGTCTGTAAAAATTGTATAGGGAATAAAAACTGTATCGTCCCCATCATCAGTGGCAATATTGAAAGTGGTTCCGCC
>CAISJL010000134.1 GCA_903885665.1 uncultured beta proteobacterium | reverse complement strand
TAATAATATATAATGAATCAAATCAATTTTATGCGTAATATACAAATGAGTACTTGTTCCCACTTATCAAAGGAGTATTATGATGATAATATTTGGCTCCTTCAAATTCTACTATGGTATTATGTGTATTGTATTCTATTATATGCTCTGTATTTTCAACACATAAATTACTACCAGTATAATTCCCTACTGAAAATATTATTGATGGTCCATTATTATGTCTGTCTAGATGAGGTGTGCATGTAAGATTATGGTTTAGTTGTATAGAACTCCATTTATGTTCAGGAAAATATTTTTCTGATATTCTTACTAAACAGTCAAAAAGATGGGGCTGTTTAATACTAAAAGCAGATAATTGCTTACCTTTACTACGCGGTTCATTTCGTTTGTAAACATATCCAAGTAAAGCGGATCTATGGTTCCCAAATTGTTGGGATCTGCCCATGCGAGATGCTTGTTTATCAGGACCATAATCCTTAAACTTCATTAAGGGAATTGTTATGTTTTTACAGATATTGTATAGTTCAGTTGCATCTTCATCTGAAATCATGTTCATTTAAATTATGGTTATACTATTTTTTGTTGGATTTATTATCGCGTTATGCCGCGAACCACATACCAGTATGGCGGAATAAGGGCTCCGCCCTTTTAAACCCCTCGTATGGGGGTGGAACCCCATTGGACGAAGTCCGTGAGGCATCTTACTGCATAACCACGAGTGTTCTTGAAGGGATATCAATAGTCAACAGGGCATCATACAAGCAAATAAGCTGGGCTACTTGGTTGTTGGTAGTAGCGGTTCCAATACTAATTCTAAGAGAAATAGGAGAACCTTGCGATGAGATTCCAGTAAGAAGTGCACCGTTGGTTGAGAGCTTTTCTACGTTAGTTCCAATATAAAACTTACCCATTTGGTTTTGGGTAGTAGCAACGTTATTACTAGCAGCAAACTCGGCAGGAGTAATAGAAAAATTGGAAGTCAACAGGTCATGAGCCGGTCCAAATGCCGCACTCAATTCCATAGAAGCACCAGCCTTATTCAAAACAGTTGAGATAGGCCTGGGTGGGTAGGGCATACCACTCACGAAAAACTGGTAATCCCCACCGAGTGCACCGCATACGTCCTGACTATCAAACAACGTATTTAATGCAACTGTAGCAACAGTTCCGGATAAATGAACGAACAACGATTTAATACTTGCAAGACGTTGATTATACAAAAATTCAAGAGTTCCTACAGAAGCAGCAGGAATTGTAGTACCCGATGAAAGATAAGACTGAGACCTAATAGTAATTGAACCAGCACCCATAGATGAGATGGCTTGGTCCACCATAGGAGAAAATTCAATAATATCATAGCAAAGTTCAAAATTGCTGATGGAATAACCGGCAATAGCGTTTGCTCCAGCAGGTGATTGGATAGCATTAGCAAGAGTTTCAGTTGTAAGTTGGATTCGGCAAGAAGGCATGAACTTCAAAGGGACGAGATGGTCTGCATTAGACAACAGATTTCCAAGAGGAGCAGCCAAGAAAATAGATTGGGGGGCAGCAGCAGTAGATGTTGATAGATTTCCACCGTTGGCTGCGTTAGTTGAAAAGTCAAAAGCAAAAGTAGTAGCCCCAGCAGAAGAGGTATAACCAAAAGAGTTGGCTAGGCCGACCTTCTGAGCGTAGTTCATCTTACAATTTACAAGCATATTACACAGTTGGTTATAGTTCTGGATTGACTCAACAACTTGCGAACCAACAATAACCTCTGACCTTGCGAAAAATGAATACACCGGAGTGCCTCTGATAAAGTTAGTAGCCGCACCAGCAGTTCCACCAGTCGTAGTGAGTTTATAACGAATATACATTGACTCGGGTACCAAATAACCACGCTGCACCAAATCAAACTGAACGATTGATGATGCCTGAAATGTTGCTCCGTTAATAGGAGATGAAACAATGGAATTGCTTGAAGTGCCATCTGGAAGTGACATCGCGGACTTGTAATTAATTTCTTTTGGTAGAACAGACATTATAATCTATGCTTTTATTTTTTTATACTAAATTTATTCT
>CAISJL010000133.1 GCA_903885665.1 uncultured beta proteobacterium | reverse complement strand
CAAATCATACTTTGGTTTTAACTTCAGAATCTCCCCTTGCAAATATCGTTCGATGCAGCAGGTGCAAAGGTGCTCATGATGAATTTCTATTTCATTGCGCCTCCAGGCGACGCCAACATCGATCATCAGTGGAGCAACCGTATCACGGACAAAGTCAGCCAGTGTTCCCTTGGCTCTCAGTTCAGCCAATAATGCTAGCAATCCCGCTACGTCCGACCGCTTGAGTAGTTCGATGCAGGCCTGAGTAGATTCATCGTGGCCTACGACCAGCACCGACGGGACAAGGCCAAGTAGCAGCTTTTCAAGTCCCGGGGTGGTCATGCCCACAACCTGGCCGGGCCGAAAACCGGCTTCGAGCAGGCGTTTGATCAAAAGCAACTTATCGACGGTTTGGCTTGAATAGGCGGATTTGCCATAAACCGTTGATTCTAATAGTGGAAAGCGGTAGCGCTGGCGCCACTTTCGCAGTTGATGCTTTCCAAAGCCTGTTTCTTGCTCTATTTCCGAAAGTGATACAGAGACTTTATTAGTTATCATTAATTAATAGACCATAAAAATAAACACTTGTCCACTCTTTTTTGTCACAGTCAAATCACTTAATATTTCATTTTTATGAATTACATCTTTAAACCTAAAGCGACAGAAATGGGTTGGTATGAACAATTTCAATGCTGAATATGCAGCCGTTTATTTACTCAGATTGAGCGCGAGATGATTAGTCTGCCAAAAGATGAATATCTCCAAAAGGCAAAGGGATTATCCGAATTAGCCTCAAATAAATTGGCGTTGAGATTTGGACGAAAATACTTTGACGAACTGACTACAACCAGGATCCAAAAAGTTGAGGTGCTTGCGTTACTTCTTGAGATGGAAGACGAGCAACTTAAAGAGTGGCGTCAGGCCATAGGTAAGATTCGGGCGCGCAACACCAAAGACAGAAGCGGCTAGTCGCGAAGGACGGGATGAGTGTCAGTGAGAATGATCATCGTCGATTTTCATTCGGCCACAACACAACAATATAAAAAGTAAATAAGATTCGGTCTGGTGAGCGGCCTGCAAAAGACCCTCAATGAATGAAATTGTGATTTAAAAAATCGGTAATCTCAATCTGAAATCAACTCGTATTTTTTCCTCATAAAGGAGTTTCACCATGACAACGAAAGAAAAGAAGGCGGCGGAAAAAGAGTTAAAAAAAACAACGAAGAAAGCAAAGCGAGCTAAAAAAATAGCGCGTAAAGCTGAGAAAAAAGCTAGCAAAGAAGCAAAGATCGTGACACAGGAAACCAAGCGAAAAGTAAAAATAGCTACGCTAAGCAAAACTACGAAATCAAAAAAAGCTAAGGAACCATCTACTAGAATGGCTGTGGTGAGTAAAAAGAAGGTCGCGACACGAAAGAGTCTCAAGAAAACAGAAGAAAATAAATCCGCCCCCCCGAGACTTAAATCAGTCCCAGAAGTAAGAGCGAGCACAACCGCGACAGCTAGATCACCTTCAAAGTCCACTAGCCGTCCAAAAAAGTCCGCCACGTAGGCTGAAATATAAAGCATGCCTGGCCTACGAGTTGACCTTTATCTCAATCGCGAATTCGGCCAGATTGAATTCAACCGCCGCGTGCTCGCACTGGCGGCCGACCCGCGCGTGCCAGCGCTCGAACGACTGCGCTATCTGTGCATCGTCGATAGCAATCTGGATGAATTCTTCGAGATCCGTGTCGCCGGCCTGAAAGCGCAAATCGAATCGCGCTGCGCTCCGGACACCGATGGCATGCCAGTCCGGCAGGTGTTTGAGGCTGTCGGCCGCAAGGTGCGCGAACTGATGACGCTGCAGTATGAGATTCTCAATACCCAGGTGCTGCCGCAGCTGGCGTCCAAGGGCGTCCGGATACTACGCCGCACGAAATGGAACGCCAGGCAGAAGACATGGCTGCACGATTATTTTTTGCGCGAGCTGATGCCGGTACTCACGCCGATCGGCCTAGACCCTGCACACCCCTTCCCGCGCCTGCTCAACAAGAGTCTGAACTTCGTCATCGAACTCGATGGCAATGACGCCTTCGGCCGCAAATCAAGCATGGCCATCGTGCAAGCACCGCGCGTTCTGCCGCGCGTGATCACCCTGCCGCGTTCGGTCGCCGGTTGTGAATATGGCTTTGTCTTTCTCTCCTCGATTATGCACGCCTATGTCGACAAACTGTTTCCCGGAATGTTCCTGTTGGGCTGCTACCAGTTTCAACTGACGCGCAATAGCGAGCTGTATATCAACGACGAAGAGTTGCACGAACTCAATTGCCTGCGCGAAGCCGTGCAGAGCGGATTAACCCAGCGCCAGTTCGCCGACGGCGTGCGTCTCAAGGTCGCAGACGATTGCCCGCGCCCACTTGCAGACTCACTGCTGAAACAATTCGGCATCGGCGAAAGCGATCTGTATAAAGTAAACGGACCGGTGAATCTCGTTCGCTTGCAGCAGATTGTCGAATTAGTCGACCTTCCGGAACTCAAATTCCCCGCATTCACAGCCGGCACGCCACGCGAACTGCTGCACCATCCCGACATCTTCGACTGTATCCGCCGCGGAGACATTCTGCTGCATCACCCCTACCAAGCGTTTCAGCCGGTCATCAACTTTATCGCGCAGGCGGCCAATGATCCGCAGGTTATTGCCATCAAGCAGACGGTCTATCGCACTGGCTCGCAGTCAATGATGATGGAACTGCTGATCCAGGCTGCACACAATGGAAAGGCGGTGACCGTGGTAGTTGAGCTGTTGGCGCGTTTCGATGAAGAAGACAACATCAACTGGGCGCAACGCCTCAAAGAAGCCGGCGCGCACGTTATCTTCGGCGTGGTCGGCTACAAGTCCCACGCCAAGATGGCGCTAGTGATACGACGCGAAGGCAGCGCACTGCGCCGCTATGTGCACTTGTCGACCGGCAACTATCATGCGCGCACGGCGGCCCTCTACACGGACTTTGGACTGTTTACCTGCAACAAGGAAATCTGCGCCGACGTCAACGAAGTCTTCATGAGTCTCACCGGGCTTGGAACCGCCAACAAACTGCGGCATCTCTGGCAGGCGCCGTTCACGCTGCACCAGCGCATGATCCAGGCGATCAAAAACGAGACGCGAATCGCCAAGGCCGGCCGCAAGGCCCGCATCATCGCACGCATGAACTCGCTGATCGAACCGGTAATCATCGACGCGCTCTATGCCGCTTCGCAGGCTGGCGTCACGGTTGATCTTATCGTGCGCGGCGTCTGCTCGCTGCGACCAGGCCTGCCCGGCGTTTCGGACAATATCCGCGTGCGCTCGGTACTCGGCCGCTTTCTCGAACACAGTCGTGTGTTTTATTTCCATAACAACGGCGCCGAAGACGTTTATCTGTCGAGCGCCGACTGGATGGACCGCAATTTCTTCCGTCGCATCGAAATCAGTTTCCCGGTGCTCAACACCCGTTTAAAAAAACGCGTCATCCGCGAGGGCCTCACGACCCTGTTGTCACGCGATGACGAGGCTTGGGAAATGGATGCGGACGGCAACTATCGTATGCACAAAAGCAAGCGCGGTCGCGGCGGTCATCCACAAACGGTGATACTCGATCTGCTGACGGGCAAACCGGTGCGCTGACTACTGCCCGGCAAACACCGTCCGTAGAGTCAAAATATCGATCGGCGCCGATTTTTTAAAAACAATAGGCGTGGTCCCGCCTACTTAAAAATCGATGAAGCTATTCGTTCATAGTTCCGTTTCACGTAGAACCCCTCATAAAATTGCATTTAATAAAAATCACTCTTCGCCGAAACCCACTCCACCTATCGTTCGCCCTTTATCTCCACTGTCTTGATCACCTGGGCGTATTTTATAAACTCGTTCTGCATCCGTACCCGAAACGTATCTGGTGTCATGTAGAATGGCCCCATACCCTGCGCTGCCATCCTTTCGATGATTTCAGTCATCATGAGTATCTTTTGCAGTTCGGCTGACCAGCGATCGACAACGTGCTTAGGCATCCCTTTGGGGCCAAGCAAACCGCGTAGAGATTTCACATCAAAATCAGTTATACCCTGCTCGGCGAAAGTAGCTACATTGGGCAGCGCCAACAGACGCTGATCAGAGGTTATTCCAATCGCACGCAACTTACCATTGCGCACATGGCCCGCCATGCTACTCGGTGTACTAAAGAACATCTGCACGTGGCCACCCATGAGATCGTTGAGGGCAGGCCCCGCGCCCTTATAAGGCACATGTTGGAGCTGGATACCTGCCCGCAGCGCAAACATGGCTGTCGTAACAAGCCCCGACGTAGTCGAGGTCGCATAGTTGAGCTGCCCCGGCTTGGCCTTTGCCAGCGCGATGAACTCCTGCAATGAGTAGGCAGGTAGGCCAGGATATATCACCATCAGGTTATCACTCGCATCAATCGTGCCTAGGGGTGTAAAATCGTCAATCGGATGGAATGCAGTTTTACTAATTAGCGAGGTAATCAAATGTGAATTTGTTGATGTAATTAGCATCGAGTGTCCGTCCGGCGGAGCACGCTGAATGATTTCTGTGCCAATAACACCATTACCACCACCACGATTATCAATAACGACTTGCACGCCAAAGGCTTCTGAAAACTTTTGTCCTACGAGGCGACCCATAATGTCGTTGCTACCACCCGGGGGATAAGGAACCACAATCCGGATCGGTCGACTAGGAAATGATTGGGAATTAGCAAATTGACCACATAACATAATCACCAAGGCTGAAGCTGCCCATACCTTGAGTGCCAATATCTGATGAACACTAACCATACTTTAAATCCTAGTTAAGGATAGATGAGTTGTCGTGTCAAATACACCGCTAGCAAAAGTCAGCACAGCTCTCTGTAAAGACTTTTTACAATCGCTAAGCCAATATATATAGGTGAAATCAATCAGCGGTAAACGGTGCCTACGCCTGATACGTGTTAGGCAGCGTTATGATCGCAGTGACTAAAGTATGTTTTGTGACCAAGGAGCCTCCTCTCTGAACTAGAAATACCGTATCACGATATGATCTACGATCAAGGTATCGCTTAAGCACCTCAGATGAACAACATATTGAGTAGTCTTTTTCAGAATGTAGCACAAATAAAAAATCTAATTCATTTTGCTTTAAACAAAATTTTCAAATCTCCGCTAATTACAATATTTTTTCAAATAACAGTCATTTTTAGTATAAAAAATATAAATGTTGCATTGCATTAATTTAAAGGCAGTAAATTTCACCAGATCTGTAAATTAATTAGTATACATTTTGAATTTGATCTATTATCAATTAACAATAATCATTGGAACTTGCCTTTAGAGCGCCCCGATGTGTCGCACATGTAAGGAATAGACTAGCCACATTTAGAATTTCAACATGTTTTTTTAACTTAAATTGCTCTTTAAGCAAATAATTAACTAAATACCCATATAAAAATTAATTAATAGACTTCTTAAAAGTTTAAAAAATAACGTGGATTTATTCTGATTTATCCATTCAATCTAATATTCACTGTTAAGTATGATCACCCAATAGGTGCTATCCAGCAGGTATAGCGCTGTTTGCGTGCTAAGGGTAAGTCGGTATGCATGCTCTGCTAGATACTTACCAACAAAGAAATTTAGGAGACGTATTACTCAAGGACACTACACATGAAATTAGTCTGTTGCAAACTGAATGCTCTATTAATTATTGCATCATTTCACTTTACAGCATTATCGTTTGCACAAAAGGACTACCCCAGCAAACCTATTCGCTTAATTGTCCCCTATGCGGCTGGAGGTGGCACGACAATTACGTCTCGAATGGTTGGACAACAGCTCACTGAGGCTTGGGGTCAACAAGTGATTGTTGATAATCGCCCTGGCGGTAACACTATTATAGGTACCCAAGCTGGTGTTAGAGCTCGCCCTGACGGATACACCTTACTCTATATTGGTAGCGCGCTCTCTGGAAACCATACCCTTGCAAAAACCCCTTATGATGCAACTAAAGATATCGCAGGCATTGCAACTGTTTCTTATTACGAGAATCTTCTAGTCGTGCCATTATCCCTTCCAGTGAATTCACTTCAAGATTTAGTTGCTTTAGCCAAATCTAAACCTGGTCAAATTAACTATGCATCAGCAAGCTCAGCTGGCTCTACCCACCTATCATCAGAGTTATTTAATAGCATGGCCGGCATTAAAACTAAACAAATCCCCTACAAAGGTTCAATACCTGCGCTCACTGATTTATTGGGTGGGCAAGTTCATTACATGATGTCAGTTCCAATTACTGTTGTTGGCTACGTCAAAAGCAATCGGATTAAAGCACTTGCAGTGTCTGGTGAGCAGCGAATGATTGCCTTACCACAAATACCTACGTTTGCTGAAGCTGGGGTAACTGGTGTGTCACTCAAGTCGTGGCAAGGCATAGGTGTGCCAACAGGCGTACCCCAATCAATTATAGACAAGATATCTGATGAAATTAGTAAGCTAGTAGCACACCCTGATACCAAAGATAAAATGGAACTTCAGGGGTCTGTTCCTTTTTATAATAACGCGCATCAAACTACTGGTTTAATTAAGTCAGATATCATCAAATATGCAAAAATCATTAAAGATGCCAACATCAAACTGGAATAGCCTATTTAATTTGATATATCACATGATCTAATTTAACCTTTAGTGTGGTTTGGATATAATAAATAATTAGCCTGAAAAAATATCACGATATTTACGATATTTAAAACGTATTAAATGCTGTGAGATTTGATAAACACCATACGCTGTACGTTTGCTGGCGCGTTTAAGAAAAAAATTGGTCTCACCATTGACTCTAGCAAAGATGCCGGAGGCGAGCGAGTCTGCCGAACTATTGCTGTTACGCTTCCTCGATAAACTTGGTAATGATTGAGCCATTATGGGTTTCACCTCTGGCGCCCGCACCGCTTTTACGCTATAAACGGTTTAGCCGTTTATTTCTTTGGCACCCACAACCAGGAGATATTATGACTTTATGCCCAATCGCACTGTTAGCAACCTGCAACAAATGTCTTGCTGTAGGCTTTTGTCCTCTTAAAGAAGTGCTCGGCGATTACAAGGTAGAATCAAAAGACGGGGAAGCCGCCAAGCCTGCAGCAACTGATAAACCACCAAGCTAAACCGTTCTTGATCACACCGCGGATCAGGTAAACTTTTATTTGGTCGCTCAAGAAGTTGGGACTTTACAGCAGTCCGCCGTGTGGTGGAAGCAAGTTAATTGCATAATTCGTAATAATTGTGTGATTAAGTTACTTGGATTACACACTTCAATGAATTGAATAACAAAGACTAATAGTAAGGAAATATGGATTTCTATAACCAAGCGCCATTTGCAGATGCTTCAATACTAAATTCATCACCATTCGCTAAACCAACAGCACGAGTGGCCGCACTAAATATAACTGTGTTAAAAATCGAAAAAGGCATGTTCAGAGATGCTCAATTTAGAGGAATATTTTGGTTGGATGAAGAAAAGACTGCTGAAAATAAAACAAACGTAGTAGATTGGAATATAGCTATTGTGAATTGCTTGTGGTTTGGCACTAGGTTAGAGACACGTGGTATAGAGCTAAAATATAAGGAAGAAGGCTCAGAAATCTTATATAACTACACAGGCGAAATCGTTTCAAATATATCACTTAAACAATTAGGAATGAGTTTGAAAGCACCATTAATTAAGGCTTAATAAAAAATCATAAAGTACATCCCAAACTTAATGGCTTAATATTATTTGGTTATGGCACATGCAATCAGTGATTGTGCGTCAACCTCAATCTCTGAATTGCACATCTTGCAAGTTTGGCAATACTGTTAATACTGATTGTAGACAGTTAGTAATGAGTTATTGTAATTTTGCTGAACCAGTTAACTGTTACCAATACAAGGTATAGGTGAGTTAAATGAGCTTTGGTATCAAAAACTGCAAATTTGCATTTCAATGCAATAAAAAGTGGGATGATTTAGTTCTAGCATGGACTTGGACGAAGGTAAGGTATTGTGGGAATTGCAGGCGTGCGGTCTATCTGTGTCAAACAGATGAAGAACTTGCATTAGCGTTAAAGCAAGGCCACTGTGTCGCAGTACCAGCAGATATCACTTCACAACCTTCAATGTTGCTAGGTAGGGTGATTAGGAGGTGATTCAATAGTTCCAGAAATTGTAATGAAGTGAAAGTTAGATGCTAACTTTGTATCTTTAATAATTTTTGCTGCCCACGATGAATTGAATATCAATATTATTAAAATTAGTAGTGTCTTATTTTTCATCTTTTGTGCCCACCATATCATTTTAAAAATATATATGTATTAAAGTTACCAATCTGACTTTGAGGCATTTAGACTGCCTTGAACTCTTCAATTTCTACAACCCTTCGCCCAAAACACTGTGTAGAGCAAACTATGGGACTCCTAAACTAATTTAGGGGGTGCCGGGTGTGTGGGGGCTTAGGATCGAGGCAGCTGCGGCGTTTGATTTATCAAGCCGTTTTAAGTTCAATCTTAATTTAAACTTGTCGACTATCTATAAAAAAGGGACAGTGCTCGCTAAAAAGCATATGACAGCGCCTTAGATATGACTGGTTTGAATCCGTAATATGCTATTTTTTCTTATGGCGCCATTCCCATGGCGGAATTGGGTCTTTGTCTTGCCATAACCCTACATGAGATGCACGAGCAATTGCTTCAGCCTCAGAGTATTTAGATCGATCGATTGGCGCTTGATCTTTTTGATACTGTTTATAGTGCCAAGCCATGCCTCGTCTGATTTGCTGCAAACATATATCCTCCTGGTTAACTAAAATCTTACCGATAATTCGACCGTAGCGATCTTGCTTATCCCAAACAACCACTACATCTCGACCAAAAGCTTGCTCTGAAAGACTTGTTTTGGAGGCCTGACCAAATGCCTGTGACTTTTCTGGTGCATCAATCCCAGCAAGGCGAACTTTATGTTGACGCCGGTCTGAGTCTAAAATAGTTAAAGTATCTCCGTCTGATATTCCTACAACCCTACCCCGTAAATCCGCCGCTTGGATAACGGTAGCAATACAAAGCACAATCAATAAGAAAAACTTTAATCGCATTTAAGGCTCTTTAATAAGGACTCAAATCTAGACAGTCTTAATTAAGCTAGTATAGACTCTCCAACCCTTCATCCAAAACACAGTGTTCGGCTAACAAGGGGACTTCTAAACTAATTTAGGGGATGGGGTCCTAGAATTCAGAAATCAGCGGATCGTTTGAGCAAAATAGAGTGTAAAGGGCAGCCGGATGGAACCAGTTTAAAAAACAGGGGGTGCCCGGTGGGTAGGGGTCTACGAGGTGCGATTGCTGCGGTGGTTAGCTTTGTTAAACTATTGAGCACTCACCCATAACTGTATCAATCAATCTTATAATTTATGATATGCAGGATGGTATGTTTTAAAGTAAGATTAAATTTTAATTATTAAAATCAATCACTTACATAACTTCTTGGCGGAGAGGGAGGGATTCGAACCCTCGATACGTTTGCACGTATTCCGGTTTTCGAGACCGGTACATTCAACCACTCTGCCACCTCTCCGGTGTGCGTCTAACGCGGTGATTCGGGGCGCATTCT
>CAISJL010000132.1 GCA_903885665.1 uncultured beta proteobacterium | reverse complement strand
TTGGCTAAGGTGTTTATAGGTCATGGGCTACTTTGACTTGGCGGTCTAGAAGCCTTGGATACTAAAGCATCCTTAGCCTCTTCTCATTGTTCAAAGTTGCACTTCGTAATAGAATTCACCAATAATTAATAATTAATAATTAATAATTAAAACTTAATACTCAAGCCTCCAGTTAAATTCCTCACATGATGATTATTTAAATAAAAAATTATCTTGCAAAATATTCCTTGGTTGTGTCCAAGGCTACACCCTGTAGAAATGTTGCAGTATCACGATCTAATCCGCCCGTAAATTTAACGCCTACAGGCGATTTCCCATAAAGTGTTGCATAAACGGTAGCGGCAGCTAAATACGACCCAGCTAGACTTGGGTGGCGTTTATCCAGTTGATAGAGCTCTAGGTCTGGCCGTAGCTTAATCGCTCTAGCGAATGCTAGACCAGCTGGAATCACTAACATATCGTTATTATTACCAGCGGTTGTGTAGGCTTCAGCTAATGGTATAGCCATTTCAGGTTTATCTTTATAAGCCCACGACATAAATAGAATTGGAGTCGCCCCATTTTTACGAACAATATCGCTTTGTTTCTTAGCAAATTCGTGAAAAGTACCTTTCAGTTCGGGATGAATTGGACACTGACTACAGTCCATCATAATCACGCCATCAAACTGACGTCCTGGTTTATTGAAGATAATTTCATTATCACCAACAAACGAATAGCGACCAATACCATTGGGATTGAAATAGGTGCCGCGGTCAGGTTTCTTTTAGATTGTGTCTGTGCATTAGCTACATGACAAATTGCACAAACGACAAATAGAAAAATAAACTGACGTAAAAATTGATTCAGGAAAGCTATATCACTACCCTCTATAAAAATAGAATTAAAAAATATTGCTAAATATTAATAAATAATGCATATATCTGAAATCAAATAAATGACCTATCTCACTATATTCGCTCACTTTAAGCGATTGCTTCAATCTTACACCGAAAATAGTCAATTATCCTCTCAACATCATGAGATCATATAGTTATTAATTGAATACTTGTTTGATAAAGCCAAGCTACATACCGCAGCAGAAATGGTGCGCTGCATTAAATTCCCATTGGCAGCAGGCCTCAACGTGAGTAGCTCTTTTAAAGTATGATGGATTGAAGAATCATAATGATTAACACAATGACCAATCTAAAATCAGAGGCTCTTATGTCAATTAAATCTAGTTTATTTGCATTTACCCTAATGGTATCTGCCTTAAGTGTGCAAGCTCAACCACTGCCCACCGGATCTCCTGAAAGTGTTGGTTTTTCCAGCGAGCGTTTAAATCGAATTGAATCCTTTTTTCTCAACGAAATAGAACGCAATCGTGTACCTGGTGCTGTAGTCGCTATAGCTCGGCAAGGTAAGCTCGTGTATTTCAAGGCTTTTGGCTTTGCTGATAAGGCAAACGGCACAACCGCCACTACTGATACTGTTTTTCAACTCGCTTCTATGACCAAGCCAATGGTCGCTGTAGGCGCGCTGACACTATCTGAACGCGGACAATTACCGCTGCAAAGTAAATTAAGCAATTACTTCCCCGGTTTTGGCAATATGCAGGTGGGTATTGTATCTGCTGATGGAAAAATCAGCACTGAAGCTCAAAAACAAGCAATATTCATACATGATTTATTTCGTCACACTTCAGGAATCTCCTCAGGAGGCCGTTCAGACAGCGGCAGTCGTATTGCTGCACAATGGCCTAGTAGTGCCGCACTATCTAAAGTCGGAAACACCAACGACATGGTCAATTCATTAAACAAGCAGCTACTGGTTCACCAGCCCGGGACTGTTTTTGAATATGGCCTTTCATTTGACGTTCTAGGTGCAGTCGTTGAACAGATTACCAATAAGTCACTTGGCGCCCATTTGTCTGACACCATATGGAAACCACTAAAGATGAAAGACACCACATTTCAACCAAATAAAGAACAACTGGCACGAACAGCTAGGCCTTTTCCGCTCGATCCAATCACTGGAAAATCACAAAGTATACAACGTATAGCCAATCCATCATCCTACGACTGCGGCGGTGGATGTGCATTCGGCACTATGGGTGACTACATCCGGTTTGGCCAGATGTTGTTAAATGGAGGCGCTCTTGACGGGCAACAGATACTCAGCCCCGCTTTTGTCAGGTTAATGACCAGTAATCACCTAGGACACGACATTAAAAATCGAGTAGCGGTAATAGAACCACATCGCGATGGTTATGGCTTTGGGCTAGGCATGGCTGTACGAATAGAGCCAGGACTATCTTCTGTTCCTGGTAGCCCTGGTGAGTTTAGTTGGAATGGTGCGAATGGCACCGGATTTTTTGCGGATCCCAAAGAACAGCTGGTTGTCACTTTTGGCACTGCAGCCCCAGGAGAGCTTAGAAAATATTATCGTGAACAAGTTCAAAATTTAGTGTACGGTGCATTTACAAAATAGCGTTATAAAAGAACGTAATCTTAATAGAATACTACGGGTAATTTCCCAAGAGGAAATTACCCAGCAACTGTCTCTGGAATCTGAAGTACACCTGAGTTCTCCTGCAGAACTAATCATGTTCATTCGTCATAAAATGTATTGTTTTGAAACTTTAGCAAAAAAATCTATTAGTCTAAGAATAAGGTATGTCTTTTAGAGTAAATTTACATTTGTTCAAAATTAATCTAATAAATTTAATCTAACAAATGATCAGCAACCAATTGCTTCGCCTGATTTCTAATCAAATCAATAAAAGCTAACGCTATTGGTGATAGATGCTTTCCTGAAGGATAAACCAAATACCAATAACCAGCCTTTGGCAAATCTATAATATCTAATGTTGCAAGTTTCGGCTCGTCAGTATCAAGCCCTAAGGTATATTTAGACATTAATGCAATACCAAGCCCTGAAATGATAGCCTGTTTAATGGCTTCATTTGTTGATAATTGCATGCGCACTTTAGGGAGAGTTTGATGCGCTTGAAATAAATCATTCATCATCATGCGAGTGCCTGAGCCAACCTCCCTAACGAGAAACGGCTCATCCGCAATTGTTTTAAAATGAATATTTTTTTGGCCCACTAAAGGATGGTAATCCCCCCTGAGGATAACTGGATTTAGAAGTAGAATTTTCTCATTGAGAGGAGTTCTACATGAAGCGTTCAAAATTTACAGATAGTCAGATTATGGAAGCCCTAAAAAGGGTCGATGCCGGTTTAGCGGTTCCAGAG
>CAISJL010000131.1 GCA_903885665.1 uncultured beta proteobacterium | reverse complement strand
GTCAGCACGTCAATTTGGCGCAACAGCATCACAATTTGTTCGGGTTTGATTCGATGACCTTTGGGCATTTTTAACTCCTTTAAAGATAGATTATCAAAAAATCCTCGCTTTTGGAGTGGTACTAAAAATTAGGTCAGTTCACTAAAGCAGTCTGGATTTTAAAAATACGCAGTCAATACTCGCTAGGTAGCATGATCACCCAGTGTTCACCATCCCAGCAGGCGTATAACGAGATAGCGTGCATCGGGAAGTCTGTGTAAGGAATCTCTTGACGAGCGTGCTCACTGCCACTGCCGTCCTCGTAGATCATCGTTGCTCTGTTGCCATTGTCAGTCACGCGCACTTGGACAAACCAGTCCTCAGTGCCAATCTCGCTTAGGTGACTGGCAATCGCATCCATCATCCAAAAACACTCGGCCTCTTCCGCCAATTACTTAGTTCCATCGGTAAGCAGGTGCCTGCGACTGATACGGTAGTACTTCTCAGTTCCAGTGAAATAGCTGAGTTGCGTTGGGTCAAATTTTTTCATCGCTGCGTCTTTCTTTCATTGAATGACAACAGTTTTGTTTCAGACAATCAAATGGACAACCGACATTTGGTAACCCGATAACTTGGACGGGTACCGATTAAGAATCACCATGGTGATTTGATAAGCACTCCATCATAATTTTCACACTCTAATTTTTTAAGATCCGTAGGATCAATTGGGGGGTATCGTTCGTGGCTAAGAACTCACAGAACGATGCTTCATAGCTGATGAAAACCCAGTGACAAATAGGCTCTAGCAAGCTAAACTGTATGCAAAATAACACGGGTCTTGCCATGCCAAATCCAGCTCTAACCCAGTCTGCACGCCAGAAGAACGTTGCCAATATGCTGGCTACGCTGCGAATTGAAAAGCTCAGTCCGAGCGAAAGTCTCAAGTCCTCGCTACAGGCCTATGTAGATGGGCAAAAAACGACCACGGATTTGCTTAACGAAGTCAAGGCCAAATATGTCGCGCTACGACGCGGATGATATCTATTGCATCCCAGGCACTGCTGTTCTCAAGAACAAAGCTGGGATAACGGATCAAGAGCAGCTTGATGAGTATGAAGGTGACTTTACAGCCATTCGCCTTCTCGAACTCACGCAAAACCCAGTCGAAGGTTCTTTCGATCTAGCGCATCTGTGCAATATTCATCAGTATCTATTCCAAGACGTTTACGATTGGGCCGGCGAAGTCAGAAGCGTGGACATCATCAGAGGCGAAAGTCGTTTTTGCAACGTTCGCCTTATCCAGTCTTACTCAAATACCGTTTTTAGTGCTATCGCCGCAGAGAAATATTTGGTCAACTTAGAGCCCAAAGTTTTTGCAAACCGTTTAGCGCACTACTTGTCAGAGATCAATGCTATCCACCCGTTTCGGGAAGGTAATGGCCGAGTACAGCGACTCTTCATTTCGCAATTAGCTGAGCATGCAGGCTACACCTTGGATTACTCCGCTTTAGATCAAGCAGATCTTTACCCTGTGATGCAGGAATCATTTCTAGGGAACGTAAAGCCGCTAGCAGGCTTGATTTTGAAAATCATCGACTGAACGCTGAAACTAAGCTGCATTCGGAACGCAGGTTGCATCATCACTAAAAAAACCACGCATCAAACGCCCTGCAGCGCATCGTTTGCACCCACCGAATACTTTGGGTGCTAGGCGCCCTGCTAACGCTTGTAGAGCTGATTTGAAACATGCATTTGCTGGTACTCAATGCGTGCGTAAGCTGCGCAGAAATCTATGAAAATCAACATTTATAAAGATTTCGCACAACGGCTGTTGAAATCATTGAAGATTTTTTCCGTGAAAAAGTTATCCACAGCCCGTCCAATTCGCCCTGCGCTAGCTCGGTAACCCGCCACTTTGGACGGACTCAGGTTGCTCTTATAAATATGTAAAAACACTAGGCAATTAACAACATGATGTCTTCTATAACGCTGGAAGGACTGATAAACCCGAAAAGCGTCTCAAAAGCTAATGAGGCCTTTGCGCGTATGTTACCTAAACATTTTTACGTATTTCCAAACAGCTTGCTAACGTTTGAGACGAAAAAAAGCGTTGAATTGATCAGTAGTTCTACTAAATCTGTTAGGCCGTAGCGGGATCGAATCACCGGCTTTCACCGTCTACAGGCACTACTTCTGCATAGGTGGATTTGGTAGCGCTTGTGCCACCAGCTCTGCAATATGTAATACCTCTGTATTGAGATCACCACGTCGCCGCAGACGACCTTCTATACTCAACATACAACCAAGGTCACCCAACACTACTGCGGCTGCACCACTCGCAGTAATATTTTCACACTTGCGCTCGGCAATATGCGCGGAGATTTCACCAAACTTTAATGCGAATGTGCCACCAAATCCGCAGCATTGCTCGCACTCTGCCATCTCAGTCAAGCTAACATTGGGCACTTGTGCCAACAACTGCCGCGGTTGGGTTTTCACATTCAACTCGCGCAGCCCTGCACACGAATCATGGTAAGTCACGGACTTGGCTGCTTGCTGTGGCTGAGAGGGTGACTCTGGCATTTGCCAATGGCAAATATTCACTAAAAAATCAGTCAACTCATAAGTGCGTGCTGCCACTGCTAAAAAAGTCGCCTGCTCGTCTTCAGGTATTGCCGACAACAGCTCTGGGTAATGCGTGCGTATCATTCCAGCACAAGAGCCTGATGGCACCACCACATATTCGCAGCCTGCAAATTCACTCACCAATTTGCGCGCCAGCGCAATAGCGGCTGTGCGATCGCCTGAGTTATAGCCAGGCTGACCACAACAGGTTTGCGTGCTGGGCACAAGCACCTCGCATCCGGCCGCCTCCAAAAGGGCTAGCGCACTAAAGCCGATACGCGGCCGCATCAAGTCTACTAAACACGTAACAAATAACCCAACTTTCATGATTCACCCAGTATTGGTATGTAACGCACGTCAGTAATTTCTAAAGTATCCACTCCGCCTGGGGTAACAAACTCAAATTCATCGCCTATGCGTCGCTTTAACAAGGCTTTAGCAATCGGTGAAATCCAACTCACATGGCCGCGTGCGGGATCTACTTCATCTACCCCGACAATACTCACCGTATGTTCATCACCATCACTATCCATGTAGTCCACAGTGGCGCCAAAAAAAATCTGATCAGTCTCCCCTCGCAATGCTGGATCAACAACAACTGGGTTATCTAGGCGCTTATTTAAATAATGAATGCGTCTATCGATCTCGCGCAGTCGCTTCTTGCCATACAGGTAATCGCCGTTTTCTGATCGATCACCGTTTGATGCTGCCCATGACACCACTTTTACCAACTCGGGACGCTCGGTATCTAGCAAATGGATGAGCTCACGCTTCAATCGTGCATAACCCTCAGGGGTGAGGTAGTTCTTCGCTGGTTGAACGGTGTCTTCACCATCGCCAGATCCACTACCGCTTGCATGCCTCCGGGACATTGTCATTTTTGATATTGCTTTAGCCATACCATACAGTGTAGCGAAAATAGATCAATTCGGCATTGAATTTTATGCATTAGGACCTTTTGTGCGCTAACGATTCGGCATCTATTCCAAGACTACTGTAGAATTTGGGCTTGAAAAAAGCGTTTATTGATTCAATTATTTAATTATTTAATTATTCATTATCCAATTATCTAATTATCTAATTATCTAATTATCTAATTATCCTTATTCAATTATCCAATTATGCAATAACCCTCTGCAACACGCTAAGCGTAACCCTCCCTGCAAAGCGCTCCCTGCAGCTAATCGCTCTTCATCACAGAACGTCCCACCCATGTTTGATCGTGACTTAGTATTCCTAGACCTTGAAACAACTGGCGCCACCGCCCAGCGCGATCGCATTACTGAAATCGGCTTAATTATTGTCGATCAAGGTGAGTTCGTTAGCGAATGGTCTACGCTCGTGAACCCTGAGCAACATATTCCGGGAATGATTCAAGGGTTGACCGGTATCAGCAATGAAATGGTCTCTACTGCACCAGTGTTTGCAGAGATCGCTACTCAATTACATGCCATCCTCGAAAACCGTACGCTCGTTGCCCATAATGCACGCTTTGATTACGGTTTTTTAAAAAATGAGTTTAAACGTCTAGATCTTAGCTACAATGCGCCGGTTTTGTGTACGGTAAAGCTGTCGCGCAAATTATTTCCACAACATGCTAAACATAATCTAGATAGCTTAATTAGTCGGCATAACATTATTTGCTCAGCGCGGCATCGCGCTCTCGGTGATGCACAAGTGCTGTGGCAACTGGCGCAGCAATGGCGTGTCGAGCCTGGCGAGACCGAAGTGTTAGCCGCCAGCGCTAAATTACTCAAAACCAGCAGTGTGCCAATTGGCATTCCTGACAATAGTTACGACCACATTCCAGAAACTGCTGGCGTCTATTTATTTTATGGCGATAACAATATTCCGCTCTATGTTGGTAAAAGCGTTAACTTACGCAGTCGCGTGATGTCGCACTTTTCTGGGGATCACCGCCTCAACAAAGATATGCGTATTGCTAGCGAGATCAAACATATCGACTGGAAAGAAACCACCGGCGAATTGGGCGCTTTAATTGAAGAGGCTCGCCTAGTCAAAGCTTTGTCTCCGATTCACAACCGGCAATTACGCCGCGCCAGCGAACTTTGTGCATGGCGTTGGTCACCTGAGAATCCATCGCAAGCGCCCATTTTAATCACTGCGCGCGACTTAACTGCATGGTCATTACACGATTTGTATGGCTTATTTCGTTCAAAACGCACAGCAATCACTGCGCTGCGCGAGATTGCAAGCGCACATCAGCTGTGCCACAAAGTCTTAGGCTTAGAAGAGCGCACTGGCGCCTGCTTTGCGTATCAAATCAAGCGCTGCCGAGGCGCTTGTGTCGGGGCAGAGAGTGCTGAAGCCCATGGCTTACGGCTTGCCACAGCCCTGAGCGCTTTACGTGTTAAAGCCTGGCCATTCCCTGGCCAGATTGCTATCCGTGAAACCTCTGAGGATGGACAACGTAGCACGCTGCATATCATTGATCATTGGTGTCATTTGGGAACAGTCAATGACGAGGATGCGTTGCAGGCCTTAATCGAGTCACCACCGCAACCACAATTTGATCTAGATACTTACAAAATTCTCAACCGCTATTTATTCAATGGCAAGCACTCGCCTGAGATCATCCATTTACCCCCAACGATCAGTGCTGACTATTGAGTCGTAGTCCATTATTAAAGACACCACAATACACGCTAGCTGATATCTGCTATATTTAATGTATTGTCGTATTTACAATAATTCAAAAATCTTAACCTAAAATATTAAATATAAATTATTAATTATTAATTATTAACCCTAATCTCTAAACCGTAAACCGTAAATCCTAACCCTTTAACAAAAAAACTAAAAAACTAAAAAACTAAACACTCTAAAAAATAAAACTCAACCTCAACCTAAAACTCAACCCCAATCGTCTCAAACGACTTTTTCGATCACTGAGGAACATGTCATGCACCGTCGTCACTGGATCCAGCTCAGCATAGCCTTGCTCATCACCATCTGCTTTCAATGCGTTGCCCAACAACAATATCCTACAAAAACCGTTCGCTTTATTATCCCCTTCCCCCCTGGTGGCCCTACTGACATCATGGGACGGATTGCTGCAGATATCTTAACTAAATCAACGGGCGTGCAATTTGTTCCCGACAATCGTGGTGGTGCAGGCGGCAATATCGGCGCTGATCTGTGCGCCAAAGCACCCGCTGATGGCTATACCATTTGCATGA
The DNA here is from genome assembly GCA_903885665.1 of uncultured beta proteobacterium. Lineage (GTDB taxonomy): Bacteria > Pseudomonadota > Gammaproteobacteria > Burkholderiales > SG8-41. Next base: position 12,363 of record CAISJL010000131.1, on the reverse strand, counting down.
TCACTGCAGCGCAAGGTGTATCTCCTGCTATTTATAAAAAAATGAGTTACGACCCCGTTAAAGACTTAGCGCCTGTTACTTTAATGGCCACCTTGCCGAGCTTGCTAACGGTGCATCCACAGTTACCTGCAAAGTCACTCAAAGAAATTATTAGTCTTGCTAAATCACGTCCCGGTGCGTTGAGCTATGCCTCTACCGGTAACGGTAGCAGCCCGCACATGTTGATGGAAATGTTGAAATTCATGACCCATGTCAATGTCGTGCATGTGCCCTACAAAGGGCAATCAGCGGCTGTCCTCGATCAAATCTCCGGGCAAATTCAATTGGCATTCAACACTGCCATGGGGGTATTGCCACAAGTCGAGGCCGGTCGCTTGCGTCCTATTGCCATCTCTACACTGCAGCGCTTCCCGCCATTGCCTGATCTGCCTACGATTAGCGAGGCTGGCGTTAAAGACTTTGATGGCGGTTCATGGCAAGGCATTGGTGCGCCTACTGGTACATCACCCGAGATTTTACGTCGCTTAAATACCCTGCTCCTCACCGAACTTAAAACCCCAGCCATGCGTGACTATTTGGTGAAGCGTGGCGCAATGGTGATGGCAACCACCCCCGAAGAATTTACTGTGTTCTTGAAAAAAGAAATCAGCAAATGGATCAACGTTGCAAAAGCTGGCAACATCAGTCTGGATTAATACATCATGCCCATTCACTCTGAACAATCTACTCGCATTGATTTGGTTGCGGCACTCCGTACCGCATCGCGGCTCGGTTTAGGTGAGGGTATTTGTAATCATTTTAGTGTCGAGCTGCCAGAGCAGCCCGGATATTTTTTAATTAATCCCCAAGGGCTACACTGGTCCGAGATCACGCCACCGGACTTAGTACTGGTTGATGCTCAGGGTCACAAAGTCTCTGGTCGTCATGATGTTGAACCCACTGCTTTTTTCATTCACGGCGCAGCGCATCGTAGCAAGCCGCAAGCACGCTGCGTGATGCATACTCATATGCCTTATGCAACCGCATTGACTGTAATTCATGGCGGACAACTCGAGGCCGCCAGTCAGATTGCACTCAAGTTTTTAGGCCGGGTTGCGTACGATGAACACTACAATGGCCTAGCGCTGGATGCCGCAGAAGGCGAGCGTATCGTCGCAGGGCTGTATCAAGCTGATGTTTTATTTCTAGCTAATCATGGCGTGATTGTTACCGGCCCTAGCGTAGACCTCACCTTTGACGACCTCTATTATCTAGAGCGCGCTTGCATGCTACAAGTGCTTGCCATGAGCACCGGCAAATCATTGCGTATTGTTGACCCTACTATTGCGCAAACGACTGCTGATCAAATGGTCGATGATACCCAAGCTCGCCTCCATTTTTTAGCACTCAAACGCATACTCGATCGCGATGAACCAGGCTGGAGTAACACTGAAGCGCTAAACCACTAACGCCGCCACTGACTCAGCGCGATACCCGACAGAATTAATAACAACCCTGGATATGTACCTGCTTGCGGTGTTTCACCCATGAGCCCTACACCACACAATAAAGCAATGCACGGCGTTAAGTAATTCACCAATGCCATGAACGCTGGTCCTGCCGAACGGATCAACATAAAATACCAAACAGTGGCTAGTGCTGTGGGCACAATGCCCAACCATATTAAAGCCAACGCTGAATCGGTTGTAGCATGCAACTGCCAAGGTTGCTCAACCCACAGCACTACTGGCAACATCAATACACTTGCCACACACTGGGTGGCAGTCGCTGCGACTACAAAATCACCCTGCACTAGTCGTCTAGTCAGCACACTTTGCAAAGCAAAGCATATAGCGCCACACAGAATGGCTAACTGTGCCCACAAGCGCAAACCATCTCCACCCAAACCTAATAAAGTCGCTGGCCCCATTAAAACCACAATCCCTAAAAATCCGACAATAAAACCTATAGCTGACCACCGTGACACTGGCTCGTGACGTATAAACAGACGCATGAGAATAATTGTTGCCAACGGCATAATCGCAATTAAAATTCCAGCCAAGGCACTATCTACAACCAATTGTCCCCATGCTATACAATAAAAAGGTAAAACATTGCCAATCACAGCAATCCAGGTATAAATCCACCACACCCGACCCCACGCCGGTAAGCGTTTGCCTTGAATTAATAGCACAGCCAACAACACTAACGTTGCAATCATGATACGACCAGCCACCACACTGCCGTGCGGGATGCTGTGCAATGCAATCCGATTAAACATGAACGCCGAACCCCAAATCAGCACTAGCGCAACCAATAACAACCAGTCGCGCAGCGGACGTGCCAAATTTGTCTTTTTGTTTAAATCAGTAGTCATTTCATCCCGTATGATTCAAAAATCTTAAGTCGGTGAGCATACACCATGACAAGGGGCTACTGCTTTTGGTCCACCAATGCGCCTTTAGCGCCTTGAGCGTCATGAATCGACACGCAAAGCCAAGCCACCCATGATAAAATTTGACTGTTATTAAAATTCGCTTTTTTTAGGTGATCACCTTTGCGCAGCGTATTGCACGATGGTAATCCATTTATCTCTGTCACTTGCCGAGTCACTCATTCACATGTCAATGCTAACTCCACTAGACGCACTCTCGCCACTTGATGGTCGTTATTTTGCAAAACTGGGCGCGCTTCGTTCCTGCTTTAGCGAATTTGCCCTCATTAAACAAAGAGTACGGGTTGAAGTGGAGTGGCTCAAGGCGCTTGCTGCCGAGCCACAAATCAGTGAAGTCCCGGCATTTTCTGCGCAAACTATTACCCTACTCGACCATCTTGTCAGTCAATTCAGCACTGCCGATGGCGAAAGAGTCAAGGCTATTGAAGCCACCACCAATCACGATGTCAAAGCAGTTGAGTATTTCCTCAAAGAACGCCTGGCTGACAATGCAGAAATCATGCAAGTGGCTGAATTTATTCATTTTGCGTGCACCTCTGAGGACATTAATAATTTGTGTCACGCCCTGATGCTCACCGAAGCACGTCGCGATGTATTACTGCCTGCATTAACTGCCATTAACACCAAATTACGCGCACTCGCACACGAGTTTGCAGATGCTGCAATGCTTTCACGTACACATGGCCAACCGGCGTCACCAACAACACTGGGTAAAGAGATGGCCAATGTTGTGGCGCGGCTTAACACAGGTATTGATCGTATAACGGCAGTTGCGTTAATGGGTAAGGTGAATGGTGCAGTGGGTAATTACAACGCACATCTCGCGGCTTACCCCAATATCGATTGGGAACAGTTCGCACAACGCTTTGTAGAGTCTCTGCATGTGCACTTTAACCCCTACACCATACAAATCGAGCCGCACGATGCTATGGCTGAACTGTTTGATGCGGTAGCAAGAGTCAACACAATACTGCTCGATCTGGATCGCGATATCTGGGGCTATATCTCTGTAGGGTACTTCAAACAAAAAACTAAAGCCGGTGAGATTGGTTCATCAACCATGCCGCACAAAGTTAACCCCATTGATTTTGAAAACTCTGAAGGCAACTTAGGCCTTGCCAATGCACTGCTCAAACATTTATCCGAGAAGCTTCCCGTATCACGCTGGCAGCGCGACCTCACCGACTCTACTGTGCTACGTAACATGGGTGTTGCCTTGGGCTATGCGCTACTGGCTTGGGACTCCTGCCTCAAAGGCTTAAATAAGCTCGAAGCCAATCACGACAAACTCAATGCAGATCTTAATGCGAATTGGGAAGTGTTAGCCGAGCCGATTCAAACCGTCATGCGCCGCTATGCGGTGCCAGGCGCTTATGAACAACTCAAAGAGCTCACTCGCGGCAAAGGCATCAATCAAGAGAGCATGCGTGCTTTTATTAGCCAGCTCCAAGGCATCCCAGAGAGCGAGAAACAACGCCTCTTGGCAATGACCCCTGCAAGCTACATCGGTAAAGCGAGCGCGCTAGCGCGACGCATTTAAATCACCGGCGATTATTCATAGCCAGCCGGCGTCTATGCATAACCAGTGAAGGCTACTGCGCGTAGCCCGTGCGCCATTAAGTCAAAGGCGCTTGAGTGCGACGCTGACGATAATATTCGAGCACTGCAGGCAATACAGAGAGCACGATAATCATTAGGATGATGAGTGATAAATTGCTTTTCACCCACGGTAGATTACCAAAGTAATATCCTGCATAAGACAGGCTCGCCACCCACAAGAACGCACCCGCAATGTTAAACATTGCAAAATGCCAATAAGACATTGCGGCAGCCCCTGCGACAAAAGGGGCGTAAGTGCGAATTAAGGGAATAAAGCGCGCCATAATAATGGTCTTGCCACCATGGCGAAGATAAAACTGATTTGCACGTTGCAGATGTTGCGGGTTTAACCAACGTGAACCCTGACGGCTAAATATCCGCGGCCCCAGATAATGCCCTACACCATAATTCACGGCATCACCCAGAATCGCAGCAACAATCAATACCAACACCAACAGGTGGATGGACATGCCGCCAGTGGCGGCGAGGGCGCCTGAGACAAATAACAATGAGTCGCCCGGCAAAAATGGCGTAACCACTAGGCCGGTCTCGCTAAATACAATCAAGAACAAAAACAAATAAACCCAAGCACCATATTGCGCCAGTAACAATTGCAAATGTCGATCTAAATGCAATATCAGGTCTAGAGCCGTTACCAAAAATTCCAAATGCGTGATTCCTAGACAACTGCACCAGAGTCGTTGTCAGGCTTTTTCTCAGGTTTAATTAAATCGTTTCGAGACACGCCCAAATACATTACTATTGGACTGGCGACTAATACTGATGAGTAAATACCAAAACAAATACCAATCGTGAGCGCAACCGCGAAATGATGTAGCGTCTCGCCGCCAAAGATTAACATCGCCAATACCATCATTTGGGTAGAGCCGTGCGTAATAATAGTGCGCGACATGGTTTGCGTGATTGCCGCATCGAGCACTTCAGGCACTGTGCTTTGACGATAAACCCGACTGCGAAAACACTCACGGACACGATCAAACACCACAACCGATTCATTCACTGAGTATCCCAAAATAGCCAAAATTGCAGCCAACACTGGCAAAGAGAATTCCCACTGAAATATTGAAAACACACCAACAATAATAATGACATCATGCAAGTTAGCAATAATCGCAGCCAAGCCAAACTTCCACTCAAAGCGCATGGCCAAATACGCCACAATGCCAATACATACAAATAGTAAACCTAGGGCACCATTTTCAAAGAGCTCGCGCCCAACCTGAGGCCCTACAAACTCTACACGGCGCATCTGAACGCCTTCGGCATCCTTACTTAAGTTAGATAACACTTGTTCGGAGAGTTGCGCGCTAGTCAGGCCCTCTTTCACAGGTAGCCGCACTAGCACATCACGCGTAGAGCCAAAGTTCTGCACAGAGGCCTCGGCAAAGCCTAATTCAGCCAAAGTTGCACGCACTCGATCTAGATCTGGGGCTTGCTTGTAAGCAATCTCCATGACCGTGCCGCCGGTAAAATCAACGCCAAAGTTCAAACCCTTGGTCGCCAATGCGCCGACTGCAATTAAAAAAGTAATGAGTGAAATGATATTGAACAAGCGCGAATAGCGCATGAACGGAATATCTTTATGAATTTTAAAAAATTCCATGTGATTTGCGTATCCTGTTAGCCGATACTGAGTCGATCAAGCTTGCGTCGACTACCGTAAAACAAATTAATCAATGCCCGCGATACCATCACCGCGCTAAATATAGATGTCACAATACCTAAGCATAAAACCACTGCAAACCCTTTCACCGGGCCAGAGCCAAATGCAAACAATGACAAGCCTGCAATTAATGTTGTGACATTCGAATCTAAAATTGTGCCCCAGGCACGATCATAGCCTGCAAAAATTGCCGCATGCGGTGAATTACCATTGCGCAACTCTTCACGAATCCGTTCATTAATTAATACGTTAGCATCAATCGCCATACCAATAGTGAGCGCAATCGCAGCCATACCTGGCAGCGTCAGTGTTGCTTGTAGCAATGACAGCAATGCCACTAAAAATAGTAGATTAACCCCCAAGGCCAATACTGAGAACACACCAACCATGGCATAGTAAACAATCATAAACACTGCAATGGCACAAAAACCATACAGCGTTGAATGGATACCAATGCGAATATTATCTGCGCCTAGTGAGGGGCCAACCGTGCGCTCCTCCACAATCTCCATGGGGGCAGCTAGCGCACCTGATCTAAGCAACAAGGACACATCATTGGCCTCTTGTGTTGTCATACGGCCGCTGATCTGCACCCGACCGCCACTAATTTCAGCACGGATCACTGGTGCTGTAATGACCTCACCCTTGCCACGCTCAAACAACAGAATAGCCATCCTGCGATTAACATTATCACGCGTAACTTGTTGGAAAATTCGCGCCCCAGCACCATCAAGTGCAATATGCACAGCAGGCTCTTGGGTTTGATTGTCAAAGCCAGGTTGCGCACCATTAATCCGTTCACCGGTGAGTACTACCTGTTTTTTAACCACCACTGGCTGACCATTACGCTCGTAGAATAGTTCGGTGCCTACCGGCAGCTGTCCGCTCTTGGCTAGTTGTAACTGGTTTAAATCTAAATCTTCAACCATGCGCACTTCTAGAGTAGCAGTTCGTCCCAGAATATCTTTAGCCTTAGCAGTGTCTTGCACACCAGGCAATTGCACCACAACACGATCAGCGCCTTGCTGCTGAATAATCGGCTCTGCTACACCCAGCTCGTTAACCCGCTTACGTAGGGTATTGATATTTTGCTGTAACGCTGCTTCTTGCGAGCGCCGCTGAGCATCTAGCTTTAATTTACCAACAATCCGAAACTCACCGCCCGACTCAACCGACTGCAATTCTAAATCAGGCATATCTTTTGAAATACGTGAAAGTGCTTTATCTCTTAGCGCAGCCTCACGAAACGCAATAGTCATGGTTTGGCCATCTCGCACCAAACTAGAGTAAGCAATCCGTTGCTCACGTAACATGCTACGCGCTTCATTAGACAGAGCTTCAATCTTCTTGAGTGCTGCAGTTTTAATGTCTACCTGCATTAAAAAATGCACGCCGCCACGTAGATCCAAACCCAAATACATAGGCAATGCACCAATGGAAGTCAGCCACTCAGGACTCCGCGAGAGCAAGTTCAGCGCTACCACATAATCATCACCCAACCCTGCCTGTAATACATCTTTAGCCTTGAGTTGCAAATCGGTGGCGCCAAAGCGTGCTTTAATGCTAGTTGAATCTAACATGACGCCCTGGGGATTGAGATTCGCCTCTTTGAGTAACGTTTCAACACGCGACATCAAATTAGCGTCGACTTTTAAATTAGAGCGTAGTGGGGAGACTTGCACCGCTGGCACTTCACCATAGAAGTTAGGCAGTGTGTATATAAAACCCAAGGCAATTGCAAAAGCAATGCCTAGGTATTTCCAAAGTGGATAACGGTTCATCTTGTCGGATTGAGTCGCGTTTAAATAATGGGTTGATAAAAGTTACAGTCATCATCATGGCAATATTGGTTAAATATTGCACGCTGCAACAAGCTGCCAAATTACATCATGACTTTATTGGCAGCAGGTGCGCGTAGTCACTAGAAAAACTGTCATTAATCGATCTTTATACTGCCTTTTGGCAATACGGTTTGCACAGCGATGCGCTGAACCTGAATATCCACCCCGCTGGCAATCGTCACCGTTACATAGATCTCATCGGTTTTGGCAATTCGCCCCACAATACCACCTGCTGTAATCACCTCATCGCCTTTTTGCAAACCTTCTACGAGCAACTTATGCTCTTTGGCGCGTTTCATTTGCGGACGAATCATTAAGAAATACATCACTGCAAACATCACAACGATGAGAAGAATACTTTCGATACCACCGCCTTGCGCGGTTGTTGCACCTTGTGCCCAGGCTGAACTAATCAACACGTCAATCCTCCAATATCTAATTTAAAACAAAAAACCATAAACCACTAAAAATCTATAAAACGCAAAAGACGCATAAGATCTATAAATCTCTTATAACTACTTATAACGCATAAGTCCCTTATAACTCATAAGACCCGCAACACTACTGATTTATAAGGGCTTATTATACTTCTCTTATATTGTACATGATACTTCACTCATTTTAACTGTTTCTGCAGCAAATGCACTAAATCGCCCCTCAACAATAGCCGCACGGATACCCGCCATTAACTCTTGGTAGTAATGCAAGTTATGCAAAGTGTTTAAGCGCGCGCCTAACATTTCATTAATTCGCTGCAAATGATGCAAATATGCACGAGTAAAGTGCTGGCAGGTATAACATAGACATTCTGGGTCTAGTGGGCTTAGATCGTCGCGGTAGCGTGCATTGCGCAATTTAATCACTCCATTCCGTGTATACAGCCAGCCATTACGGGCGTTACGCGTGGGTAATACACAATCAAACATATCCACACCACTACCCACAGCCGCAATAATGTCTGCAGGCGTGCCTACGCCCATGAGATAGCGGGGCTTATTCGCAGGCATTTGCGGGGCAGTATGACGCAAAATGCGCAACATATCCGCTTTGGGCTCGCCCACTGACAAGCCACCAATCGCATAACCTTCAAACCCAATATCTGTTAACTGACGCAACGAGTCATCACGCAAGCGCTCATACATACCCCCTTGTACAATACCAAACAAGGCGTTGGGATTACCTTGATGCGCTTCACGACTACGACGCGCCCAACGCATAGACAACTGCATAGACGTTTCTGCCTGCTCTAGGGTTGCTGGGTGTGGCGTGCATTCATCAAACGCCATTACGATATCCGAATTTAAGATACGCTGAATGCGCATCGACTCCTCCGGAGTTAAGAAACACTTATCACCGTTAATCGGCGATTGAAACGTCACACCTTCTTCGCTTATTTTCCGTAAGTCACCCAAACTAAATACCTGAAACCCACCAGAGTCAGTCAAGATAGGCCCCGACCAGGACATAAAACGATGTAAGCCTTGATGTGCTGCAATCACGTCTAGCCCGGGACGCAACCACAGATGAAACGTATTACCTAAAATAATTTGCGCACCCAAACTAGTTAACTCAGCAGGTGAAATCCCCTTTACTGCACCATAAGTGCCCACCGGCATAAATACTGGCGTCTGAATCACTCCATGTGCAGTCGTCAAGATGCCACGCCGCGCTAAACCATCGGTTGCTTGTACGGTAAATTCCAATCGAGCCTCTTTTCTGTGGAACTGATCTCTGGACTATGATCTATGAACCATAATCTATGAACCATAAACTAATTTTTAAACAACGATCTACACTACCCTTTAGACGAAGCAGTTTGTTCACGCTCGATAAACATGGCATCACCATAACTAAAAAAACGATACCGTTGTTCAATCGCATGCTGATAAGCATGGCGTATAGATTCAACACCACCAAAAGCTGATACCAACATCAGCAATGTCGATTTTGATAAATGAAAATTCGTCACGAGGGCATCAACTACTTGAAACCGATAACCCGGCACAATAAACAACTGGGTCTCCGATTCGCCAGCAATCAAACGCTGCTCAAGCATAGCACTCTCTAAGGCACGCAGACTAGTCGTGCCCACAGCGATCACACGCCCACCATGCGCTCGGGTATTGTTCACCGCGTCCACAGTGGCCTGTGACAATGCATAGCGCTCCCGATGCATCACATGATCAGCCAATCGATCAACCCGTACGGGCTGAAAAGTGCCGGCCCCAACATGTAAGGTTAACGTGGCTACCGCAACTCCCATGCTACGAAGGTTAGCAAGCAATGCTTCATCAAAATGCAAACCTGCGGTCGGTGCAGCGACTGCTCCATCGTGCTTCGCATACACCGTCTGATAACGCGTCTCATCTGCCGCTTGCGGCACATGCGTAATATACGGCGGCAATGGCAAGCGTCCTTGTTGATCTAAACATGACAATACGTCACTTACCGCATCAAAGCGCAAATGAAACAGCTCGCCCGATCGCTCCAGCACCGTTGCCACAAGATCATCGCCCAAATACAACACACTACCGGGCTTAGGCGCATGACTGGCACGAATCTGCGCCCATAACTCTTGGGCATTCACAATCCGCTCCACCATCACCTCAACCTGGCCACCACTGGCCTTGCGCCCCAACAACCGCGCTTTAATGACCCGCGTATCGTTTACCACCAATAAATCACCTGCACGTAAACACTGGGCGATCTGCGGAAACTGTAAATCCTGCAAAACACCCTGCCCATCCATATGCAATAAGCGACTACCACTACGCACCTCGGCAGGCGCTTGGGCAATCAATTCAAGGGGCAAATCGTAGTCAAAGTCATCTAAACGCATCGCGCGCATTATACGGTGCGCACAGCGCCACTTCACCCATGCCTGAGCGGAAAATCTACACAATGAACGCCCGCGGCATTAAGAACAACCTCAAAACAGCCCTGTCAAAATTAAAATAATGTTAATAATCAATAGGTTAATAATTTTATTTTGGAAAAAGCAATACTCAATCTTTATCAAGGATGTGATCAAAACATCGTGTACGCACAAGAGCTAGGGTATAATGCGCGACTTGCCTCGGTGGTGGAATTGGTAGACGCGCCGGACTCAAAATGCAGACGAAAATTGACTTAACTTATTGATTTAATTGAATATTTTAATAAATTAAGTCACTACACATACACTACACATTTTAGAACTTCACTGATATACTGTTTTTTAAGTGTAAATCAGTCAGAAAGTCAAAATGTCAGATGCTGCAGGATTACCTAAAGTTGACTTATTAAAGGGAAGATTTCATATCTTTCGCAGACTTAATAGCGCTTATTGGTGGGTCGGATTCCATCACAAAGGTAAATACATCCGCCAGTCTACAAAAGAAAAAGAACAACAACCAGCAGAAACAATTGCAGAACGCTGGTACTTTGAAAAACAATTTCAACTACAAAACGGCAAACTAATAACTTCTACCAAGACTTTTGGTAGTGCTACTAAACGAGCATTAGAACGATACGCAGATGCAGTTAAGCGTGGCGAACGCAGTGAAAGAACTCTAGAAAGCATAATTGGCGTTCTAAACTCCAGAGTTCTACCCTTTTTTGAACGCAAACCAATTGAATCTATTACCAATCAAACTTGGTTTGAGTTTAAGGAAGAGATGTATACAACCTATCCAGACATTAGACGTGGCACTTTGCATCAATATAAAAATGCGTTGCGGGTGGTTCTAAATGATGCTTATCAAGCAGGCATTATTCAAAATCTTCCAGTATTTAAAGATACATACAAATCATCTCGCATAGAATCACCAAGACCATGGTTCACTTTTAAAGAATATAATAAATTACTGGTTAATATACGTTCACATATTACGCATCTAAAGAAAACAAAACCACGATGGGTAGAGGGTGCGGAAGAACTATATGATTATGTTATTTTTGGAACCAATACTGGCATGCGGGTGTCTGAAATGTCGAATGTTAGATTTTGTGATATAGAGATAAAATCTGAACAAAGAAAACGATACTTAATTATTAGAAATATAAAAGGTAAACGTGGCACAGGAACTTGTAAAAGTTATTATGGAGCAGTCTCTGCGTTTGAACGATTAGCAAAAAGACGAAATATTAAAAATTCAAATTCGTCAGAAGAATTGCTATTTCCTACACATCATCGGGACATGTTTAATGAAGTTTTGAAAAAGGCAGACTTAAAGTATTCAAAAACACAACCACCCGCAAAACGAGATTTTGTATCATTAAGGGCAACTTATATCTGTTTTAGACTTCTTAATAATGCAGATATATTTGATATTGCAACTAATTGCAGAACATCACCTGAGATAATCAAAGAGTCATATGCGAAGTATCTTGGGGGAGAAATGATGAAAAATATCAATAAAACCAATGAGAAGGTTGATGGTTGGGATGCTTAATTACCAAGAAAAAACATGATATAATTACAAAACTGTGCCGCCCTGGCGAAATTGGTAACCGCACGTGACTCAAAATCACGCACCGCAAGGTTTTCCGGTTCGAGTCCGGAGGGCGGCACCACCCGATATCTTATAACTCAGTCAAATAATCTGAGTTTATATCAATAAAATAATAACAACATGTCCATTAATATCCATCAAACTGGATAGGTTTAGATTCTGTAGTCAAATAAAAACCAATATTCTTTAAGCAATATGGTTAATAGAAAAATGACAATTCTAGATCAAGAAAAATCCAGATCAAAAGATGCTCAACAGCAGCGGAATCGTTATTCTGAAATGCCATTCTGGCGTTTTGGAATCATCACGTTC
>CAISJL010000130.1 GCA_903885665.1 uncultured beta proteobacterium | reverse complement strand
TCTTTTTTGCTCTGATGGTCACGGTAAATTTATTTACCAGTGCCCAGGGCCCCATTTCCGAAGCCTTAATGTTGTCGTCTATGCGCGGTGATTTGACCCACTATGGTCGCGTGCGATTGTGGGGCTCAGTAGGCTTTATCGTATTGGTCACTTTATCAGGGTATGCGTTGGATTGGCAGGGTATTGAACTGATGCCTTGGATAGCGTTGCTGATGTTGGTCATGGTCACCAGCGTGACTTTCAGTCTGCATGAAGAGCCAGCAACGCAGCATGCTCAGCAACCGAATTCTGTTCGTGAATTGTTATCGCGTAAATCGGTGCTGTCTTTTTTTGTATCGACATTTTTGATGATCGCTGCCCATTCATCACTGTATGTCTATTACTCGCTGTATTTGTCTGACATGGGTTACAGCAAGAGCGTGATTGGGCTGATGTGGTCGTTGGGTGTGATTGCTGAAATTCTGTTTTTCTTTTATCAGGCGCCGTTGTTTCGACGCTTTGGTGTGCGCAAACTCATGCTGTTTAGTTTAGCGATTGCGGTGATTCGTTTTCTGATGATAGGTTGGGGCGCGCAATCGCTTGCGATTCTGTTAGTAGCGCAGGTGCTGCATGCGGCTACGTTTGGGGTGCATCATTCAGCGTCGGTGGCGACCTTGCAGCGCTGGTTTGCGGGATCATTGCAAGCACGGGGTCAGGCGCTTTATATCAGTATTTCCTACGGTCTTGGTGGTACGGTGGGTGGCTTGCTGCTCTCAGCCTGTTGGGATGCATTTGGTGCGCGTTGGGTCTATGTATTAGCGGCTATCATGTCCTTGCTGGGTTTGATTGCTGCCCAATTAAGCTATCGATGGCAAGACGAAGAAGCGCCGGCGTGAGTTGTTAGACTGTTTTATCGGAAATTTTTATGCCAAACAAAACTTTCATGCACATCGTACGTACTGCACTCATTACGGGAGGTATTTTATTCCCGCTGAGTGCGTGTCAGACCGTCAAAACAACGCAAGCGGGTGCGGTCGGTGTCGATCGTCAGCAGCGCATGTCTGTGTCGGCTCAGTCCATAGAGCAGAGCGCCAATAAGCAATATGCGCAGCTGATGGCGGAGGCGAATAAAAAAGACAAACTTAATACGGATACGGTGCAATATGAGCGAGTAAAAAAAATTGCAGACAAACTGATTCAACAAACACCTTCATTTCGCCCTGACGCGCTGAATTGGAAGTGGGAAGTCAACGTGCTGACCTCGGGTGAAGTGAATGCTTGGTGTATGCCGGGCGGAAAAATCGCTGTGTATAGCGGGTTGATTGAAAAACTAAAAATTACCGATGATGAATTGGCTGCTGTGATGGGACATGAAATTGCCCACGCATTACGCGAGCACTCACGCGAACGCGCTTCCGAGCAGACCGTCGCTAATGTGGGAATTACCATTCTTGCTACCGTAGCGGGATTGGGGCAGCTGGGTCAAAAGGGCATGGAATATGCCTATCAAGGTTTGCTTGGCTTGCCCAATTCACGCGAACATGAAACCGAGGCTGATCGAATCGGCGTTGAACTCGCCGCGCGGGCTGGCTACGACCCTAGGGCTGCGATTACCCTCTGGGAAAAAATGGGCCAAGTCGGTGGTAATGAGCCGCCAAAATTCATGTCGACTCACCCGCCGCGTGCGGATCGCGTCAAAGACTTGACCCGCTATTCTAAAAAAGTGCTTCCGCTGTACGATCAAGCGAAAGCTCGCGGCTAATCACTGATGCAGGATTTCTGCCCTCAGTAGTTGGCAAGGCAGGCTCAAAGGCCAGGAAGTGCAAGCCGGTATGGCATAATTTGGGGCTATTTACCCTCTACCGGCGCGCTTTTAGCGCAATCTCGCCATGGCACAAACTCTCTACGACAAACTCTGGCAATCCCATGTGGTGCATACCGCTGAAGATGGTACGTCCATCCTCTACATTGACCGTCATCTGATTCATGAAGTGACCAGCCCGCAGGCCTTTGAAGGTTTGAAGCTGGCGCATCGCAAGCCTTGGCGCAATGCCGCCAATTTGG
>CAISJL010000129.1 GCA_903885665.1 uncultured beta proteobacterium | reverse complement strand
GCAGATCTTTGGCGGATACATCACGCGACTCAATCAATGCATTACCTTTACTTTCCATCGCTTGCATATAAGTTTCTGGATGGCGCTCACGCACTTGTCGGGTCACTTTATCCGGGAAGGAAATCTTCCCATGCGCACCGGCACCAATGCCGATGTAATCACCAAAGCGCCAGTAGTTCAGATTGTGTTTGCACTCTTGGTCTTTTTTGGCGTAGGCGGAAACTTCATAGCGCTTGTAGCCAGCCGCAGTCAGCAGCTCCAGATTTTGTTCAAAGATCGCATCGATTTCATCTTCGCTAGGTAACTTAGGTGGAAAGTTCGCGAAATACGTATTGGGTTCTAGTGTGAGGTTGTAGAGCGAGAGATGTGGTGTTTTAAAAGAGAGTGCAGTCTCAATATCTGCTTTGGCAGCTGCCAAACTTTGATTGGGTAGGCCGTACATTAAATCAATGTTCACAGACTTAAAGTTCTCAACTGCAATGGCAATGGCCTGTTTAGCTTCTTCACCGTTATGAATACGCCCCAAAGCTTTGAGCTGTTCATCCTGAAAACTTTGTATGCCTAAAGAGACACGATTGATTCCAGACTTAGCAAAGGCAGCGAATTTATCCGCCTCCACTGAACCAGGATTAGCCTCCATCGTAATCTCGGCACCGGGCTCTAGGTTGACGCGTGCCCGAATGGCTGAGAGCAGATCATTCATTCCTGTGGGTGAGAGCAGGCTAGGCGTGCCACCACCAATAAAGATGCTGTGAACTTGACGGCCCCAGATGCGCGGTAATTCTGTTTCTAGATCGGTAATGAGTGCTTTGATGTAGCGCTCCTCATCAAAGCCCTGAACGCCATCTTTCACTTGATGTGAGTTGAAATCACAATAAGGGCATTTCTTTTCACACCACGGAAAATGAATGTACAGCGCTAACGGCGGTAGCGCAGTGAGAGTCATTTTATTAGGGCTGCTGTTAAGCACTGTTATTAAGCACCATTAGCTACGACTTTTTAACTGCGCAATGAGTTCACGCAACGCTTGTCCGCGATGGCTGATGAGGTTCTTTTGGGCAGGATCTAATTGCGCGGCTGATTGTTCTAGTTCTGGCAAAAAGAAGTAAGGGTCATAACCGAAACCATTTTCCCCTATTGCTTGGTCAAGGATCTGACCATACCAGCGTGTTTGCACAATTAGGGGCTCTGGATCATTTGTATTTTGTACTAGTACTAAAGCACAAACATAGTGAGCGCCTCTATCACTTTTGCCACTCAAAGCTTTAATTAACTTACGATTGTTGGCAGCATCATCGCAAGCTTCCCCTGCGTAGCGTGCCGAGTAAACGCCTGGTGCGCCATTGAGCGCATGGGCGCAAATGCCGGAGTCATCAGCCAGTGCAGGCATGCCACTCGCAGCACTCGCATGACGAGCCTTGGCAAGGGCATTCTCAACAAAGGTATGGTGTGGTTCCTCCGCCGACGCAATACCCAACTCACCTTGAGGAATGACTTCAAAGTCGAGTGGCGCTAGTAGGGCTTGAAACTCACGAACCTTGCCAGCGTTATTCGAAGCGAGAACCAGTTTTTGCATGATCTTAATCAGTCATCGATTGGTTTACTGGAGGGCTTCTAATTGCAACTTCGTTAGATCATGAATACCTTGCTCTGCGAGGTCTAGCAGAGCAGTGAGTTCAGCGCGTGAGAAGGTTGCGCCTTCGGCTGTGCCTTGCACTTCAATCATGCCGCCTTTGCCAGTCATGACGACGTTCATATCGGTATCGCAAGAAGAGTCTTCTGGGTAATCTAAATCGAGCACTGGTATGCCTTGGTAAATACCCACCGAGATCGCAGCGACGCTATCGATGATCGGATCTTTAGTGAGGACACCACTTTTGAGTAATTGGTTCACTGCGTCTCTAGCAGCAACATAAGCGCCAGTAATGGAGGCTGTACGCGTTCCACCATCGGCTTGCAAGACATCGCAATCTAAATGAATGGTGCGCTCGCCTAAAGTTTCTAGGTTGAAGACGCTACGCATGGCGCGACCAATGAGGCGTTGGATTTCTTGGGTGCGGCCAGATTGTTTGCCACGAGCGGCTTCACGATCGCTACGGGTATGGGTGGAGCGGGGGAGCATGCCGTATTCAGCAGTAACCCAACCTTCGCCAGAGCCCTTTTTATGAGG
>CAISJL010000128.1 GCA_903885665.1 uncultured beta proteobacterium | reverse complement strand
GTGGCGGCTCCAAGACACTGAACGCCATTTACAAAAAAGCCTGCGCTCAAAAGCGATGCCTGATTTTTCTGGATGAAGCCCAAAGCCTATTTATGCCCCGCGGTCGCAGCGAGCGCCGCTGGGATGACGACACTGCCAATACTTTGCTTGGACTATTAGATGGCATTAAAAGCACCGAAGGACTTGAAGTCATTTGGATGGTCGCTTCTAACTTTGACGAAGCCCATATCAACTGAGTCGCACCGGCTTTGATGGCAAATATCTGCGGCGTTGCGATTATTTCTCTGGTGGGTTGCAGCCTATCCCCTTCGCCATCTTGTATCCACCGCATTGTCTGAAGTTGGATAGTGGTGTCGGAATTACCCGAATTACTTACCGTAATGATGGCAGTAGAAGAATTTTTAGAAAGAGTGATTTTTACTGGGCTGACGTTGAAAGTACCTGCCAGTGCTACAGAAAAATTGAGCGTTAAAACACAAAAGGCAAAAAGTAAATTGACCACCCAGCCAGCATGAGGGGATACTTGAGGACTGACTGAGTGGCGGTTCATCAGATCAGAAGTTGATTTCTGCGGTGACCGTATCGTTGTAATCACCGGTACCTACAGTCAATTGACCTTTAGGAATGACGCCGCAGATATTGTAGGTTAATGGATCGGCTGTCGGCGCTATGGGTGGATGCAACCGCGATGGAACGTCTAACCCCCAAGGCTGATTCTCCGTACCTGCACAAGCAGTATTAGGCAAATCTATTGCAGGATTGGCTGCAGTCGGTTTGAACAAATCATAATTAAGGAAATCACTGGTTACAGCATTGATCATCCTGCGTTGACCGCCATTTGGATTCAAACCTGCTGTCAGGGAAATCGTTGGCTGACTACCTTTCACGCAGGTCAAGGTAACTGTGCCAGTACCTAATTTATCTGTTGTACTAGTCGGATCGTAGTTATTGAATTCGAGTGAAGTTGCCGAAATACTGCAGGTAGGAGCGACTGTCGCGTGAATCGTTACAGTGGCCGTTTGAGCACCCGCTGCGTAGCTCACATTCGCTGCACAGATCGCAGCGGTTAAAGCACAAAGTTTTACTACACTATTCATTTTCATCTTCATTCCTCTCGAGAATTTAAAGGGAAATGAATTGTAGGCAATGAAGAAATGCTTATCGCTAATTTAGTGCATGTTATTTGGGAATGGTTTTATTCGGCATCTTTGCTAAAAGAATTTTTGAAAGCATGAGAACTTCTTGGTCGTACGTTATTAATTTTTATGACTATCACACAGTTTTTTCTCAATTTTCGCTGCAAATTCGCAACACTGGAAATTTGTTGAAAAACAACGACTCATGACGGCGACTCTGTTGAAAAAGCGCTGGTGACAAGCCAGGCAAGCGAACGGCGACCGATTGATCGCGCTCGCAAGCCTGAAGTTTTTGAAATACCGGAGGGAATTAGCTAAATGTCTTACCTTCGTGCGCTAATTTAGTCAGCAAAGGCGCGGGAGTCCATGCTTCAGGATGGCTACCTTTGGCATACGAATGAATGGCCATTACTACGTTAGAAAGACCGACTGTATCGGCATAGAACATGGGGCCACCACGGAATAATGGGAAGCCATAACCGGTCAGGTAGACCATATCAATATCCGAGGCACGCATTGCAATGCCCTCTTCCAATATCAAGGCACCTTCATTCACCAGCGCATACACCAGACGTTCG
>CAISJL010000127.1 GCA_903885665.1 uncultured beta proteobacterium | reverse complement strand
TTCTGCTGCGATTATTCGCTCATATTCAGCACGCCTTGCAATATCCCAACCTGACATTTCAAATAGGTGATTAACCACTGGCTCTGAAGGGATTCCTCCTCGGGTGATTAACAATGCCTGGGTAATATCATATCCGCAGCTTTCAATCGTCTCAGAAATCTTGTGTAACAAGAGTCCATCACCACCGTCATTTTTATCAGGAATATCTAGTGTTCTTCCACTTGCACAGACGTTCAGTATTTCTCTCCAATTCTGACGGTTCTTAATTTTAATCATCAGAGTGGCAGATTCCGTACAAAAAGGTTTAATTCCATTTAAAATTAACTCTGGCAGACGCATATACTCTAACGCCGAATCCAATATCCAACAGTCCGTATTACCAAAATCTTGAAAATCGCTCGGTTTGATACCGTCAAAGCTCACGATTTTATTCCCATCGGACCAAATTTTTTGATGTAGAGGGTTGGCATATTTATTTTGAACTGTGTAGTAATCTATTTCCTTTGCTAATTTTTTGGCCCTCTCTTTTATTACCCGAGCCAATAGCCCGTCACTTTCACCAATCTCAACGATTTTTTGAGCCGTCTCGGGCACCAGATTAGCAATCATATCAACGATGGTTTTACGTTCTCTAGCTTTATCTATCCAATCGTTTAACTCGTAGCTGTTAATTGTTTTTACAGTTCCTTGCCAATCATGTATGAGGTATTGCCTCGGTGGGATCGCATGAAAATCCTTGTGCAACCATTCGACTCGCCCTAATAAATCACCGCGATTAGCATTATGGATTGCTATCATTGTCGGCGTCATGGGAGCACCATGTTTGACGGGCATTGGCCACTGCCTAATAACTTCAATATTACAAAGCATACAAGCGGGCTTTAGATAAGGAATACCCTTATCATTCTCCAGATCCAAATCAAATCCTTCTTCATTCACTATACCCAAGTAGCCTACGCCATACATTTCGGCTTTTAAATGTTCATCTAATGATTCCAAGAATCCATTGTTAACGATGATCACATCTGAGTCTATTACTAACACTCTCCCGCTTAACGCTAAATTTTGAAATGCCCAAGCCATACCTGGGCCATGGTGAATGTTGTAATCGAAATGTATCAGTTCAACATTTTCTACTCGCGCGCAGAATTCTTTAATCGTTTCGTAAGGACCTGGCTCCGATCCATCGATTATGTATATTTTATTCGAATAGAATTGTCTTAACGACGTGATTAGAGTTTCTATTAATTTGGGTGCATTATATGAAACAGAAATAACAGGAATGCTTGCAATGTTCGCTTCAATTTCTATTGCCATAGGACTATAGCTCGATGGATAGGTAGTGATTATTAATCTGGGAATTTATTGCTGCCAGTCCAGATTACTACGATATTTCAGTATGAAACGTTGTAGTATCTTTCTTCTAGTAGGCGGGTAAATCTCGTCATATCAAATGCATTGCCAGGGAGTCTTTGCTGTAGCAGTACTTCGTGTATTCGCTTCCGCTCTTGTGGATTATCATGAAGCCAAATAGCAATTTCTTCATACCCCTGAAAATTATGAGCGATTAATTCAGGCAGCTTGCTATAGAAAAGCATGCTTCCAGCCATACGCGATACGAAAGTTTTTCCGGACAGCGTTATCATTGGCGTACCCATCCATAGGACATCGCTGGCTGTCGATCCTGCATTGTAAGGATAATTGTCAAGAAATACATCCACCAATGCCATCCTACTTAGATAAGCACTCGGAAACACACGCGGCGTAAAAATCAGTCTCTGCTCTGACACTCCCAGCTTACTAGCCTGAGCTTTTAGATTTGCAGTAGCCCATGGGTTGTCATCCACAATCCATAAAATACTGTCAGGAAGTCTTTTTAACATCCGCATCCAACACTCAAACATACTTTCATTTAACTTGTATGAGTTATTAAATGTGGCAAATATTAATTTATCTTCTGGCAATCCTACGTCAATGCGTGTTGGTTTTGGATCAAT
>CAISJL010000126.1 GCA_903885665.1 uncultured beta proteobacterium | reverse complement strand
GATTAGGGTTTAAAACGCCCAACGAAGTATTTATGCAGTCCATAAAACGTGTTGCACTTCGTAAATGAATCCACCAAATTAATAATTAAAAATGACTGATAACTGATACCAAATTACGAACCACTTTGGTTTTACGCCAGATGTGTCATTCGCTGAAGCATGCGATAATCCAAAAATGCGCACTCAAATTGTGATTCTAGCTGCCGGCCAAGGCAAACGAATGCATTCGGATCTACCGAAGGTACTCCATTTGCTGGCCGGTCGATCATTACTATCACATGTGATCACAACCGCAAGAAAATTAAGCCAAGATCCAATCTGTATAGTCTATGGTCACGGCGGTGATCAAGTTAAAGTGGCGTTGGGTGAAGAACAATTAGTTTATGCCTTACAAAACCCGCAGCACGGTACTGGTCATGCACTACAACAAGCAATGCCGTATCTCGGTGATGCACCTATTACCTTAGTTTTATATGGCGATGTGCCATTAGTCAGTACGGAATTGTTACAACCACTGATTAATCACGCCACAGAACAACTGACTATTTTAAGTGCTACTGTAGCAGACCCAAGTGGATATGGTCGCATCGTTCGGAATAGTGAGCATCAAGTAACCGCTATCGTAGAAGATAAAGATGCCAGCCCTGCCCAGCGTAGTATTACAGAAATTAACTCTGGCATTATGGCGCTGCCAACGGTACGACTAAAACAGTGGTTAGCTAAACTTACCAACAATAATGCTCAAAAAGAATATTACTTAACCGATGTGGTAGGGCTTGCAATTGCCGATAGCGTGCCTGTAGTGGGGGTTTGCACCAACGATGCAATATCAATTCAGGGTGTGAATAGCCGTGCACAATTAGCGCAACTTGAACGCCATTATCAACAGCAAGAAGCGCAGCGTTTACTGCAAGCTGGTGTGGCCATCAGTGATCCTGCACGTATTGATGTGCGGGGAACTTTGGTGTGTGGGCGTGATGTCAGCATTGATATAAATTGTTTATTTGAAGGTAATGTGCGCTTAGCTGATGGCGTGAGCATTGGAGCGCATTGCGTATTAAAAAATATTGAAGTAGGCGCCCAAACAAAGATAGAAGCATTTTCATACTTAGAAGGTGCAAGCTTGGGTGAGGGATG
Organism: uncultured beta proteobacterium; assembly: GCA_903885665.1. Lineage (GTDB taxonomy): Bacteria > Pseudomonadota > Gammaproteobacteria > Burkholderiales > SG8-41. The sequence continues at coordinate 99,122 of CAISJL010000126.1, read as the reverse complement.
TCGTATTGGGCCTTACGCACGAATAAGACCAGGAACACAATTAGATCATGACGTACACATTGGTAATTTTGTAGAGGTCAAAGCCAGTCATATTGGACCAGGTTCAAAAGCAAATCATTTAAGTTATATAGGCGACGCCGAAGTGGGTTGTGACGTTAATATTGGTGCTGGCACCATTACTTGTAATTACGATGGGGCGTATAAGCATAAAACAATCATTGAAGATCATGTACATATTGGATCAGATGTGCACTTAATTGCACCAGTGCGCGTGGCCAAAGGGGCAACTGTAGGTGCAGGCACAGCCGTTTGGCGTGACACGCCAAGCGGTGGGTTAATTATTAACCCAAAAACACAGCAACACTTGCCAGATTGGCAACGACCTCAAAAAGACAAACCATAATGATGCTGAGTAAACAAATATGTGTGGCATAGTCGCTGCAATTGCACAACGCGATGTTGTGCCCATATTGATAGAAGGCCTCAAGCGCCTAGAGTATCGTGGTTATGATTCAGCAGGGTTAGCAATAGTTAAAAACGGTTTGCAACGTATACGCAGTAAAGGTCGTGTTGCAGAGCTTGAGCATTTAGCGCAACAAGATCATATACAAGGCACATTAGGCATTGCGCATACTCGCTGGGCAACACATGGCGTGCCTTCAGAAAGGAACGCGCATCCGCATATTTCGTCCGGTATTTCAGTAGTACACAACGGCATTATCGAAAATCATGAAATGCTACGAGAGCAACTACAATCTGCTGGTTATGTGTTTGTGTCTGACACTGATACCGAAGTCATTGCGCATTTAGTACATCAAGAATTCACCAAGTTACATAATCTGGTGGCAGCAGTAAAAGCCAGCATAAAATTACTAATTGGTGCATATGCCATTGCTGTAGTACATGAAGCAAATACGCAATCTTTGGTAGTGGCCCGTATGGGTGCGCCCTTATTATTGGGCTTAGGTGAAGGTGAACAGTTTGCGGCCTCTGATGCTTCGGCATTAGTGCAAGTGACACAACGGATTGTTTACCTAGAAGAAGGCGATTGCGCAGAACTGCAACTCCAACATATTCAAATCTGGAATCAGCAAGGTGAGCGTGTGCATCGTACAGAGCAATTATCATCAATCTCTGCTGCTGCCGTAGAGTTGGGCCAATATCACCACTATATGCAAAAAGAAATATTCGAACAGCCCATGGCCGTAGCGAATACGCTAGAAATGGTGACACGAGCCAGCACGATTACACCGCAACTATTTGGCCCACAAGCACCGCATATATTTGCAACAATTACCGGTGTCACTATTATTGCCTGCGGCACTAGTTATCACGCTGGCATGGTGGCACGATATTGGTTGGAAGCCATTGCCGGTATTCCTTGCCAAGTTGAAATTGCAAGTGAATATCGTTACCGTGATTCTGTAGTAAACCCGCAAACGCTGATATTAACCTTATCACAATCCGGTGAAACAGCAGATACATTAGCCGCATTACAACAGGCCAAAAAAATGGGCCATCTATACAGCCTAAGCATTTGTAATGTACCAGAGTCTGCTTTGGTGAGAGCCTCTGATCTACACTTTTTAACGCGTGCAGGCCCAGAGATTGGCGTGGCATCAACCAAAGCCTTTACCACACAACTGGTTGCCTTAGTATTATTTACATTAGCGCTCGCTAAACAACGACAACGCTTAAGTCTGGCGCAAGAAAAAGAAATGCTCGTCGCCTTACGACATCTGCCCTTAGCTCTTGAGCATGTATTACGAGTAGAGCCCGCCATTGTTGAATGGGCAACGGTATTTGCGTGTAAAGAACATGCACTATTTTTAGGACGAGGCGTGCATTACCCAATTGCCATGGAAGGCGCATTAAAACTCAAAGAGATTTCATATATCCATGCCGAAGCCTATGCTGCAGGGGAGCTAAAGCATGGGCCTTTGGCCTTAGTGGATGCCAAAATGCCAGTCATTGCAGTAGCGCCACGCGATACATTGCTAGAGAAGTTAAAATCTAATCTCCAAGAAGTACATGCCCGAGGTGGCGAGCTCTATATATTGGCTGACCAAGATACGCATATTGCTGAGAGTGAAGGCGTGCATGTGATTCAAATGCCCGATCATGCTGGATTGCTATCCCCAATTCTACATACCATACCATTGCAGTTGTTGGCTTATCACACCGCCTTGCAGCGCGGCACAGATGTTGATAAACCGCGTAATTTAGCGAAGTCGGTGACCGTGGAGTAATTTTGTTAGGGGGTAGTCGAGTCGATTTCCTTGTTTACTTTCTGCTTATTCTTAGGTTGAGGAGCTTGATCATTGACTTCTACTTGGCCTACCAAATCAAACTGTTACACAAGGAGATCGCACGTGGGGACGATAAGGGCCTTGCTTTCAAGGTTATTGCAAATTAGGTGATTGCGGAGCGGTATCGATTACTCAAAGGGTTTGATATTTGCCCTGAATGTATTTCTCAATCTATAAAAAGCGCAAGATTCGTGATGATCGACTTCACGCAAAGGCTGAGGTTGTATTGTCAGAAATTGAAATTATTAAATTGAACTCAAATTTAAAAACGATTGGGTCGTACTAGTTAGTGGTTACACCAGTTTCAAGGATTGCTATACCGTAACTCAGAAATCACACTCCAAAATTGAAGAACTGCTCTACGAGTAATGAACTTGTATGGGCTTAGGTTAGACCTGCTTTTATTGTGTTTGGTTATCAACAGTTTGATTTTAAATCCATAGGTTTTTTACGTGAGAATCTTGGTATGGTGTCAGTGCTAAAGTTTGTGTACGACAATTCTGCTATAAAGTAGTGAACACGCTGATTCGCGGTGCTACTAAATGCACACAATATGACCGGCGGAGTTGCTTGCCTAAATCTTCTTTCCTCCGAGCCATATCAAAATCTATTCTCAATCATTTCACATTGTGAAAAATTGTTTGTGGATTAGGGCCACTGCATAACAGTACAGAGTGATTAAAATAAAGATGCAACATGCAAAATAAATCACTAAATTAATACGTGAATTAAATAATATTCATTAAATAATGAATATTATTTTTCGCATAAAAATAATTAGAACAATCGATCGGTAGTGCTTGATTTTGAATTGAAAATCATAGAATCTACGTCACCGAAGTCACGACTTAAACCTTTCGGAGGAGTTTTTTTATGCATACATCACGAACGGCAGCGACGGAGATTTCTGCGCCATACTCACAGCCTAAATCAAGACGATCAGTGGTACACAGTAAAAAAAATTACAATGCTTTTGTCGATTGGATGATTCCTCAAGCACGACATACCATTCGTATCTACGAAAGTGTATTAAGTCCAGAGCATAATTTATCCCATCGCTTAAAATTGTATCATCGGTTTTTAGTTTCTAACCCTGTGAATCGTTTAGTAGTGTTGGTTAGTGATCTACAACTCGTTGAGCAAGAACAGCCACGTTGGCTACAGTTTGCAAAGTTGTTCTCTCATTCCTGTTCTATCCAAGAATTTTCACGGAAAGAGGGCAGTTGGATTGATTCATTTATGACGGTTGATTCGCAGCACTTTGTGTTGCGACTCAATCATCAACACGTCAGAGTGATACCAGGGATTAATAACGCCTTTGAACGTTATCGGAGCCGCGCGAGTGTGCCCTTACATTTTTACTATACTGGTTTGTAAGGTACGCACGGGTAGCATCCATCCAATAACCCAATAGCGCTGTAATAAAACACGATGCCCTTGATCCTGAAATGATAGAATTTCGGGATCATATAGATTCAATATAGTCGATGAAGCCATACTGTTGTTGTCGCTGAAACCTATGTTTGATTCTATCCACTCGGGATTAGTCTAAAGGGCGTGTTGCGATCATGCATATTTTGATTGTCAAAATGTCATCTCTTGGCGATGTCATTCAAACAACGCCAGTGATTCAAGATCTGTTACGAAACAATCCCGAGGCGAAGATTGATTGGGTGGTGGAGGAAAACTTTGCATCCTTGTTAGGCGGTTTACAGGGTGTGCAACGGGTTATTCCTATTGCGCAACGCCGTTGGCGTCGTTCGTGGTTGAGCGTTGTTACCCGAGCAGAGTATCAACAATTTAAAGCAGTGTTGCGTGAGCAAGCCTACGATGTTGTGATTGATGTCCAAGGTTTAATCAAATCGGCATGGGTGGCACGTTTGGCCCGGTTATCGGACACGGGCTTAAGGTATAGCTTCGGCAATCAGAGTGAGGCCTGTAGTTACGAATGGCCAGTGCGGTTTATGGTGGACCGTGCCCTACCGATGCCGTGGCGGATTCATGCTATTGATCGTTATCGCTTGCTGTGTGGCCTAGCTATGAATTATGACTATGCCCAGTATGCGCCACAGGTATTGTGGGAATGGAACGCTGGGGTTAGCGAGTGTATGACTGCTGCGCAGTCTGGTGTTTGGTTAGTACATGGCACTACAAGAGCCGATAATGAATGGCCGGAACATCAATGGATAGCCATCGCCAAACGCTTAATTGCTCAAGGCGAGCGTGTGGTATTACCGCAAGCAGGTAATCTTGAACAAGCGCGGGTGGCACGTATTGCGGCACATTTATCTGAGCACAGCGAGGCAGTGTGTGTGTTACCCGAGATGCCTCTAGATCAATTGGCGCAATGTATGTCCTTAGCGCGAGGGGTGATTGGCGTTGATACCGGCCTATCGCATTTAGCAGTTGCTTTGAATTTGCCGCATCTTCAGATTTTTAGTCAAGCACGCGCTTTTCGCGCAGGCCCACAAGGTGGGGCGCATCAAGTAAGCATAGGCGGGGTAAATCCAGGTGATGCACAGCCTGATTTAAATCAGGTTTGGCAGGCTTGGCAACAGATTATGCAATATCCATCAACAGCACCTCTGAACTAGGTGTTCAGAGGCGGATACCGGTTCTTTATTTACCGGCTTTAGTTGGAGACTTTGTTTTGCGCGCCTCTATGATTAATGCATCAATCACTTTGAAGAACCGATCATAATCGACAGAGCGGTCGGCGCGGAGGGTCATGGATGGAGCCGTGAGATATTTACCATCGATGGCAATCGATGGTGTGCCAGTGACATCAAATTTGCGCGTAAGTTCTACTGAGCGTTGGGTGCGACCATTAATACCAAATGAATTGTAAGTGTCGCTAAATGTTTTGCGGTCTACGCCCTTACTCGCGGCCCAATCAATGATAGTTGCTGCATCTTTTAAGCGCTGATTTTGTTTGTGTATGGCATTAAAAAATTCGCCATGTAGTTTGTCTACTAATCCCATGGTTTCGATGGTGTAGTAAGCACGGGTCAGCGGTAACCAAGAGTCATCAAAAACAGCAGGTGTGTGTTTTAGCACTACATCAGGCGGCAGTTTTTTTAACCAAACGTTGAGAGGCGCTTGCAGATGTTCGCAATGCGGGCAGCCGTACCAAAAAAATTCTAAGAGCTCAATTTTCTGACCGCTATCCGTAGGCTGTGCAGGGTTGAGTTTTATATATTCCTTACCAGCAATAGGTCCACTACTTTGAGCGTTGGCCGGTAATTGAAAAAAGCACAAGCTAATGAGTAAGGCTTGGCAGGTATATTTTAGGAATTGCTTATATGTATTCACGTGGGCTACACCAATCTAAAAATTAAAAGATTTAGAAGGACTACTTATCTGAATCCCGACCTTTAATGAGTGTTGCTTCGATTCCATTTTTTTTCAAAATTTCACGGTTTCGATTCACATCATCGACATTGCCAAAAGGCCCTAGTCGAACGCGGTGTAAAACACCACGTTCAGCCGAGCTAATGGTTTGTATGGTGGCTTGCAATCCAATGAGAGCGACTTGCGCTTTTAGGTTGTCGGCTTCTGGGGCGTTTTGAAAACTGCCGACTTGTAAGTAGAAAAATTCTTTGGCAGTACTTTTAGTATCGCGTGATGGTAAATCTACAGCTTGCTCTTCGGAGCCTGGTAGCATTTTGTAGAAATCAAATCGCGATTTATCGTTGGCAGATTTACCGTCTGCATCTTTGCCATTTTTTTCAGTCGCTTTGGTGACGTCTGTTTTGGCATTTTTGTCGCGCTGTTGAAAAGGGCTAGGCATTTTGTTGATATACCATGCCACACCTAATGCAATGGCTAAGCCTAATACTAAGCCAATTAAAATACCGATAAACATCGATCCACCGTTATCACGATGGCGCAATTTACGATCCATAGATTTATAGTCTTTACTCACGGTAGTAGTTTACATTTTTTCTGGCGCTGAAACGCCGAGTAGTGCCAGTCCATTACGTAAGATTTGCCGAACCGCCAGTGCGAGTGCAAGGCGAGCACTTTGGAGTGCGGTATCTTCAATTAAAAATCGTTCTGCATTATAGTAGCTATGAAAATCGCTAGCGAGATCTTTTAGATAAAAAGCGAGGCTATGGGGAGCACGGTCGCGCGCTGCAGCAGCTAGAATATCCGGATATTCGAGTAAACTTTTCAAGAGCACTGCTTCATGTGCAGAGTGTAGCGGGATTGGGTCTGATTGGTGCAGGCTATCTGTTTCACCGCCCCATTGTTCTAATACACGACAAATGCGGGCATGGGCGTATTGAATGTAATAGACAGGATTTTCATTACTCTGCGATTTGGCTAAATCCAGGTCAAAATCAAGATGTTGGTCGCTCTTGCGCAATACATAGAAAAAGCGTGCTGCATCGTTGCCAACTTCGTGGCGCAACTCCCGCAAAGTGACAAACTCACCCGAGCGTGTCGACATCGAGGCTTTTACGCCGTTGCGATAAAGAATGGCAAACTGCACTAAAGCGACTTCGAGTCGTGCCGTGTCTTCGCCCAGCGCTTGGAGTGCGCCTTTAACGCGGGGGATATACCCATGATGATCAGCGCCCCAAACGTCTATGACAAGATCAAAACCACGCTTGAATTTTTCTAGATGATAAGCAATGTCACTCGCAAAATAGGTAAATTGACCATTTTCACGTTGCACCACCCGATCTTTTTCGTCACCAAATTCGGTGGAGCGGAACCATTGGGCACCATCTTTACGATAAAGATGACCGCGTTGCTCCAGTAGGGCCACTGCGGCGGCGACTTGTTGCGAGGTATAGAGTGCGCGCTCTGAGAACCATTGATCAAATTCCACGCCAAACTCGGCCAAGTCTTGTTGGCAGTCTGCCAACTGAATGTTGAGCGCATGCTGATGCACAATGGGGTAATCATCGCCCAGTAACTGCTTCGCGCGTTGAATTAAATCATCGAGATGATGTTCAGCATCGGTCTCTACCGGAGTGATGTGCTCGAACACGCTAGCCCAAGGTTTATGAGCGCGATCTTGGAGTTTCGCTTGCAGTTGGCGAGCCATCTCAATGACGTAATCACCTTGATAGGCATTGGGCGGAAAGGCAACGGGTTCTCCCAGTAATCCGAGATATCGCAACCAGGTTGATAAGGCCAAGATATCCATTTGGCGGCCAGCATCGTTGACGTAATATTCACGTGACACTTGGTGGCCGGCTGCACTTAATAGGTTTGCCAGACTGGCACCGTAGGCGGCACCCCGACCATGACCAACATGCAGTGGTCCAGTTGGGTTGGCAGATACAAATTCAATTTGAATGCGCTGGGGGGCACTAAGTGCATGATGACCGTAACGCGTGCCGGCGTGTAGCACCCGTTGAATAACTTGTTGCTTATAGCTGGTAGTGAGAAATAAATTAATAAATCCAGCACCAGCGAGTTCAGTTTTTTCAAGATCTGCGGATGCAGGCAGTGCCGCAATAATTTCTTGGGCAATTTGTCGTGGATTAGCTTTGAGTAACTTGGCTAATTGCAGCGCGACATTACAGGCAAAGTCACCGTGTTGGGCGAGCTTGGGTCGCTCCAGTGTAATGGCGAAAGTAGTGTCAGCGGGTACAACTTGGCGCACCGCTTGTTCTAGAAGTTGGGTGAGCAGTGCGCGAGCATCAGTGCTGGTGATCGACATGGGGAATCTTCGGAAAAAGGCGAGCAGTAAAATGAACTTGGAATTTTAACATGCAGGTACGCATTTTATTCTAGCAATGATCATTAGAATTCTGCAGGGTCTACATCTAAAGACCAACGAGCAGTCGTGGACGTGCTGACTAGTTGGTGTTGCCAAGCATTTAAAAAAGTTCGTAAATTTTGGCGTGAGGCTGATTGCACTAATAATTGCGCTCGTTCGCGTCCTGCTTTACGCATCATGCTGGAGGGTACTGGCTCATAAATGGTGACGCTAGGGGTAATTGCTTGGGCAAGGGCGGATGCCGCCGTTAAAAATGTGATGGCGGTGGCGATGTCGCGAGCTTCGGCACGCAATAAGGCTTGGTGGATATACGGCGGAAATCCAGCTTGGTGGCGCTCGGTGAGTAGGTTTTTGGCATAACCATCAAAGTCTTGATCGCGCAGTGCCGTGTATAAAGGGTGGTCTGCAAATTCAGTTTGAATCAGCACTTGGCCTTGTTGTGCGCCACGCCCAGCGCGCCCGGCGACTTGAGTCAGTAATGCATATAAGCGTTCTGCCGCGCGAAAATCGGTGCTATAGAGCATGCTGTCAGCATTAATTACCCCCACTAGATTTAAGTGGGGGAAGTCATGGCCTTTGGCAAGAATTTGGGTGCCCACTAAGATGTCGACTTGGCGTTGTTGAATATGTTCACGCATATCGCGCCATGCATGTTTGCGAGAGACCGAATCGCGGTCAACCCGTAGAATGCGGGCCTCAGGAAATAGTTTGACTAAGGCAGACTCTACCCGTTGTGTGCCTTGACCCAGTGGCGCAATATCTGCATCACCACACTCCGGACAATGTGGTGGAATGGCGCTATCGTGACCGCAGTGATGGCAACGCAGGCGGCGGTCACGTAAATGTACGACGAGTTTGGCCGAACAGCGCTTGCAAGCAGAATTCCAACCGCAGCTACTACACATTAATACTGGGGCATAGCCACGGCGGTTAATAAAAACCATGCTTTGCTCACCCCGTGATAATCGGGTACGTAGTGCTTGAACCAGACTTGGTGATAGGCCATCGGTAGCACGCTCAAGGCGTAAGTTAATACACGAAATGAGTGGGGGCTTGGCATGAATGCGACTGGGTAGAGTGACTAATTGATAACGCGCATCCAATGCATTGCGATAAGTTTCCAAGGCTGGTGTGGCAGAACCCAACACAATGGGTACTGCCATGTGGCGGGCGCGTACTACCGCTAAGTCGCGTGCAGAGTAACGAAAGCCATCGCCTTGCTTGAAGGAGGCATCATGCTCTTCGTCAACAATAATCAGGCCCAGTGCCGGCAGCGGGGCGAATACAGCCAATCGGGTGCCTAACACAATACGTGCTTCACCCAAGCGCGCAGCCTGCCAATGCTTGAGCCGTTCTTGATCATTGAGACCGCTATGTAATAAAGCCATGGATGCGTTGGGAAAGCGCGCCGCCAATACACCAAATAACTGAGGGGTGAGAGCGATTTCAGGGACTAAAAATAGTACTTGTTGGTGAAGCGCTAAGGCCTTGGCCATAGCATGTAAATAGACTTCGGTCTTGCCGCTACCGGTAATGCCACGCAGTAGAATTGCTTGGTAGTGACCATGCGCTGATTCAATCGCGGTAACGGCAGCACGTTGTGCCGGCGTGAGTTCGGGAGCGGGGGCTGGTAGATCTGCTGGTGGCAGTAAAGCGCTTGTCGGCAGATCGGTAGTTTCAACCCAACCGAGTTGCAAAAAATCACTCATCGCACGTCGGGTGGCTAATCCACGTTGGCGAATGGTGGCGCTAGTCAGTATGGATTGTTGTAGTAACTGCAGCACATTACGTTGTGCGCGTGCTTTAGCGGGGATGTCATCCACGCTGATGTTTTGCCCGAGTGCGCTTAAACGATAGGCGATGACCGCAGGTGCGCGCGCGCTAGTGCTGTGGCGACGTAGCGCGACTGGTATTGTCGCCATCACCACTGCACCGAGTGGGTGTAGATAATAGTCTGCAGCAAACTCGATGAGTCTAAGATCTGCGCGTTGTAGTAGTGGGCTGTGATCGAGCACTTGATGACAAGTTTTAATTTTGGCGGCGGGGAAATCGGAGTGTGTGGGCATGGCCACAATCACCCCAACTAACTGCTGACGACTAAAGGGCACCAATACGCGGGCGCCAATGCGGGCGTTACTGTCGGTGCAGTGATAGTCGAAGAGTTGGGCTAGCGGCACGTCTAGCGCGACTCGGATGAGGGGCATCAGGAGATCCGCAGTGAATTAAAAGTAGCGCTTACAATGACTAGATAACGAGTATGCGTAAGGTGAGATTGTAGAGCAGTCAACCTGCGGCGTAGAGTTGGAATCCAATTGCTGCAATACCGCCGCCAGAGATTCAAAATAAAACCAATAAAATCAAATAGTTATGAATTATTGGAGGGGCGGTTTTAGGGCGTTTGATGGTAGCGCGGGCTGAGTTCATGCACGGCATCGACAAGCGCGCCTACTGCTTCTGGCGCGGTAAATTGCGAAACACCGTGACCGAGGTTGAACACATGCCCCGAGCCATGACCAAACTGAGCCAAAACTTGGGCGACTTGCTCGCGAATAACGGCAGGCGTGCCATATAAAACAGCAGGGTCTAGATTACCTTGCAGGGCAACACGCTCACCTATACGTTGGCGAGCGCTGCCAAGATTAACGGTCCAATCCAGACCTACCGCTGAACAGCCGATAGCCGCGATATCTTCTAACCACAAGCCACCACCTTTGGTAAATACAATATTGGGTATAGCCTGGCCGTCCCAATGGGTGTGTATTCCGGCGACAACCTGGCGAAGATAGGCGAGCGAAAACTCGCGGTATGCCGCATCGGATAACACGCCACCCCAGGTGTCAAAAATCATCACGGCTTGGGCGCCAGCCTCGATTTGGGCGTTGAGATAAGCAATGACTGCTTGCGCGTTGATCTTGAGAATATGGTGGAGTAAGTCGGGTCGACTATAGAGCATGGTTTTAATCGTGCGAAAGTCGCTACTGCCACGACCTTCAACCATGTAACAGGCCAGCGTGTAGGGGCTACCGGAGAAGCCAATTAAGGGTACACGATTCTGGAGGGCGCCCCGGATTTGCGTGACTGCGGCAAATACGTAAGATAACGCTTCATGTAAATCAGGTACTTGCAGCTTTAAAATGGTTGCTTCATCGCGTAAGGGGCGCTCGAACTGCGGGCCTTCACCTTCAGCAAAATACAGACCTAAGCCCATGGCATCGGGGACAGTCAGGATGTCGGAAAATAAAATTGCCGCATCTAATTTAAAGCGTGCCAGTGGCTGCAGGGTTACTTCGGTGGCGTAGTCGGGGTTTTTAGCCAACCCCAGAAAACTCCCGGCGCGCCGTCGCGTGGCATTGTATTCAGGGAGATAGCGCCCAGCCTGCCGCATAATCCAAATAGGGGTATGCGATGTGGGTTGGCGCAGCAGTGCTCGAATAAAGGTATCGTTAAGGAGTGCAGACATTAGCGTGGTAGTTCACTGCTTCCCATAAGGAAGGTATCTACCGCACGTGCACATTGCCGACCTTCGCGAATCGCCCAGACCACGAGTGATTGACCGCGGCGCATGTCACCGGCGGCAAACACTTTAGGCACAGAGGTTTGATATTCGACCGTATTGGCTAAGACATTACCGCGGGGGTCTTTGTTCACCCCGAGTTGCTCGAGTAGGCCTTGCGGGCGCGGTCCTACAAAGCCCATTGCCAATAATACTAAATCAGCGGGCATGGTGAATTCAGAGTTGGGAACTTCACGCATCTGACCGTCTTGCCAAGACACGCGGGCTGCGACTAGACGCTCAACCCGACCGTTGCTGCCTTCGAAGCGCTTGGTGGCAACCGCCCAATCCCGTGCGCAGCCCTCTTCTTGTGAACTGGAGGTGCGTAACTTGATCGGCCAGTACGGCCAGACCAAGGGTTTATTTTCTGCATCAGGGGGTTGTGGCATTAATTCAAATTGGGTAACCGAAGCTGCACCGTGGCGGTTTGAAGTCCCCACACAGTCAGAGCCGGTATCGCCACCACCAATTACGACGACATGTTTACCGGTTGCCATGATTTGCGTTTTGAGGGTATCGCCAGCCACTACTTTATTTTGTTGGGGTAAGAACTCCATGGCAAAGTGAACGCCTTGCAAGTCACGGCCGGGCACGGGCAGATCCCGTGGTTGTTCAGCACCCCCGGCGACGATGATGGCGTCGAAGCCTTTGAGCAGATCGTCCGCAGGTATGTCTTGGCCGACATGTTGTTGGGTGCGAAACTCCACACCCTCGGCTTGCATTTGTGCGACACGGCGGTCAATGAGGTGTTTTTCCATTTTAAAATCTGGAATCCCATAACGCAGCAAACCACCGATACGATCAGCCTTTTCAAACACAACAACCGTGTGTCCTACACGCGCTAATTGTTGTGCAGCGGCCAAACCAGAGGGGCCAGAACCAATAATGGCCACTTGCTTACCGGTTTTTTGTGTAGGCAATTGTGGGGTGACCCAACCTGAGGCCCAACCTTTATCGATAATGGCGTGTTCAATCGATTTAATGCCCACCGCATCGTTGTTGATATTCAGTGTGCAGGCGGCTTCACAGGGTGCTGGGCAGACTCGTCCAGTAAACTCAGGAAAGTTATTGGTCGAATGTAAAGTGACTAAGGCTTGCTGCCAATTTTGTTTATAGGTGAGGTCGTTCCAGTCGGGAATAATGTTATTGATCGGGCAACCGCTCATACAAAAAGGCGTGCCGCAATCCATGCAGCGCGAACCTTGGATGCTGGCCTCTTGATCGCTTAATGGCGCTACAAACTCGTGCCAATGCTTGAGCCGAGATTGTGGTAATTCGGCTGCTTCGTGTAAGCGATTAAACTCTAAAAATCCTGTCACTTTTCCCATAATCAAAATGCCTTTAAATCAACAACCCGTGCAATATAGAGGGTCTGAATAGAACAATAAAATAATGTCTTAAGCGGCAACTTGCTTACCTTTTGCAGCAAGCTCAGCCAAAGCGCGTTGATACTCCTTGGGGAGTACTTTAACGAATTGGCTGCGCGTGTTGGCCCAATTATCCAGTATGGCTTTGGCGCGTAGACTACCGGTATATTTCACGTGTTGCGTTAAAAAGCGTAATACAACATCTTCATCGGCATCACCTAAATGCCAGATATCGCGACTGACCTTGGCTTCTTGTTCCGCGCGGGTGAGCACGGGGAGTAGATCAACCATGGTTTGGTTACAGTAGTCGGCGAAATGCCCTTCAGCATCAAAGACATAAGCAACGCCTCCAGACATACCGGCCGCAAAGTTACGCCCAGTTTGACCTAATACCATAATAGTGCCGCCAGTCATGTATTCGCAGCCATGATCACCCACACCTTCGACAACGGCATGCACGCCTGAGTTACGCACTGCAAAACGCTCGCCTGCAACACCGCGGAAGTATGCTTCACCAGCAATTCCACCATAGAGCACTGCATTGCCGGTGATGATGTTTTCTTCGGCTTGACCACGAAATTTAGGTGAGGGTTGCACACTAATACGACCGCCAGATAAACCTTTGCCGCAATAGTCGTTAGTATCACCAATTAAATCAATGGTGATACCCCGTGATAAAAAGGCGCCCAAACTCTGACCTGCAGAGCCAGCAAATCGAATATGAATCGTGTCATCTGCCAGACCTTGATGGCCATAACGCAAAGCAACCGCACTAGAGAGCATGGTGCCAGCAGTGCGATTAATATTACGAATCGGCATTTCAATTTGAACGGCTTTCCCGTGCTCTAGTGCGGGCTTTGCCAATTCAATCAAACGATGATCGAGGGCTTTATCGAGGCCATGATCTTGAGATTCGGTGTGATAGCGCGAGACTTCGGGGCCGATTTGTGGTTGATGAAAAATACGACTGAAATCAAGACCGCGTGCTTTCCAGTGTTCGATACTCTTGCGGGTGTCGAGTAAATCAACGCGACCGATTAGGTCGTTAAATTGACGAATACCTAATTTCGCCATCAACTCGCGAATCTCTTCAGCAACAAAGAAGAAATAGTTAATCAAATGCTCAGGTTTACCCGCGAATTTGCGGCGTAATACGGGGTCTTGAGTAGCGACACCGACTGGGCAGGTGTTGAGGTGACATTTGCGCATCATGATGCAGCCTTCAACCACCAAGGGGGCGGTTGCGAAACCAAATTCATCAGCACCTAACAATGCACCAATCACTACATCGCGACCAGTTTTGAGTTGGCCGTCGACCTGCACTGCGATTCGACTACGCAGACGATTTAAGACCAAGGTTTGTTGTGTTTCGGCAAGACCAAGTTCCCAAGGTGTGCCGGCATGTTTAATCGAGGACCATGGGCTGGCGCCTGTGCCACCGTCGTGACCTGAAATAGTGACATGATCGGCTTTGGCTTTGGCTACACCAGCTGCAACAGTGCCGACCCCTACTTCGGACACCAGCTTGACGCTGATGGAGGCCACAGGGTTGCTGTTTTTTAAATCGTGAATGAGCTGTGCCAGATCTTCAATCGAATAAATATCGTGATGTGGTGGCGGTGAGATGAGCTCTACCCCTGGTGTTGAATAGCGTAATTCAGCAATGTATTCAGAGACTTTGCGACCAGGCAACTGACCGCCTTCGCCGGGCTTCGCACCTTGTGCCATTTTGATTTGAATCTGTTCGGCGCTTGCTAGATATTCAGCAGTCACCCCAAACCGACCAGAGGCCACTTGCTTGATTTTAGATTTGAGGGAGTCGCCTGCGATCAGTTCAAAATCGTTTTCAATTCGATCTTTACCTAAACGGGAAGCTAAGGTTTCGCCGGCTTTAATCGGGGCAAAGCGACGTCTGTCCTCACCACCTTCACCGGTATTAGATTTACCGCCCAGGCGATTCATTGCGACTGCTAAGGTAGTGTGTGCTTCGGTAGAAATCGAACCTAGCGACATCGCACCCGTAGAGAAACGCTTGACGATTTCGCTAGCGGGTTCGACTTCAGCGATATCAATCGCCTGGCATTGATTAAAACGAAACTCAAACAGCCCACGGAAGGTCATGTGTCGTTCTGTTTGATCATTAATGATATTGGCATATTCACGATACGTGCTGGCACTATTGGCGCGCGCGGCGTGTTGTAGTTTGGCAATCGCATCCGGTGTCCACATGTGTTCTTCGCCGCGCACCCGCCACGCATATTCACCGCCAGTATCTAGCGAATCGGCTAAGACGGGATCGTTGCCAAAGGCGCCGCGATGCGTGCGAATCGCTTCTTCAGCAATTTCAAACAAGCCAATTCCTTCGACATTAGAAGCTGTGCCGGTAAAATATTTTTCAACCAAAGCACGCGAGAGGCCGATCGCTTCGAAGATTTGGGCGCCGGTGTAGGACATATACGTTGAGATGCCCATTTTGGACATGACTTTACGCAGTCCTTTACCCACCGCTTTGACAAAATACTTAACAGCTTTAGCCCCATCAACCGTAGTGCCCAACTGACCGGTTTCTGCCATATTGAGAATGGTCTCAAGTGCAAGATAAGGGTGTACGGCTTCAGCCCCGTAGCCGCCCAGTAGTGCGAAGTGATGCACTTCACGCGCCGAGCCGGTTTCAACCACCAAGCCAGCACTGGTGCGCAAACCTTTTGCGACTAAGTGTTGGTGAATGGCGGACAAAGCCAATAAGGCTGGAATAGCCACTAAATGACGATCAACGTGCCGATCCGAGATGATCAAGATGGAAAAGCCATTGCGCACCGCGTCTTCGGCTTGTGCGGCCAGACTGGCAAGGCGGGCTTCAACGGCCTCTTTACCCCAGCTCACATTGTAGGTGATATCAAGTTCGTAGGATTTAAATTTGCCATCGGTATAGGCATCGATATTGCGAATTTTCTCCATTTCAAAGAAATCGAGAACTGGCTGACTGACTTCAAGGCGAATTGGCGGGTTCGTCTCTTCAATACCTAGTAGGTTAGGCTTTGGACCAATAAAGGAGACTAAGGAGGTGACCAGCTCTTCCCGGATAGGGTCGATCGGGGGATTGGTCACTTGTGCGAACAACTGCTTGAAATATTGATATAAGTTCTTGTTTTTATTAGATAAAATTGCCGGCGGTGAGTCGTTACCCATAGAGCCAATGGCTTCTTCACCCAAGCTACCCATGGGGGTCATCAAGAATTTGAGGTCTTCTTGGGTATAGCCAAATGCTTGTTGGCGATCGAGTAAGGAGACGCTGCTATGGGCGGGTAGGGGATTATGGCTTTCGACATCGTCGAGTTTGACGCGAATCCGCTCCATCCATTCGGCATAGGGTTTAGCGCTGGCCAAGGACTCTTTGAGTTCTTGGTCGTTGATGATGCGACCCTTTTCCAAATCGACTAAAAACATCTTACCGGGTTGAAGGCGCCATTTTTTGATGATTTTTTCTTCAGGAATCGCTAAACAGCCGCACTCAGAGCCCATGATGACTAAATCATCATCGGTCACGATGTAGCGGGCGGGTCGCAATCCGTTACGGTCTAGGGTCGCACCAATTTGGCGGCCATCGGAGAACGCAATTGCCGCCGGACCATCCCAGGGTTCCATCATAGCGGCATGATATTCATAAAATGCGCGCCGATTGCTATCCATTAGGGTGTGACCTTCCCAAGCTTCGGGAATCATCATCATCATGGCATGGGCAATCGAGTAGCCGCCCATCACCAAGAGCTCTAGGGCATTATCAAAGGAAGCGGAATCAGACTGACCAGGATAAATTAAGGGCCACAGCTTATCTAAGTCTTTACCTAGGACTAAGCTGGAGATTGCGCCTTGACGGGCGCGCACCCAATTCACGTTGCCGCGTAAGGTGTTGATCTCGCCGTTATGCGCAATCATGCGGAATGGATGAGCCAAGTCCCAAGTGGGGAAGGTGTTGGTAGAGAAGCGTTGGTGCACCAGGGCTAAGGCTGACACCACGCGTTGATCGAGTAGATCTTTATAGTAGGTGCCAACTTGGGCCGGCAATAGCATGCCTTTAAAGACAATAGTCCGCGCTGACATCGAGGGTACCCAGAATTCGGTGCCGTGGGCGAGGTTTAAGGCGCGGATCGCATGACCTGCAGCTTTACGAATGACATAAAGTTTGCGCTCTAGGGCGTCGGTGACGCGAATCTCAGCGCTGCGACCGATGAACACTTGGCGAATGACTGGTTCAACGTCTTTGACCGACTCACCCAGATCGCTGCTATCTACAGGCACATCACGCCATCCCAAAAGGATTTGACCTTCAGCTTTGATGGCGCGTTCAATTTCATGTTCACAAGCCAAGCGCGAAGCAGGCTCCCGTGGTAGAAATACCATGCCAATACCGTATTGCCCAGCAGGTGGCAATTTGACCTGCTGCAAAGCCATTTCTTCGCGAAAAAACGCATCAGGAATTTGGATCAGAATACCGGCGCCATCGGAGGCTTTAGGATCTGCGCCCACTGCACCACGGTGGGTGAGGTTGCGTAATATGGTTAAGCCTTGATCAATAATATCGTGACTTTTTTTACCTTTAATGTGGGCGATAAAGCCCACGCCACAGGCGTCATGTTCATGATCCCCATCGTAGAGTCCTTGGGGTTGCGGTAAATTCGGGTGCGCCATCGAGAGCCTCGTTAAAAACATATTATATTCAAATACTTAGAACAAGCCGTCGAAAATAGACTTGTTGGCCAGTATGTAATATGCGAAATGCAAAGTGAAACCTATCCAGTCTACCGCTATCGCGTAGTCGGTTCAACCGCTTAGATATTAACTGAATGTAAAGTGTACGGGTATAGGCAATTGCAAGAGAATGCGCGAGATTGACCGAGATTAATGGATTTCAACAGCAAATAAACGTTGATGTTCAATCATCGCGTAGCGATCAGTCATGCCCGCAATGTAATCGGCAATGGCGCGCGGTTTATCGTGATGCGCGCGCTCTTGAAATTCGGGGGGCAATAATTGTGTCTCTTCGATAAATGCTTGAAATAAATCAGAAATAATGCGCCGTGCTTTGCTGCTCATGCGACAGACTTGATAGTGACGGTAGAGATGTTTGTGGAGAAACTGCTTGAGTTCAGCTTGTTCTTTTTGAATGGCTTTGGAAAAGCCAATCAAAGGCGGCGCCTGATAAATGTCTTCGATGGTGTCTGGTTTGAGTGCTTTAATATTAGCAGCGCTGTGAGTAATTAAGTCGGTGACCAAGGTGTCGATCATGCGCCGAATGGTTTCGTGAATTAAGCGGCGACCTTCAATTTTGGGATAAGCGCGCAATACCAGCTGTAAGTGGCGGTGGAATAGACCTACGCTGGAGAGTTGGTCGAGGTCAAGCAATTTTGACCGTAGTCCGTCGTCAACATCATGATTATTATAAGCAATCTCATCGGCTAGGTTGGCAATTTGTGCCTCTAGACCAGGCCGTAATTTGTGGATAAAGCGCTCACCAACCGCACCTAAAGTGCGGGCATTTTTAATCGAGCAATGTTTGAGAATCCCGGCACGCGTCTCAAACGTTAGGTTTAAACCATCGAATGCGGCGTATCGTTGTTCTAGTAAGTCGACCACCCGCAAGGATTGTAAATTATGTTCAAACCCGCCGTAACTACGCATACATTGGTTCAAAGCATCTTGGCCTGCATGGCCAAATGGCGTATGTCCAAGGTCGTGGGCTAGGGTGATGGCCTCGGTTAAGTCCTCTTCTAAGTTTAAATGACGCGCCACAGAGCGGCCAATTTGTGCAACTTCTAGGCTATGGGTGAGCCGGGTGCGAAATAAATCGCCTTCATGATTTACAAATACTTGGGTTTTGTATTCAAGACGCCGAAAGCCAGTGGAATGAATAATCCGATCACGGTCGCGCTGATATTCGGAACGTCCCCGTGGGGGGGCTTCGTCAAACACCCGCCCGCGAGTGTGGCTGGATTGGGCAGCATAGGGTGCAAGTTTAGTGCGCATCAACGCCTTCCTCGCCTAAAACACTGGCTAATACCGAGCTGGGAATGTGATCCGTAACCATGGCTTCACCAATAGCGCGTAAAAGAATAAAGCGGATTTTACCGGCGTCGACTTTTTTATCGTGAGACATCAAGGCCATATAGCGATCTACACCGAGGTGGGGTCCTAAAACCGGTAAGCGGGCGCGCCGGAGAAGGGCAATGCAGCGCTCGAGTACATCTCCAGAAATCAGACCCAAATGTACTGAGGCGCGAGTAGCCATGACCATGCCAGCGGCGACTGCTTCGCCATGCAACCACTGACCATAGCCCAAACCAGATTCAATGGCATGGCCGAAGGTATGACCAAAATTTAAATGGGCACGCACACCTTCTTCGCGCTCATCACTAGCAACTACTTGAGCTTTATTGCGGCATGAGACTGCAATGGCGTGGCTGAGTGCGGTAGGGTCGCGTGCCAGCAAGTCATCAAGGTGTAGTTCTAGCCAATCAAAGAACTGAGCATCGCCTATCAAGCCATATTTAATGACTTCCGCTAAGCCGGCAGACAACTCACGATCTGGTAGGGTATTCAGGGTCGCGGTATCTGCCAGCACTAATTTGGGTTGATAGAACGCACCAATCATATTTTTACCCAGCGGGTGATTAATCGCGGTTTTACCACCGACAGCAGAGTCCACTTGTGCCAACAGTGTGGTCGGTATTTGGATAAATGGCGCGCCGCGCTGGAAAATAGCAGCAGCAAACCCACATAAGTCACCAATCACCCCGCCGCCGAGTGCTATAAGCGTTGTTTTACGTTCAGCATGTTGGCTCACCAGGCTATCGAATATGGTGTTGAGTGTGGTCCAGTCCTTATGTGATTCGCCGTCAGGCAGAATAATCGCATCCACTTGAATCTGATGACTTTCAAGTGCAGCGCGTAGTGCTTCTAAATACAGTGGCGCGATGACGGTATTGGTGACAATCACCACTTTGGGGCGCACTAAATGCGGCACGATTAGGGCAGCCTGGGTGAGTAAGTTAGGTCCGATATGTACGGGGTAGCTGCGTTCAGCCAGTTCAACAGTAACAGTGTGTAGCGGAGTGGAGCTGATCATGGTTCGACCTTGGGGGAGGATGAATGCTTAGGAATTAAGGTGAGTATATGTTGGATTAAGCTACTCAGGCTTTGCGTGCCGGTGTCGACGATCAAATTAGCGCTTGATCGGTATAAGGGATCGCGCTGTTGATGTAACTCTTGCAGTTTAGCGAGCGGATTGGCGGTTTGGAGCAAGGGACGATTGCGATCGCGGCGGGTGCGGCGCCATAAGTCCTCGGGCGTAGCACACAAATAAATGACCTGACCACGACTTTGTAGTCGTTCGCGGTTCTGCGCTGACAAAATGGCGCCACCGCCTGTGGCTAAGATAATGCCATCAAGGGCCGTAAGCTGTTCGATGATTTTTTCCTCACGGGCACGAAAACCGGCTTCCCCTTCAATTTCGAAGATGGTGGGTATTTTGACACCGGTGATTCGTTCGATTTCGTGATCGGAATCGTAAAAAGGGAGTTGTAGGCGTTGACCGAGCATACGGCCAACAGAGGTTTTACCTGCGCCCATCAGGCCTATTAAATAAATATTGATGGACTTGGGAGAAGAGGAAATTTCTGAGGACAGTGATGGACTTGAATTAATCATGATGAGCCAATTTTAGCCCATGCTGAAGCTCAGGCGCTAAGCAGACTGGAGAATTGCGTAGAAATCATGTCAGGGAGTGGGCCTGAGTGGTGCGGGCGTATATCGACTAGAGATTGCGTGAGAGCAGACAATAATGCGGGTTAGGGTCAGCACGAAAATAAAGGCCGATGAATCCAAGTAAACGATCTTTATTTCTATTTATATAAAAAAATCAATGAGTTAATGAGCTGTCAGCTATGTAAAGAAAAACCATATCTAAAAGATCTTATCGGCGGTTACGCGAAAAAATGGCCATGTGTGTCATGGCCATCACTACTTAGCGTTGAAAGGCATTATTCCGCATAATTTTTGGTGTGATAAAGACCAACAGTTCCTTGCGTGTTTCAGATTTAATGCTGTTTCGGAATAGCACCCCAACTCCAGGAAGATCACCCAACATCGGCACCTTGGCTTGTGAATCATTATCGTCTTGGGTAAAGATTCCACCAATCACCACAGTGCCGCCATTCTCAACCAAGACCTCGGTGCTGACTTGCTTGGTATCTATAGATGGACCAGCATTAGTTTGTATGCCAATGCTATCTTTATTGACTTTAAGGGTCATGATGACATCGTCGTTAGGGGTAATTTGCGGTTTAACACGTAGCGACAAAGTAGCTTTTTTGAAGGTAATAGCAGTAGCACCGCTAGCAGAAGCTTGTTGGTAAGGTATTTCTGTACCTTGTTCAATAACTGCCTCGGTTTTGTCAGAAGTGATGACACGCGGACTAGAAATTGTTCGGCCCTTGCAATCAAATTGTAAAGCAGATATTTCAAGCCCAAGTAAGGCCCCGTAGCGGGGACTGACCAACATCGCGGCAATCTTTGCCGCAGAGGCGCCGCCAACACCAGGGGCTGGAGCATCAAAAAAAGTCTCATCAGTACTCGTTGGCTTGTTATCTATTCGACCGGTGCGGTAGGCTGTGGTGTCGTAGTTACCACCCACCGCCCAACTGTTCGGGGTTTTTGAAATCTTTCCCGCAGTCAAGCGCACACCTAAGTTCTTATTAAATTGATTGCTCGCTTCAACAATGCGAGATTCAATCATCACTTGCCGCACGGGGATATCGGAAGCTTTTAGAATACGTTTAAGCTCTTGAACGCGGGCATTCGTGTCTTGTAGAAAAATAATATTATTGCGGGCATCAGAAATTGCACTGCCGCGCCTTGAGAGTAATTTAGCTTTGGGATCATTAATAATTGTGTTGGCAACAACTGATGTAATGTAATTGAGTTGCACAGTCTCAGTCACTAAGGGCTCAAAGTCGGCAAATTGCTCTTTAGACTCGAGTTTGAGGCGCTCGCGGCTGGCAAGCTCATCTCGCAGACCTACCATGAGGACATTGCCGTTTTTTCTAAAGTCTAGATTTTTACTTTGCAAAATAATGTCTAACGCCTGATCCCATGGCACATCTTTTAAGCGCAACGTCACTGTGCCAGTAACCTTATCGCTCGTGATTAAATTGAGACCAGTAAAATCGGCTAAAACTTGGAGCAAAGCGCGGACTTCAATGTTTTGAAAGTTAAGGGTAAGTTTTTCGCCGGCATTACCACCAGCAACTAATTGAGTGCTATCGTCAGAAATTTTTCGAACCTCTAATATGAACTGATTTCCTGTTTGATAAGCAACATGATCCCAATTGCCTCTAGGCGCAATGACCATCCGGGTGTTTTCACCATTAGCGGTAGTCTCTAGGGTGTCTATAGGCGTGCCGAAGTCAACCACATTGAGCCGGCGTTGTAAATTTTTTGGTAATGAGGCATTCATGAAATCAACGATTAATTGACTTCCTTGTTTACGAACATCTATACCAATTTGGTTATCAGATAAATCAACAATAATTCGTCCTTCGCCTCCTAAGCCGCGTCGAAAATCAACGTCTAATAATGCTGGCGCTGTTGGTTTGATATTGTTGGGGGTGAAGCTTGTGACAGTAGTGCTCGCAATATCAGGTGATGATGTTAGATTTGGTCTTAAAGTCACCAGAACGATACGACCGTTAACTTTAGTGTCATAGGCTAGTGGACGCGCTGTATCTAAGACTATACGTGAACGGTTATCAGCTTCAACAATATTAATACGTTGGATATCACCGCCAACGAGATCGCGTAAATTTTTGATGTTGTTATTTGTAGTGTTAGGAAAGTCAAAAGCAATACGGGGCGGATTGGTGATTGCAAAGCTCCCAGGCGTTGCTGTGGGAAGCTCTTTGAGTGTGATTTTTAGTAAGGTCGTATTACCGGATTGAGTAGTGACTTCTATCGCATCAATACTATTTTGTGCATACCCTAAATTAAATAGTGTGATGCCTGTTAAGCCTAGCATCAAGCACAAAGTCTTAATAGTAGCTAATGGGTAGCGCATGGAAATCATGGTTACTTTCCTTTTCCAGATTTATCTTGAGTAATAGGTAAAATTAATACTTGGAGTTTTTCTTCCCAACTGCCGCTGTCATTTTGGATTCGTTCGTTAAGGTGCACCTCAGTGTCTGTGATGCGAACAATCTTGCCAAAATTTTTACCAATGTAATCCGCGACCTTGGCCGGCATTACCAGTCCTTCGGGGGTTTGAATTAAAGCGTAATTGGATTTATTTTTAGTTAAAGTGCCGACTACGCTAAGGCTGCCAAGATCAAACTCCTCCAGAGGCATACGCGGTCGTTTTAGATCAGGCGCTAATGCACTATTTATTGCCAATTTAGCAAGTTCAGGCTTGCGCAGTTTAAAGGGGTCGTGCAACTGTTGGGGATCGTAAATGACGGGCTCGTAGAGCTTTATTTCGGATAATGAACCACTTATCTGCGCATCTATTTTGTTGGACTCAGCGATAAACACCTGCAAGTCGTTTTGATTGGGAGCTTCACACCCAATCAATACACTACACAACAGCAATGTCATTAGAGCACCGTAGTTCCTCATGATTTGATATCACCAGGTTTTTTATTAATTTCAGTATTTTTTTATCTTCGATATAGCGAAATGTTTTCGCTGTGGCCTCAAGCGTCACGGTGTTATCGTTGTTACTGCTTAGCGTAATATCATCGAGACTGACAATTCTAGAGAGCTTGCCAATATCGCTGACAAATAACCCCAAATCATGGTAATTACCCACAATTTTGAGAGAAATGGTCTGCTCCGCATAAAATTCTTTTACAGTCTCTTTGGGTGCGGGACGAAATAAATTAAATTTTAAGTTACGCGCAGTGCCTGCTTGGTTTAGATCATTGAGCACTTCATCGAGCTCAAGCTTTGCCGGCAACTGCTGCAGCAGGGTTGTAAATTGGGCTTCAATCTCTGAATAGCGCTTGCGGTGGCTCGGTAGATTAATTGATAACTTCTTTTTTTCTAAATACTCAGACTTCAGGCTTTCTTCTTTACTTTGGTTCGTAGTGTAGTTTGCCCATTTGCTCTGCCAACTCGTGATAAAGAAAAAAGATAATACGACGATGAACGTGAGAACTAAGGTAGCTAATTTAATAGGCAGTGGCCAACTGCCAATATGCTTGGGATCTAGGCGTTTGATTTCGTCAAGAGTCATTGCGTCGTGATGAATTTAATTATATTAAACTTTAGATGGTGTATCGTCAGTACGTACAAAATCAACATTAATCGTGAAGTCATTATCGCCAGAACCGCTGGATTGGATTTCGATGAGCGTGGCATTTTTTAGGTGCTGAGAAGTTTCTAAATTGCGCATAAATACTGAAACTTTTGATTGGGAGTTGGTAGACCCAACAATGACTAATTTAGTGCCAGTTTGTTTGACTGACTTTAAAACCAAATTTTCAGGAACATGACGACCAAGTTGATCAAATAGATGAACAACCTGAGCGCGGTTAAGTTGCAAAGACTCAACAACTTTTTCGCGACTTAACATGTCATTGATTTCAACTTTGACCTGTTCGATATGGGTAATTTCTTTATTTATTTTTTGTACTTCTTGTTCTAGAAATGTAATGCGTGACTGAGCCACTAACTGCATTTCGTGAAGATAGCCATCAATTACAAAGCTAATCCCTGCAGCAACTAAGCCGACCATGACAAGCATAATGATAAAGCGAACTTGTTGGGCTTTGCGTTCGCGTTCGCGATGTGGCAGCAGGTTAATGCGCGGGATCATGCGTCAAACCCTCGCAATGCTAGACCGCAGGCGGTAATGAGTAATGGCGCATCGATAAGCAGTTTTTGCGTGTCAATATACTTTGAACTTTTCATATCCCTAAATGGGTTGCCAATCGCGGTGCTGATCCCAGTGTGCTCGGCAATATATTGCCCTAAACCTTCTAGACTGGCACAGCCACCGGTGAGGATGATGCGATCGATATTTTGGGTAGACGTATTAGAATATAAGTATGAAATAGAGCGCTCTAATTCGTTAAGCACCCCATCCATAAAGGGTTGCAATACATCGTTAATATAATTTTCTGGTAAACCCTTGCGCTTACGCTTAGCCTGTTCTGCCTCTGTATAACTTAACCCGTAAGTTTTGCTGATTAAACCACTCAGATGAGATCCGCCGATAGGATTGTCGAGTGAATTCAGTAGTTGACCATCGCGAAAAAACTGTACTGTCATTGCAGATGCGCCAATATGAGCAATTGCAATATTCAGATTGCGTCCATGATTAGGTAATGCTGCCTCTATAAGCTCATAAGCAATACGGTTAACGTGTTGGTCAATTTCAATAATGATGGGTTTTAGTCCGGCACCCTCTACGACGGCAACAAGATCATCGACATGGTCACGACGGGTTGCTGCAATAAATATTTCTATATCATCGGTGTGATTTTGTGCGCTACCCAAGACTTGGTAATCAAGATTGACTTCATCAATGGAAAATGGAATATATTCATGGGCTGCCCGTTCTACCTCGGCATCGAGCTCGTTTTGCGAATCGGTGCTTGGAATAATGACCGTTTTGGTGATGATATTGGCAATAGGTAAGGCTAGGGCTAAGTTTTTTATATTGCTGCCAAGTTTTTTATGGCATTGGCGTAGCGCAGTAATCACCATGTCGAGGTTTGCAATATCGCCATCGACCAGGGCAGCTTGCGGTAAAGGTTCAATCGCATAGCGGAGCAAGCGAAACTGCCCTTTACCGAGCTTAACGAGTTCAACCATTTTTACCGATGATGATCCAATATCGGTTCCAACCAGCGCTGGGCTGGAGGGTTTAAATAGCTGATCTAAGCTCAGAGCGCTATGCGATAAATTAAAAATAGCCATTGAATACCAAATTTAGGGCGAAAATATCCCGCGTCAATTAAGTCGCAAAATTTAAAAAATAATATATCTATTTGATTTTATTAATAAAAATACTGATACTAATTTAGGGGCGTCAACCATGAATAATGAAACTAGCAATGCGGGATGATTTATCTTGTTAAGCCTTCTGGTTTCAACAAAATGGCTATATCAAATAAAAACAGCAACACCATCACTGCAACATTACGTTATCGTAAAATGGGGATACTGAATAAATTGACAATCAACCTACAATCCGCCAAAACATCGTTAATTCCACAATTACCGTCTTCAATTACTGTAATAGTTGTTACAGCACTACTGATTAATACGACACAATACGACATTAGGTCACGACAAAGGACAAAAGTATTTGTGAACCTTTATTGAACCTATATTATACGAAAACATGAGTGCGCATCAAGTATTTATATATTAAGTATTTATATATAAAGCTTTTTTGGATTGTGGCGCATTATAATTTGCATCACACATGCCTATAATGCATCATGCTAAAACGCCAATTAAGAAATTAGCTGCAGTGTGCAGTTTGAATTGTTTATGGCGTAGCCTTCAAAAATGTTGAATTGTAGCCCTTATTTTTTGTAACTTATTGATTTTCAATATAAATTTCAGGTAACAGGTTCGCGCCATGTTTGCACGTTGGTGGGCATATCCCTTGATGTTAGTGTTTTTCATGGCGGCGGCAGGGAGTCTAGTCCTAGGATTTGCCGCAGTGCTGCTTTATCCAGGCTTGCCAACCTTAGAGGCGCTGACAGATTATCAGCCCAAAATTCCCTTACGCATTTACAGCATTGAAGGACAACTCATCGGTGAGTTTGGAGAGGAGCGCCGTGCGGTTGTTGCCTTGGCTACGGTGCCTAAGAGCTTGATTGATGCGATTGTAGCCGCGGAGGATGAACGTTTTTTTCGGCATCGTGGCGTGGATTATGTAGGGGTGGCGCGTGCCGCCTTATCTAATTTTAGTTCAGGTGGTGCGCGTCAAGGTGCGTCTACCATTACGATGCAAGTGGCTCGAAATTTTTTCTTATCTAAAGAGAAAACCTTAGGTCGCAAATTCAACGAAATGTTGCTGGCTTTTAAAATTGAAGCCATGTTAACTAAGCAACAAATTCTAGAGCTATACATTAATCAGATTTATTTGGGCCAACGCGCTTATGGTTTTGCAGCTGCCGCGCAAATTTATTATGGCAAGTCTTTATCTGAACTCGGTGTTGCAGAGCATGCCATGCTTGCTGGTTTGCCAAAAGCGCCCTCACGCTTTAATCCAGTGGCCAATCCCGCGCGTGCGAAGTTGCGTCAACAATATGTGCTCAGACGGATGCGTGAATTAAATATGATTACGCCAGAACAACAAGCGAGTGCGGATCATGACCTCAAGCCAGTCAGACAAGCGTTAAATGAATTTACAGTGCGAGCAAATTACTTCGCAGAAATGATACGTGCGCAAATGGTTGAGCGTTTTGGTGAAGAAGCCTATACCCGTGGTTACTCAGTACATACAACGTTGCGAGCGGAGCATCAGCAAGCAGCTTATGCAGCGCTGCGCAAGGGAGTAATGGATTATGATCAGCGCCATGGGTATCGCGGCCCTGAAACATACGTAGATTTGTCAGGCGAGATTAATGACGAGCGACTAGAGGATGCGTTACAAGAGGTCGTGGATAGCGATGAGCTGCATGCAGCAGTGGTATTAGAAGCAAGTCCACAAAAAGTAAAACTATATCGTGCAGGCGGTGAACGCATTACAATTGGCGGTGAAGGTCTTAAGTTTGTAGCGCGTATGCTCAATGACCAAGTAGCTCCTAATCAGCGTGTCCGTCGAGGTGCTGTAGTGCGTTTAATACGCGATAGCAAAGGGCAGTGGCAAATTGCCCAGTTACCGCAAGTCGAGGCTGCTTTTGTATCGGCAGATCCACGCACCGGTGCGATACGCGCTCTCGTTGGTGGGTTTGATTTTAATCGTAGTCAATTCAATCATGTCACTCAGGCGCTGCGTCAAGCCGGGTCTAGTTTTAAACCGTTTATTTATTCAGCTTCATTAGAAAAAGGGTTTACTGCTGCCAGTGTGATTAATGATGCACCACTCACATTTTCGGCATCACAAACGGGTTCGGAGTCGTGGGAGCCAAAGAATTTTGATGGTAAGTTTGAAGGGCCAATGCGGATGCGTACAGCGCTGGCAAAATCTAAAAACTTAGTCTCGGTGCGGATCTTGCAATCCATTACTCCGCAATATGCCCAAGATTATATAGGCCGTTTTGGCTTTGATCCTAAAATGCATCCGCCATATTTAACCATGGCGCTGGGGGCCGGTAATGTCACCCCATTACAAATGCTGGGTGCTTATTCGATATTTGCCAATGGTGGTTACAAAGTGACCCCTTATTTTATTGATCGGGTGGTAGATAACAAAGGTCGTGTAGTGATGGCCACAGAGCCGCAGGTTGCAGGGGACTCTGCAGAACCGGCGATTGATCCGCGTAACGCATTCATTATGTCTAGTCTGATGCGCGATGTAGTGCGCATGGGTACGGCGGCACGCGCTATGCGCTTAAATCGTAATGATTTGGCCGGTAAAACTGGCACGACCAATGATTTTATTGATGCCTGGTTTTGTGGGTTTCAACCGAATCTAGTGGCGGTGGCGTGGATGGGTTATGACCAACCGAAAACCTTGGGTCGTAACGAAACTGGTGGTAGCGCTGCGCTTCCAATATGGATTGATTACATGAGTGTTGCCTTACGCAACGTGCCGGAGGAGCCATTTGTGCCGCCATCCGGAATTGCAGTGATGCAAATTAATCCCAATACCGGCGTGCATGTCACCAGCGGCGGTATTAGTGAATACTTCTACCAAGAGTTTCCAGCCACTGAACTGGATTCTGAGGCCAGTCCTAGTGAAGAGAAGGCTGCTACTACAGAAAAACGCTAAGCGGAGTCTAGAAGATGGCTAAATTGCGAGTTAGAGATGATATGCGCAAAGCTTTGGCGGTTTTAGCTGCACGGCTGATGGCTGAGGATGGTATTAATGATTATGGTTTGGCTAAACGTAAAGCGGCTAAACAACTCGGTGTGATGAGCGCACGTATGATGCCAAACAATGATGAAATCGATTGGGCGCGGCGCGAGCATCAAGCAATCTTTCAGATCGTGAAGCCACCTGTGCACCTGCATCAACTCAGAGCGCTAGCAGTGCGAGTGATGCGTGGTCTGTCCGATTTTGATCCGCACTTAACAGGAGGTGTGTTGTCTGGATTGGCGGGGCAGTATGCGACAGTGACTCTACAATTGTTTGTCGATAGCCCTAAGCTAGTCGAGAATTTTTTACTCGACCGACAGTTGAATTATCGCACTAGCCAATTGCGTTGTTTTATTGGGCAACAAGCCGCAACGGTGCCGCTATATATGATTGAAGAGACTATCGCGGATGTAGAGCTCGCGGTGTTTGCCGTGACTGATTTACGACATCCGCTACGCATGACGCCACAGGGTCGAATCATGGAGCGTGCACGTTTGGCCCAAGTCGAGTCTCTATTGGCGAATACCGATGACGGAGTCGACTTGCCGAGCGCCTGACCAGATAATTCTTAGGCGTTCTGGTGCATTGTATGGAGCCAACGCGCGGCATCGAGCGCAAAGTAAGTCAAGATGCCATCAGCGCCGGCGCGCTTAAAAGCCAATAACGCCTCTAGTGCACAAGCGCGTTCGTCCAACCAGCCATTAGCAGCCGCTGCTTTCAGCATGGCGTATTCGCCACTGACTTGATAAGCGTAGGTCGGTACTTGGTAGCGGGCTTTGACGCGACTGACAATATCCAAATATGGCATACCAGGCTTCACCATCACCATGTCTGCGCCTTCGGCTAGATCGAGGCCTACTTCATGCAAGGCTTCATCGCTATTTGCAGGGTCCATTTGGTAATTACGTTTATCACTTTTACCTAGCGATTTTGACGAACCGACGGCATCGCGAAACGGGCCATAAAATGCGGAAGCATATTTGGCTGAATACGCCATGATTTTGGTATGAATAAAGTGTTTTTGATCAAGAGCTGCTCGAATTGCGCCAATACGACCATCCATCATGTCGGAAGGCGCCACAATATCCACGCCAGCCGCAGCACACACCAGCGCTTGTCGTTTAAGGACTGCAATGGTTTTGTCATTTAAAACATACCCGCTGCTGTCGATTAAGCCATCCTGACCGTGGGTGGTATAAGGATCTAGCGCAATGTCGGTGATCACCCCGAGTTCGGGAAAGTGTTTTTTGAGTGCTGCAACGGTGCGCGGGATCAACCCTTTGGGGTTAGTCGCTTCACGCCCATCAGGGCTTTTTAAGGTGGACTCGATCGCTGGAAATAGGGCGAGTGCAGGGATGCCAGCTTCAACACAGAGGGCTGCGTGTTTGAGTAGATGGTCAATGGTATAGCGTTTGACGCCAGGCATGGATGCCACCTCAATGCTGCGATTTTTCCCGTCAATCACAAACACGGGGTAAATGAAGTCATTGGTTGTGAGTTGGTGTTCGCGCATGAGGCGGCGTGAGAATTCAGCGTGTCGCATACGGCGCATACGACGAGTGGGATAAGCACCAATAGCAGTCATGGCTTTACTACCTTATTGAGATGATTGAGATGATGGCAATTTAGTCGATGGAATCGTTGCATTATATGAATAATATGGATAATACAGAGAGCCCAGAAAACACAGAGAACGCTGGCGCTGTCATCTGCGCACAGGATAAGCCTTGATCGTAGCAAACTCGGAGCGGGCTGTGCGCATTGTTGAGGGTTCTCCGCGGCCAGAGGAGATCTGCAGTGCAGGAGATTGGGCGCTAAGGGTTGACCGGAATTAAGGGCGCATTTAGGTGACGCGCAATGGTTGCTTGTGCTAACCGCACCCCGACTTTTTTGGTTGCCGAGAAAATTTGGGCAGTGGCGACACCAGGTAATTGGGCCAGTTGTGCTTCGGTTTGTGCCAGCATGGCTGTGGATTCTTGTCGGTTAATTTTGTCGGATTTAGTCAACAATATATGTACAGGCTTTTGGGTGGGTGATAACCATTCCAACATCTGCAGGTCTAAGGGACCTAAGCCGCGCCGGATGTCTACAATAATAACCAATAAAATCAGAGAGTTACGGTTTGCTATGTAGTTGCCAATCAAATTGTCCCAGCGTTCTTGCTCATGTCTGGGCACTGCCGCATAGCCGTAGCCCGGAAGGTCGACTAAAGCTGATTGATTGCCCATATCAAAGAAATTAATCGCCTGTGTACGGCCAGGGGTCTTACTCACAAAGGCTAAGCGACGGCGATTGGCAATGGTATTGATGGCCGTTGACTTGCCGGCATTAGAGCGACCGGCGAACGCCACTTCAGCGCCTCGGTCGGGCGGCATATCGGCTAGTTGGTGAACCGCGTAGCGAAATTCGAGTTGGGAGAATAAAGACACCCACCTATTATCACCTATATTGGCTGTCTTATGGGTAGCGTTAATTTGCCCGTAAAATGCTTTAGAATACAGACCTTCTACTGATACCGATAATTGAAGGAGTGCGCATGGAATTCCGCCTAAACAAGTTCAAGCTCAAACCGAGACAGTGGGTCTGGGTCATGGGTTTAGTGGCGGCTTGCGGCTTAGCCCACGGCGCAGCAAAGGGTGACCCTGCAAAAGGGCAGGTGATTGCTGGACAAGCCTGTGCAGCCTGTCATATGGCTGATGGCAATAGCGTGATCCCGAGTAACCCTATCTTAGCGGGACAGCACCCGGAGTATTTAAACAAACAGTTAATGAATTTCAAGCCGCAAAACGGCAAAGCCGCAGAACGTAATAACGGCATCATGGCCGGCATGGTCGCCAATCTATCCAGTGACGATATGCAAGACCTAGCAGCTTATTTTTCGTCACAAAAGGCCAAGCCTAGAGCGGCTCAGGACGCCACTTTAGCTAAACAAGGTGAAGGTATATATCGGGGTGGTGTTGCGGCCAAAGGTATTGCTGCTTGCGCCTCTTGTCACTCACCGAATGGCGCTGGCTTGCCGGTCCAATTTCCTCGTCTAGCCGGTCAACACACTGAATATACGACGGCGCAACTCAAAGCCTTCCGTTCTGGCCAGCGTGCCAATGATCCAGCGCAAATGATGCGCATGGTTGCTGCAAAGTTAAGTGATCAAGAAATTGCCGCGGTTGCTGAATATATTGCTGGTTTGCGTTAAAGAGCGGCATACGCCTGTCACGAATTTATTCGGGCGGGGATGCTGAGATATATAGAATCGAGATGCTGCGTTCATTGCTGACTGACTCTGCTCGCAGGCAGCAGATGCGGCCTTAGGTGTAGTCTCAAAGCGGATAACAGCGCATGGGTCAATGGAGTCGGTGGCAAGCCCTGTATACATTATTTTCCTCGATGCGCTTCGCGATCAGTCTTCTGAGCGTATTAGCGATTGCCTCGGTAGTCGGCACGGTACTCAAGCAGGCCGAGCCTTATGCAAACTATATTGCTCAATTTGGCCCATTCTGGTTTCCAGTCTTTGAGGCGCTAGGCCTGTATGACGTGTATCACGCCAGTTGGTTTCTGACCATCTTAGCGTTTCTGGTGCTCTCCACCAGTAGTTGTATTTATCGTAACGGGCCGTCTATGTTGCAAGAGATGGCCAGTTATCGTGACAAAGTGACTGTGCGCACATTACAACGACTACCTATGCAGATGACTCTACCCTTAGAGCAGTCGCTTCAGGCGTGTCAAGCACAGGTCGAAGCGTATTTATTCCGCCACGGTTTTCGCTATCGTGTGACAGCAAGAGGTGCCGGTGGTGCAGACATTTTAATTGCGGCAAAGGCCGGCAGCTATCATCGCCTAGGCTATTTATTCACGCATTGTGGCATTGTGGTGATTTGCGTCGGCGGTTTGATCGATGGCAATCTACCGTTAAAAGCATTGCAGTGGACGGGGCAAAAGGTCATTGAGGTGCGTGACATACCGCAAAGTCAGGTGCCAGCGCAGAGTCGTCTCGGGCCCGATAATCAATCGTTTCGCGGTAACGTCAATATTCCCGAGGGTTCAAGCGCTAATGTAGTGTTTTTAAATGTTGGCGATGGTTATTTTGTGCAAGACCTACCATTCACCGTGGCATTAAATAAATTTCATATTGAGCATTACACGACCGGTCAGCCACGCGATTTTGCCAGTGATATTGTATTAACTGATCGCCAAACCGGTGAGCGTATTGAGCGCACGATTCGCGTGAACCATCCCTTAATTCATCGCGGCATTGCGATTTATCAAGCCAGTTTTGCAGATGGCGGCACCCGCATGCAATTTCGGGCATGGCCTTTATTTAGTCAGAAGCCACAGCCCTTTGATATTGCGGGTGTGGTGCATCAGTCCACTACGATACATAACGGTCAAACCGAATTGCGTCTAGAAGTTGCTGATTTTCGGCCCTTTAATATCGAAGATTTAAGTGTAAATAATACGCCACAGGAGCCAGTGAAGACCGCTGGCGTGGCAGCGCGTGTTTTTGCGCAAATGGGCTCGGGTGCAGCAGACGCCTCACGTCAAGATTTACGCAATGTAGGGCCGAGTGTGCAATTTCGGCTGCGCGATGCGCAAGGTCAGGCAAGTGAATTTAGTAACTATATGCTGCCCCTGCAGTTAGAAGGCGCTTGGTATTTAATGAGTGGAGTGCGGGCAAGCCCTAATGCGAGTTTTCGTTACTTGCGCTTGCCGCTCGATAGCCAAGGTCGCATAGAGCGGTATATGCGGTTACGGGCTTTATTATTAGATGCAAAGTCGTGGCCGTTATTGGGACAACGTTTCGCAGCGCAAGCCGGAGGCTCTGCAGTCACCCCGCAGTTGCGCGCAAGACTTGCCGAGAGTGCGGAGCGAGTTTTGCAATTATTTGCGACCAATGGTTTTCAGTCAGTCAGTGATTTTATTGATCAGAGTGTGCCAGAGGCGGAGCGGGATAAGGCGGCTGAGATTTACGTGAAAGTATTAGAGGGCGTGGCGTTGGCGGCATGGCAGTGGGATAATCAACAACATACGCCAACGACGTCTATGGATGATCCGCAGGCCTTGCGGTTTGTGCGTGATACCCTCACCTCGGTGAGCGATAGTTTTGCATATGGTGCACCATTTTATGTGCAGCTCACGCAGTTTGAAGAAGTGAAAGCTTCGGGCTTGCAATTGACGCGCGCACCGGGTCAAAATATTGTGTATGGTGGTTGTTTGTTGTTGGTATTAGGCATTTTTGTGATGCTGTATATTCGAGAGCGTCGTTTGTGGATTTTGTTACAGGCAGCTCATAGCGATACCCACGCCCAGATGGTTGTGGCGATGGCCTCCAACCGCAATACCTTAGACAATGATCAAGAATTTATTCACCACCAGCAAGCATTCGCAGCGATGTCGAAAGGGTAACCCATGTCTAGTGTCCCAGAGCCAGTTGAGCCAGAAGTCTTAGTTGCCCGAGGTTTATTTAAGCGCAGCGTATGGGATTGGTGTTATGCCGTAGGCTTAGTTCTTGGCAGCGGCTGGGTATTGCAGCGCTTTGGTCAGTGGATGGATGGCTATGAGCAAGTAATTTTGGTGGCGGCAGTGGTAGCTTTAATTACGCTGGCTTGGCACTGGTCAGCAATTCGGAACTTGATGTGGGTATTGATTGCTGTGAGTTTATGTAGTGTCTATTGGTATCAAGGCCAGATTGCGCGCGCCCAAGAAGTGTTTTTCTTGAAATATTTAATTTCAAGTCAAACTGCAATCATGTGGATGTGTTTTTTTTACGCACTGAGTGCGCTGAGTTATTGGAGTGGTTTACTCGGGCGCGTAGCAGCCCTCACGGCAGCGGGCACCCGCTTACTGTGGGTGGGGGTGACCGCAGGTTTAGTCGGTTTATTGGTGCGTTGGTATGAGTCTTATTTAATCAGTGTCGATGTTGGACATATACCGATTAGTAATTTGTATGAAGTGTTTGTATTGTTTACGATTATTACCGGTTTATTGTATTTGTATTATGAAGCGCGTTACGCCACTCGCCAGTTGGGTGCATTTGTGATGTTGGTGGTGCTCGCTGCGGTGTGGTTTATTTTATGGTACACCTTTGATCGGGGTGCGCATGAAATTCAACCGTTGGTGCCTGCTCTCCAATCGTGGTGGATGAAAATCCATGTGCCGGCTAACTTTATTGGCTATGGATCATTTGCGATTGCTGCCATGATTGCTTGCGCTGCATTGTTAGTAGATCGTGGCTGGCTCACGCAAATCTTGCCTACTCCCGCGGTGATGGATGATTTGATGTACAAGGTAATTGCGCTAGGCTTTACGTTTTTTACAATTGCCACCATTCTAGGTGCGATGTGGGCAGCAGAGGCCTGGGGGGGGTATTGGTCGTGGGATCCCAAAGAGACTTGGGCTTTGATTGTGTGGCTTAATTATGCGGCGTGGTTACATATGCGATTAATCAAAGGCGTGCGCGGCCCCTTATTGGCATGGTGGGCAGTTATCGGCTTATTCGTGACGATGTTTGCCTTTGTTGGCGTGAATATGTTTTTATCGGGTTTACATTCTTACGGACAGTTGTAGTAGGTGTGCTACTTTTACTTGGTGGATCACTGATGCTTGGCTGCTTTTATTCGCCCGCGGCCATAAATGAGGTTAATTGCCAACCTTGCGCACCCTTGCGAAAGCACGCTAAGTGTTCGAGCGGGCTACGAATATGTTCTTCTGGAATAAACCCTTGCCGCTGACGTGCATTCACCCGCACCCAACGTTGGGGATTGCCGCGATCCAGATCAGCGACTTCCCAATCGTTAACCGGGACGACGCTATAACTCAGAGTTTCTAATATAGCTGATCGACCACTGGGCGCTTCGCGCATTTGCGTCTCTTGAGAGATGATTGCGCCATGCTCGGTTGGGTCTAAATCTTGCGGCCAGTGTGGCAAGACATAAGGTGCACAGGCACTACGAGGCATATGTTCGTGTTGAAAATAACTCGCACCTAAGTGAAGTGCGCGGCGCAATTCGCGCCATAGTGGGCTGTCTGGTTCATCAACGAGCCATTGCAGTTTAAATTCAGCATGGCCTTTGTCGCGCTCTAAACCATTGCGCACATCACGAGCGACAATGGACATCACAAACTTTATATCGCGCGCTTCAATCGCTGTGAGTAGGCGTTGCCGAAAGCGTTGCCATGAGGCATCAGTAGCCAACTCGTCGCGCGGTGGAAAGAAGGGCTCGATGGCGGCTGCTGGTGGAGCAGACAGTCCAATCCAACATGCCGTGCCTGCGGCCAATAACCAGCGGTGTAGCGTATGCGGTAGGAAGAATGGTTTTAACAATGGCATTACTGACCTTTAAATACGCCGCGCCGTTTCTCAAAAAAGGACAGCAAGGCCTC
Source organism: uncultured beta proteobacterium (assembly GCA_903885665.1). GTDB lineage: Bacteria > Pseudomonadota > Gammaproteobacteria > Burkholderiales > SG8-41. The sequence goes on along the minus strand of CAISJL010000126.1, from coordinate 62,749 downwards.
TTGGTGGTCTTCTGTTTTATGGCAAATTGCTTGAAATGCTGAACAGTGATCCAGATGATCGCTCAAGTTTTGACCTTGTGACAGCTTGAGTAAGCGTTTGGCATAACGCACGGCCAAAGGTGGCTTCGCGGCAATCCGACTAGCCATTTTTTGAGCGCTGGCGAGTAAGTCGCCAGGCTCTGTGACTTCGAGCAAAATACCTAAGCTTTTGGCTTCTTCGGCTTTGATCAGGCGACCGGTTAGGGTAAGTTCGGCTGCGCGTTGGTAGCCCAAGAGGCGTGTTAAAAACCAAGCGCCACCATCACCGGGGATGATGCCTAAATTAACAAAGGTCTCGCCAAATTGTGCCTCGGTGGAGCCAATACGAATATCGCACATATTGGCTAAATCAAAGCCCGCACCAATGGCCGGACCGTTGATGGCGGCGATGACAGGAATGTCAGTGTCTTGCATGGCGAGTGGGATGCGTTGAATACCTAGGCGGTAGTTACGTTGTAATTCATGTACCGGACCTTTGGCGCGATCGCCCATGGTTTTAACATTACCGCCGGCGGAGAAGGCGCTACCCGCACCAGTAATGATTAATACAGAAGCATCTAGGCAGCTGTTCGCCCATTGTAGGGTGTTCACAATATCGGAGACCAGTTCAGTGCCGGTGAGAGCATTGCGCACGTCGTCGCGATCTAACGTTAAAGTCGCAACACGACCATCGAGTTGTAGTGTGGCATCGGTGAGTTCGGGGAGTTGAGTGGTCATATGCGAACTTTCAAAGGTGTCGGTTTGAAAATAACAGGGAAATTGTAATGCGATTTAATCATGAATAGCGGTACTGCGCCGTATTGCGTTGAATCGATAGACTAGGACGAGTGGGCGGGTGGCGCTTGACCCAATTGTGTTGCTGCCGCATCGCGGGAGTCCAATACCCGCTGCCGAGCAATCCGTTCGGCGCCCGGGCCGTCACCGTTGCGAATCGCTATCAATGTGGCTTGCCAGTGCCCCACTGATTGGGCGCGGCGCTCGGGAGTGGCGAGACCCAGGCGGGTGTAGCGCACGGTTTGGATGGCTAGCGCACTTAATATGGCTTGTAGACGCGCATTGCCGGCAACTTGGGTCAGCCATTGGTTGAGACGAATGACGGTGTCAATATAGCCATTATCAGTTTCGGTCGCGCTTACCCGTAAACACTCAATTTCTTGGGCGAGTTGCGGTAGTAGTTCTACTCGGGTCGGGCTCTCCGCAATCATGCGGTCGCGTAGACCATTGAGCATGGCGCGGATATTGAAGATTTCATAGACTTCAGCGATTGTCGGGTTGGTGACTTGAGCACCGCGCCGCGGCAGTATGCTCACTAAGCCGTCCTTTTCCAGTAAGCGCAAAGCCTCCCGCACCGGCCCCCTGCTCACGGCAAAGGTCAACGCAACGGTTTGCTCCATGATGCGCTGACCGGGTGCGTAGTCGCCAGCGAGTATATCGGTACAGAGTTTGGCAGCGATTTGTTCGGCCAGGGATTGAGTGAGGGCAGGAGGCCGCAACAGTGTGGCGATAGCGGGCGCTGTGTAATCAGGGTTCATAGACCGTGACGCTAATCTTGCTTTGTCAGATTGTCAACAATCTTCTTGACAGCAATTGGTGCCTAAGCATACGATGCCAAAGCATCATTTGGCTGAAATATCATTGATTGAATCTGCGCATTGAGGAACAAAACGATGGCACGCATTGAAGTGAAGTCGGAGATTACAGGCACCGTATGGCAAATTAAAATGCAGGCCGGCGACACAGTTGCCAGTGGTGATACCCTGATTGTGATTGAGTCTATGAAGATGGAAATACCGGTTATTGCTGAAGAAGGCGGCACCTTGGTGGAGATTCTGGTGCAGGAAAAAGACCCAGTTGCCGAGGGTCAGGTTGTCGCTATTCTCGAGGAATAGTAGTCTAAGTGTTTGGTTGCTGCGCTAAAATGTAGGCGCCCGCTTACATAATAACTAATTGATAATATTGAATTATTAATCTATATGCCATGGCAAGCAGAAATTGATGAGCTGCATCGTCGGCGCGCCCTAGCCGAGGCATGTGGTGGGCCCGAGGCGGTGGCGCGTCACCACGCGCAAAGTAAATTAACGGTTCGAGAACGCATCAATGCGTTGGTTGATGCAGGCACATTTCGCGAAGTCGGCAAGCTCGCCGGCAAAGGCACTTATGACAGCGGCGGCCAATTAACCGGATTTGAGCCCGCGCCCTATGTCATGGGCATTGCCAAAATCAATGGGCGGCCGCTAGCGATTGGCGGCGAGGATTACACGATTCGAGCCGGCACCGGTTTTGGGAGCGACAGACGCAAAGGTGGCCAAGGTGGATTTATTGAGGACTTGGCTTTTCAATATCGCATTCCGTTGGTGAACCTGATTGATGGTACAGGCGGTTCAGTCAACACCGCTAAGCGCAAAGGTTATACCGTAGTGCCTGGCTATGGCCAAGATGGGATGGAGCGTTCTGCTGATTTGCTCGGGGTGGTGCCAGTGGTGAGCGCGGTAATGGGCACGACTGCCGGTGGGCCGGCGATGCGTGCGATTTTGTCGCATTGGTCGATTATGGTGAAAGGCACAGGCCATTTATTCGCCGCAGGTCCGCCCGTGGTCGAACGGGCGTTTGGTCAGCGTTTGAGCAAAGAGGACTTAGGTGGCACGGCGGTGGCGGTGGATCGCGCCGGCACCATTGATAATGTGGCCAGTAGCGAGGCCGATTGCTTTGCCCAAATACGTCGGTTTATGAGTTACATGCCACAAAACGTGTGGAATTTGCCACCGCAACGCGATGTTGGTGATCCTGTGGATCGCTGCGAAGCGGCGCTGGCGAGTATCGTGCCGCGTGCCGATCGCCAGGCCTATAACATGAGAACCTTATTAGGCATGATTGTCGATCGGGACTCTTGGTTTGAAATTCAACCCGGCTTTGGCCGTGCCATTATTACTGCACTGGCGCGTTTAAATGGCAAAGTGGTGGGGATCATCGCCAGTAACCCGATGGTCGGCGGCATTATGGATGTGAAGGCCGCACGCAAGCAGGGTCATTTCACCGAGCTGTGCGATATGTTTAATATTCCTTTGTTGTTGTTTGCCGATGTACCGGGCTTGATGGTGGGCTTGGAGTCCGAGGCAGCAGCGATTTTGCGTGAAGGGGTGCGGGCACGCTTTATTGGTTTTCAGGTGAGCGTGCCGGTGATTACGGTGATTATTCGTAAATGCTATGGTGTGGCCGGCGGCGGTTTTACTGATCGTGGGGGACTCAACTTTAAAATTGCTTGGCCTTCGGCGCAATGGGGTTCGTTACCAGTTGAAGGCGGGGTGAAGGCCGCTTATAAGCGGGAGATTGCGAGTGCGCCGGACCCCGTTGCACGCGAACGTGAGCTCGAGGCGGAGTTACGGGCCTTAGCCTCGCCGTTTCGTACGGCAGAGGCGTTTGCAGTGGAAGATATTATTGACCCGCGCGAGACGCGACCTTATTTGTGTCAGTTCATTGATGCCTGCCAGGATCGATTGGCTACACAGCTGGGCCCGAAGTTACGTGCAGGAGTCAGACCTTAGGGGCGCGCTACAGCAATAAATATCCAAACAATAAAATATTAAGTAACTATTTGATTTTATTATTATTTTAATAGACCTGGTGAAGTGCTTTGCGTGTCACTGATGGTCGCTGCGGCAGGATGAGCAATGTTTAATAAAGTTCTGGTTGCAAATCGCGGGGCGGTTGCCGCCCGTGTGTTAAGTGCATTGAATGCAATGGGGATTGCCTCAGTGGCGGTCTATTCAGAGGCCGATGCAGGGGCACCTTATTTAGCGCTAGCCACGCAGACGTATGCAATTGGTGCCGCCCCGGCACGCGAGAGCTATTTAAACACCGCGCAACTGTTAGAAGTGGTGCGCCACTGTGGCGCCGATGGCGTGCACCCAGGCTATGGGTTTTTGGCTGAGAGCGCAGAGTTTGCGCAACAAGTCGTCGATCACGGGTCGCGATTTATCGGCCCCGCGCCGCGTTGGTTGGCAGCGATGGGGCATAAAACCCAAGCGCGGGCCTTGGCCGCTGAAAATGGCATGCCGATGGCGCGTGGCTCGGTGGTGTTGCCTGAAGACCCCGAGGCAATTGCGATCATTGCTGCAGAAATAGGGTATCCCTTATTAGTGAAGCCAGCAGGTGGTGGTGGAGGCATTGGGATGTTACCGGTGCGGGAGGCTGCGGGCTTGTTAGCCGCGGTGGAGCGCTCACGTTCCATGGCTGCTCGTGGTTTTGGTAATGCGGAGGTGTTTCTCGAGCAACTCATCGAGCGCCCGCGCCATGTGGAGTTTCAAGTCTTGGGCGATCAGCATGGTCAGCTGATGCACTTCTTTGAGAGGGATTGCTCCACCCAGCGGCGTAACCAAAAGGTGATTGAAGAAGCGCCTGCACCACAATTGCCACGACCACAAGCGTTGGCGATGGCTGATCAGATTGCTGCGATTTTACAAAAAATGGGTTATGACAATATCGGTACGGTAGAGATGTTGTTGAGTGCAAATGGTGAGTTTTGTTTTCTCGAGATGAACACGCGTCTGCAAGTCGAACACGGTGTTACCGAGATGATCACCGGTGTTGACTTGGTGCGAGCGCAAATTTTATCGGCGGCAGGGCTGCCCTTGAGCCAGTGCTGTGATACCCAAGTAAAGATCAGTGGGCACGCGATTCAAGCGCGTGTGTATGCAGAAGACCCTAAGAATTTTTATCCTTCACCCGGCACCCTGACGGTATTTCGACCCCCACAAATACCTGGAGTGCGGATTGATACGGGCTATGCTGAAGGACGAGTGGTCACGCCGCACTATGATCCCTTATTGGCGAAGGTGATTGTGCATGCTGTGGATCGAGATAGTGCAATTACCCAGTTGTTAGAGGCCTTGCGCGGTTTCGAGATTGTGGGTGTGAAACATAATATACCAGCGCTACTGAATATTTTAGATTCCGCACCGTTTCGAAGCGGCCAGCTACACACAGGCATTATTGGTGAAATTACCGGGAGACCCGCATGACTATGCTAGACGTACAGAGCCGAGGCCAAGCCTTAATCCGTGCAGCACGCGCCCAACAACGCACGGCATTAGATGAAGCTGCTGGCAAGAGCTTGCTAGCCATTTATGGAGTACGCGTACCGCAGACGCGAGTGGTGAGTGCACAATCGTCCGACTTCAGTGAAGCAGTAGCAACGGCATGCGCCAGTATGCAAGGGCCTTGGGTGTTGAAGGTGATGTCGGCAACCATTCTACATAAGAGTGATGTCGGGGGTGTGCGCTTGGGCTTATGCAGTGTGGCTGAGGTGAGTGCAGCAATCAGCACTATGTTGCAATCACCAGAAATCAAAGCGCATGTGATTGATGGATTTTTAATCGAGGAGATGGCGCCCGCCGGTCAGGAGTGGGTGGTTGGTGGTTGGCGGGACCCGCAATTTGGCCCTTTAGTGATGGTGGGTCTGGGTGGTATTTTTATTGAAGTATTGAAAGACGTGGCGTTTCGCTTGTGCCCGATTAGCCAGCTCGATGCAGAGGATATGATTAGCGAATTAAAGGCGGCCGCCTTACTGACGGGTGTGCGCGGTCAGCCACCGGCTTCAGCCCAAGCCTTGATCGCCGTATTGTTACAAGTTGGGGGTGAGCAGGGACTGCTGATGCAGCAAGCCGATGCGGTGATGGAAATGGATATCAATCCTTTGATGGTGACTGCAGATGCAGCAGTCGCGGTTGATGCGCGTTTTATATTGGGCTAGATGATGACGATTATTGATGAATTTATGCCATTGTTTGCGCCGCGCACAATTGCGGTATATGGCGCATCCGCCAAAAACCACGCGCTACCCAATGTGTTTATTCGACGGATACAAGAGTTTGGTTATCGTGGTGCAATCTATCCAATACATCCCACGGCAAGCGAAATTAATGGCTTACCGGCTTATCCAAGTTTGGCAGATACACCGCAGCCCGTGGATTATGCCTATATCGGGATTTCTGCCCCATTGATTCCACCGATTCTGGCCGCGGCACAAGGCCGGTTGCGGTTTGCGCAAGTAGTCGCCAGTGGGTTTGCTGAAATCGAATCGGGCGAGGGATTGCAAGCCCAGTTAGCACAGGCGGCGCGTGCGGGCGGGATGCGACTGCTAGGGCCAAATTGTTTAGGTACGTATTCACCGCGTGGCCAACTCACCTTTACCGAAATTAGTCCGCGTGATGTAGGCACTGTAGGGATTGTGTCGCAAAGCGGGGGCATCGGCACCGATGTGATTCGTCGCGGCATGGCGCGCGGCGTGAAATTTTCTGGGCTGGTGACGCTCGGTAACTCAGCGGATGTGACACCTGCAGATTTGTTGGAATTTTATTTGGCTGATCCACAAACTCGAGTCATTGGTTTATACATCGAGAGCGGGCAACAGGGTCGGCGTTTATTTGAATTATTACGCCAAGCGAAAGCCACTAAACCGGTCGTGATACTAAAAGGTGGCCGAACACAGCAGGGATTAATTGCCGCTGCATCACATACGGGCTCGCTGGCAGGGGATGATCGTGTTTGGGTTGCACTCGCACGTCAGACGGGCAGCATTTTGGTAGAAAGCCTAGACCAGTTTGTCGACACCTTGTTGTTATTTCAAGCGGTAGAGCCACGTCCCGAGCGACCGACCCGAGAAGTCGTGTTGTTTGGTAATGGTGGTGGTACAAGCGTCTTGGCTACCGATGCCTATGCCCGTCTTGGGTTGGCGGTGACGCGCTTTGCACCGCCATTGATTGCAGCATTAAATGATTTGCACATGCCACCTGGCACTAGCTTAACCAATCCGATCGATTGTCCAGTAGGTACGTTTCAGCAAGACGATGGTCGGGTGGCTGAGAAAATTCTCGAACTGATCTATGATCAAGGACAGCCCGAAGCAGTGGTGATGCATTTAAATATGTCGGCTTTTGGTGGCCGTAGCAAACCTGAAGTCTTGGATAATTTAGTTGATGCAGCCCTGCGTGTACAGCAACGCTATCCGAGGCAAGCGCATTTTATTTTAGTACTACGCGCCGATGGAGAGCCTAGCCTGGAAGCGCGCAAGCGGGCGTTCCGCGAACGAGCGCTGGCTTTGGGTTTACCGGTTTATGATGAAATGACGCCCGCTGGCGGTGCGCTGGCGGCATTGTCTGCTTTGGAACTCTTTAGGAATCGTCGCTTATGTCAGTAAACGCTGCCGTCACCGATTTTCGGGCCATCAGTTATCCATTACGCTTATATAGCGGTCAAGATGCTCTGGAGCAATTGCCAGCAGAGCTCAAACGCCAACAAACAAGTCGTGCATTTATTGTATGTGGCCGAAGTGTGTCGCGCAAAACCGATTTGATCGCGCGTATTCAACGCATACTCGGCGCGCAGTGTGTCGGTGTGTATGATGAAATTGATAAAGACACCACGCTGACGTCGGTACAAGCCGCAGCTGCAGCTGCAAGCGCTGTGCAGGCAGATTTATTAATCGGCGTGGGTTCGGGTAGTGTGATTCAAGGCACGCGGGTGGTTGCCATTTTGATGGCGGAGTCCAGACCAGTGGATCAATTAATTACACAATATCCTGCTAAAGGCCCGGCGATTAGTCCGCGACTGATGGCGCCTAAGTTACCGATTGTCAATGTATTGACTGCAGCTACCACGGCTCAAAATCGCGCTGGTTCTGGCGTGAAAGACCCAAATCGTAATCATCGTATGGAGTTTTTTGATCCTAAAACGCGACCGGTCGCATTGTTTTGGGATGCGGATGCGGTGTTGACGGCGCCAGTCTCGTTGGCGCGCACGACTGCAGCATCAGTATTTTGGCGTGCCTTAATGAATCTGGGCGCGCCCCGTATGGGGCCTTTATCTGAGGGCGATCGTTTGCAGTCGTTTCGTTTAGCGCAACGCGCTATTCCGCGTGTGGCCAACCCGCAAGATGCTGAGGCGCGGATTCATTTATGTGCCGCAGCGTTTTTACAAAATCGCGACGCCGATGATGGCGGCACTCTCACTGAGAAGCATTGGCCTGCGCGGGTGACTTATGCACTGGCCACGGCGTTATTTAATTTGCATGCGCATGTGGGCCAAGGCGAGGCTAACTCAGCACTTACTGCAACCGTGGTTCGCCAATTTGGTGGGCGTGATCCAGAAGCAATGCGGTTGATTGCTGCAGCTTTTGATTGTGCGGAGGGTGATACGCCACACTTGAATGCAGCACAAGCGATTGAGCAGGCGTTTGCCGGTATGGGTATGCCCACGCGCTTGCGTGATGTCAACATTCCCCGCGATAGCTTGCCGCAGATTTTGGAACATTCACTGAGAAACTTTAATGCCGATCCGCAACGCGAGTTTTTAGCGGAGCGTGATCGAATCATGGCCACATTAGAAGCGGCGTGGTGATGAGCTTACGCAGGCAGCGCACTGCGTGACTACTTTGCGCGAGTGCAGCAAAAATATTTAATAATAAAATCAGAGAGTTATATTTTTGAGAAGCGTTCAGTATCAACATTAAATACAAGCGATCAGTTAATTAACGGCTTGTTTTATTTTGTTTTTAAAATAAATATCCGCTCAATTGTAAAAAAAACGGAAAACTCAAAAAAAATCGAGTAATATTGGAACTTCGCGAAGATAATTAATCATTAATATGAAACAAATCATTGGTTTAATACTTTAACATCACCTTAATTCAGTGATTACCGCAGTAAAGTATTAATTGTATTCATAGTATTTATTATCTTTATTAAATGTTGTTCAACTATTCATCATTCAACACATAGTCATTTAATAGTGATTGTTATTGTTACTGTCTTTGCTAATTAACGAATGCTATCGCTTTGACTGATGACCTGCACGATGCGGTGAAGTAGCGCGTGCTATGCAAGACAAAAGTATGGATGCAGAGTGTATTGCTCTGCAGGCGTGCACAAGGCGCTCTTGTGCGAGATGAATCGTTTTGGAGGTTGTAGTGTCTACACAAAATCAGTCGGATGATCAACACAGTGCTGCCGCAGCACAACCGTATTTCACCAAATATGATGCAGTCTTTGTTATTTTGTTATTAATCGTATTAGGTTTAGTGGTGAATTTGGGCTATACCACGTTTAAAGAGGGCTCAGAGACCGAACACACTAAAAGCAACGCTGAGCAATTGGTTAAGTGGCTTGAAGAAACTGGCAAGGCGCGCGCCGAAGGTAAAGAAGTGGCGCTGGAGAGCTGCCGTAAAGACAGCGAGGCAATGTTGCAAGACTGTCTAATGGCAGTAGTCGCTCCTGGCGCGCCATTGGCCAACATCAAGAATGTGGCCGAGAAGGAGGGTTTGATTTTTTCACCGAAGTGCGATCGCGAACAGTTGAATACGCATGGTGCAATTATTGTGGAAAAAGGCACACCGAAGCCAACAGACCCAAGCGCGCTCACGTTTGCTGCTATGGAAACGGATGAGGCCGTCAATCAAGAGTTAAATCTACGCGTCGTTGTGTGTGGCCGCGGATTTAGTGTGATCAAAATTGCTGAATTGAAGTTCTGATCTTAAAGAACAGCTGAGGATTATCGTGACTGAAACCCAATCTACTACCCCCCCCCAAGCTAACAAGGTGCGACGTTTTATATATCGTTGGTTATTTAATACCAACTTAGATGATAACTACGCCAAATCGACCGAAAATTTTATTTCGATCTTGATCGTTGCCAATTTGGTGGCCTTGATTGTTGAGAATATTGATGTTGTATTCCAGCCTTATAAGTCCTTGTTTCATTTCTTTGATGTATTTTCTTTGGTTGTGTTTTCCATTGAATATGTGTTGCGGTTTTATACGGCGCCAGAAGACGAAGAGTTTAAGGGCCGCAAGCTACCGCGTTTGAGTTATATATTTAGCCCGTTTGCGTTGATCGATTTGGTAGCTATATTGCCGTTTTATTTGCAGTTTATTGGCGTCAACCTCGACTTGCGGGTATTGCGAGCTCTTCGGCTATTAAGACTGTTAAAGTTGTTGCGTGTATTAGTGCCGGCGATTCAAGAGTTTCGTAAGCTGAACAAAGGCCGCACTTTCCGCCAACAAGTCTATGCCTTGTTTCATACAACCGACACCAGCGGTCAGTTGCATGAAATGGTTGACAACTTTGTCGTCTGGTGGGTGTTGATCTCGGTGCTAGCGGTAATTATGGAATCGGTTGAATCTGTACACTATCACTTAAATATTGAGTTTATTGTGCTCGATGCGGTCGCGGTGGCAGTATTTACGGTTGAATACTTTGCGCGGATATATTCATGTGTTGAAGGACCGGGTAATGCAGGTGCGTTTTTTGGTCGCTTCCGCTACGCCCGCAGCCCCTTGGCAGTCATTGACTTTTTAGCGGTTGTGCCGTTCTACCTAGAAGCATTGTTGCAACACTTGTTTGACTTGCGTTTCTTGCGGATATTCCGATTGATGCGCTTATTGAAATTGACCCGTCAGAGTAAAGCCACAGGTACCTTGCTCAAAGCACTCCAGCGTGAATGGCCAGTGATTGCAGCCTCAACCTTTATCATGTTGTTGATGGTAATTTTGATGGCCAGCTTGGGCTATTTGTTTGAACATGAAGCACAGCCCGAAAAGTTTGAAAATATTCCACAATCGATTTACTGGGCGGTGGTCACCTTAGCGTCTGTAGGTTATGGTGATATTTCACCAATAACACCAATAGGCCGCTTGATGACGAGTATCATGGCCTTGGTGGGGATTGGTATTTTTGCGGTGCCTGCGGCTATTTTGGCTTCAGCATTTAATGACCAACTGCACAAAGAGCGTGAAGCGATGCGTGCAGAGCTCTATGTGTATATGGAAGACGGGGTCATTGACGATGATGAAATGGTCAAAATTCAAGAAGTCGCCTCTAGATTGCATATTTCCCAAGCTGAAATTGATACCTTAGTTGAAAAAGCCAAGAATGAGCGGCGAGCCGCAGAAATTGGACACTTACCGATCAAGTCGATTGCTGAACATCCTGAGGTAGCGTTTGAAGAGTTTAGAGCCACTATTGGTCATTTGCGGCAAATTATTGCGGCCGGTGACCGTGACACGGTATCGCAGATTTTTGCTCAAGAAGGCCGTGCAACAGCGTTAGAAAAAGCGATTTGGGAACAGATGAATCGTGGATAGCTAGAGATCACGTACTCAATAGTGCCTGCTATTGAGTACGTATCGTAGTTAGATTAGTAAATTAGTAAATTAGTAATGATGAGATAAATTTTTTGAATACCGATTAATATTGCAGTCGGTTCAAACCATCTAGTGCCGCAGACTTATAACATTCAGCCAATGTTGGGTAGTTAAATACCGCATCTGCAAAATAATCAATCGTACCATTGTGAGCCATGACTGCTTGGCCAATGTGAATGAGCTCGCTAGCACCTTCTCCCAAAATATGTACTGCTAGCAGTCGTTTATCGACAGGGCTAAAAATTAATTTTAAAACTCCGGTTCGATCACCAATAATCTGACCGCGCGCAATTTCGCGATAATTGGCTTTGCCAATTTCATAGGGGATACCAGCGGCCGTGAGCTCATCTTCATTTTTACCAATAGTGGAGATTTCAGGTACTGTATAAATCCCATAGGGAAATACGCCAATGCCAATCGCGTGATCTTCTTGCACACCAAAGGCGTGACGCGCTGCTGCCCGTCCTTGTTCGTAAGAGGTAGACGCCAGCGACGGGAAGCCGATGACATCCCCTACGGCATAGATATGTTCAACATTGGTTTGGAAGTGCGCATTGACAGTAATTCGACGGCGGTCATCAGCATGTACTTGAGCGAGATCGAGTGCGAGTTGTTCGGTGGCGCCCACGCGGCCTATCGAATAGAGCACGGCATCGGCATGTAAGACCTTGCCACTTTTCAAGCTCACTTCACAGGGTTTGCTGGCGTGAGCAATGAGTTTGACTTCGGCGACTTCTTCACCTAAGCGCATGGTCACGTTGTTTTGTTGCGCAACATAGGTGAGCGCTGCGGAGATTTCATGATCAAGAAATGGCAGTAGCACGGGACGCTTGTCGACGATGGTGACGCGCACACCTAAGGCTGCGAACATGGTGGCGTATTCGACCCCAATGACCCCTGCACCCACGACAATGATAGAGCGCGGAATTTGCTGTAAGCCGAGCACATCATCACTAGTGAAAATATGCTGGCCATCAAACGGAATATGACCGTCTTTAGCCGCTTCAGTACCGCAAGCAATAATAATTTTTTCGCCCGATATTTGACGTCGCCCGTGGCCGGTGGCAGAGACTAAATCAATGGTATGGGGGTCAATAAAACTAGCGATCGCCTCAATCAGATCGACGCGATTACGCGCCATGTGATTGCGAATGACGTCGACTTCGGAGCGGATCACTTGCTGCACGCGGTAGAGCAAATCATCAATGGTGATGTCTTGCTTAACGCGATAAGCCGAGCCGTAAATCCCGCGCTCGCGAAACCCAGATAAATGTAATACGGCTTCACGAAATGTTTTAGAGGGAATGGTACCGGTGTTGACACAGACGCCACCAATGGTGCGACAACGCTCGATGATGGCGACCTGTTTGCCAAGCTTGGCGGCTTGAATTGCGGCGCGTTGTCCGGATGGGCCAGACCCGATCACAATTAAATCGTAGTCATAGTGGCTGGCGACGGTGGCAGGGCTAGGTATGGGCGCAGTAGATTTACTCATGAACGCTCTCGGTAATGGATTAGGCAGTAATGCGATAAAAACTTGATAAAAACTCGATAGGAATGAGATAAAAAGAGATAAAAACGCTATGCAAAAATTAAGAAAATTAAAAAAATTAAAAAACCAAAGCCCACTAGTGCAAAGCCCACGTACGGGCGCAATGCAATGCATATTAAATAAATGCGCATTGTAGAGGATCGACCGTAGTACTTAGAACTTTAGGGCTGGGGTGTCGCAGCGATACTGATCATTTAATGACAATATCATCACAGTATGTAATGGAATCGTCATGCGCCTAGTTGTTTTTCTGTTGCTGTCGTGCGAGAAATTGCGCGGCTTGGTTTGCGCAGGCATCGGGATAAGATGCAGAGATATGGTAAGAGTCGCCGGGGATTAGAACTAGTTCGGAGTTTGGAATGTTTTTCTGCCAGTTGCTGAATTCTTGAGTTGAGCCATAGTAGCCACTGTTAGTTGAGGTCATCACCAGGGTGGGCGCTTTAATAAGCGGGATGTCGGGTGTGATATCTACACTGGCGAGCATACGGTAGATTCCTAGCACCGACGCTTTCGGTGCCCGACCCATGTGGTCTATCCACCAAGTCACCGCAATGGAAGGCAAGCCAGTTCCCATGCGTTCACGCATGGTCGATTCGGCCCACGCGCGTATGCTGTCCTGCTCCATACGGCGTACTTTTTCAGGGATGGACGGCGCCAGAAAATCTAGTTTGATCGTCGCGCCAGAGACAATTAAGGTATGCACCTTGTTGGGCCGCGTCGCTGCAAATTTCATGGTGACGAGACCGCCGAGTTTAGCGCCAACCAGATGCACGCGTGTTAGGCCCAGGCCCGTGATGAATGCATCAAGATCATCGGCTAGTGCTGCGATTGACCAGTCGTAGTTAAGCGGCATGGGCGTGGAGTCACCGAATCCGCGCAGATCCAAACGGATAACTTTGTATTGTCGTGCCAGATGGGGAACCCAGCCGCGCCATGCTTCACCGCTTTCTGCAATGCCATGTACAAGGATGATGGTCTCGGCCTCACACCATGGATCGGTAAAGTCGTCTAGCGAATAAGCGAGAGTAACGCCAGTGGCAATATCGATATGGTGTTTCATGCGTGTTCTCAGTTAATCTGGTTTAGCACCAGATGCCTTGACTACTTTCGCCCAGCGCGAGACCTCATCTTTGAGTAGTGTGGTGAATTGTTCGGGAGTGCTGCCTACTGGATCGAGACCGAGTGCGTGGAGTTTTTCTTTAATATCGCCCGCGGCTAAGGCCTTGACGACTTCAGCGCGCACGATATTCACTATATCGCGCGGCGTACCGGCTGGTGCAACTAATCCATACCAACCCATGACGATAAATTCGGGAAACCCAGACTCGATAAAAGTGGGAACACCTGCCAGTAATGCATGACGTGCACTACCAGTGATTGCTAGCGCCGTCAGGCGGCGCTGTTGAATTGCTGTGAGTACTGTGGGTGGACTCACAAAAGCTAAATCAACATGACCACCGAGTAGGTCAACGGTGGCTGGAGCCGCCCCCTTGTAGGGGATATGCGTTAGACGAATATTGGCTAGTGTATTGAACCATTCCACTGCGAGATGCGCAGTAGTACCGTTACCGGAGGATGCGATACTCAGCCGTCCCGGTTTGGTCTTAGCTAAGTTCACCAGTTCTTTAATGGAGCGCGCTGGCATTGAGGGGTGAGAAACCAAAAGCATTGGATAAGTAGCAGCTAAGCTTATGGTCACAAAATCACGTAGCGGGTCGTAGGGCAGATTTTTATATAAGCTGACATTAACCGTAAATGCGGGCTGTGCCATTAACAGGGTATAGCCGTCTGCTGCAGACTTTGAGACGAATTCGAAACCAATATTACTACCACCACCAGCGCGGTTTTCAACCAATACTTGTTGACCCCACGTTTCAGCAAATTTTTGACTAAGTGTGCGTGTGAGAATATCGGTAGGGCCGCCCGCGGCGACTGGGACAACGATTCTGACTGGTTTATTTGGATAGGTCTGTGCATCACAGTTGAAGCCAACGGCCGATAGCGAAGCCGTAAGAAACGTGAGTACGCAAGTTAGTTGTCGCATGAATGTTACTCCTCTAGCGTATTAATCCAGTCGATAATATCATACGAGGCTACACCCTCCTGATTCGCTATTGCCACAGGCCACAAATAAGCGGCGGTAGCGAATAGCGCCTACTTAACGCCCGATAAACTTTGGTTTGCGTTTTTCGATAAATGCTGCCATGCCTTCTTTTTGATCTTGCGAGGCAAACAGCATTTGTAGAGTACGTGTCTCTAGGGTGAGGCCTGTTTCTAGGGACGCATCCATGCCACGTAAGATAGATTCTTTGCTTTGCTCAATGGCGAGTGGGGGCAGCTCAGCAATTTGTGCGGCCATGGCTACTGCCCGCGATTCGACTTCTGCATCAGCGACTACTTCGCTCACTAGGCCCATTTGCCAGGCATCACGCGCACCAAATAAATCACCGGTCAATACATAGCGCATGGCCTGATATTTACCGATAGTGCGAGGTAGTCGTTGGGTGCCACCGCCACCAGGGATGATGCCAATTTTGACTTCAGGTTGACCAAACTTCGCAGTCTCGCCGGCGATGATGATGTCGCAGGTCATCGCTAATTCGCATCCGCCGCCCAAGGCAAAGCCATTGACCGCGGCAATCACTGGCTTGGGGCAGGCATAAATGGTGCGCCAGAGTTTTTGCGTGCCTCGCAATAGCATATCGATGGTACTGGCTTCGGCCATTTCTTTGATATCGGCGCCGGCGGCAAAAGCTTTTTCATTGCCGGTGAGCACAATGGCACGAATGTCGTCGTCGTCTGCCATCGCGCTTAAGTGTTGCGCGATGAGTTGACGCACCGCCATGTTGAGCGCATTACGAGCCTCGGGGCGATTGATTCTGATCAAGCCAACGCCTGGGGCGGGTTGCTCGGTAATGACAACAAGTGTGCTCATGCGTGCGTTCCTTGGTGTGGGGCTGCTACAAAATGTCTAACTTATTGAAAAAATTGGGTAAAAGTGCGACCTCTGTAGCTGAAGGTCACGGCTTCACCTTGCTGTACGGTCACGGGCACGAGTTGGCAGACGTCGCGAACTTCGGTTTGTTGTGGATTATTGCGGTTGCTAATTTCATTACCAATGAGTGCGCCACCAATAGCACCAATCGCGGCACCAGCAGCGTGGTCGCGCTTATTGCTACCCAGAGTGCTGCCGATGACACCACCGGCTAAAGCACCAAGCACGCCACCGTTGTTCGAGCCTTCGCGCATGACTTCACGTTGCTGGCATTGGCGTTGCTGTACGGTTACCAGATTGGGACGCCTATCAATGACTTGGGCATAGTCACCACCGGATTGTCCACCACCAGAATAGGGCTGCCCACCGCCAGAATACGGCTGTGCACCCATGGGCGCAGGGTATGGTTGCGCAATGGCGATGGAACTCAGCGATGCAGCGGCCAGTATGGCCAGTTTGCTAAGACGATTCATTTTAAATACTCCTATAGATCTTGGGTTGGTCAGAATGTCGCAAGGGTGAACTCGGTTTGCGATTGTAATAGATAGTTTAACGGCTATCGAGGGTATTGGGTTGACGTTTGGGGTTGTAAGCTTAAGGCGCACTACCCGTTCGATATGGCGTTGCGGCTACCATGATTGTGCGCGTACCGTAGCGGTAAGTAGCGCGATAGCGGTTATACCGATAGCGAGCCATGGTAGGCGTTGAGCGAAGTTCAAGATATGCATAGCGAGGTCTGAACGCTTACCGTAGTGGATGCGCTGGATATGAGATGTGTATAGTTTGAGTGAGATCATTACAGTTGCGTAATTTTGGCTGCTTTGATCACGCGCTCATATTTGCTGATTTCTGAGCGAATAAATTTATCAAAGTCAGCAGGACTGCCGCCTTTCGGAATTAAGCCGTCACTCTCAAAACGGGTTTTGATATCTTGTGCTGCCAGCGCTTTATTGCCGTCGGTGTTAATTTTGGTGATGATCTCGCGCGGGGTTTTAATCGGCGCTATCAGTCCAAACCAGTTGCTCGCTTCATAGCCTTTGAGACCTGATTCATCAAAGGTGGGGATATCCGCTACCGCTGGAAAGCGTTCAAGACTGCTGATCGCAATTGCGCGCAGACGTTGTGATTTGATATGGGGAATCAAGGCAGGCACACCGCTGAAGACCATTTCGACATTACCGGCGATAGCATCCACGATCGAGGGCGCATTGCCTTTGTAGGGAATATGCACAATATTAATACCCGCCATCACTTTAAATAATTCGCCAGCCATTTGATTCGAGCTACCCAGACCAGAGGAACCAAAGTTGAGTTTGCCGGGTTGGGTTTTGGCTAAGGCAATCAGCGCTTTGAGATTTTTAGCCGGTACAGAGGGGTGCACTACTAATAAATTGGCCCCTTGTACGCACCACAATACGGGGGTGAAATCACGTAGCGTGTCATATGGCGGCTTGGCGTAGAGGGTCATATTGACTGCGTTGGAGGCGCCACCCATTAACAATAAGTAACCGTCTGCGGGGGCTTTGGCGACAATTTCCGAGCCAATATTGGTTGCGCCACCGGGGCGGTTGTCGACGATCACTTGCTGGCCCCACATTTCGGTGAGCTTGGTGCTGACCGAGCGCGCGGTAAAGTCAGTATTGCCACCGGGGGCGTAGGGCACGATTACCCGCACCGGGCGGGTTGGCCATTGTTGTGCGGTGGCGAGACCTGCACAGAGGCTTACGCCCAGAAGCAGGCCAGAAATAAACAACTTATTGATTTTATTGATATTTTTCATTTTATTCCTTGGGTGTTAGTGGCGTTGTTAAGCGTCGCTAAGGCTGGCAAGATTGGTCAGAGGCACGCCACGGTGGAGTGCGCTTAAGTTTTTTAGAAACAGTTGGTAGACCCGTTCTTCATTACCTTGGGCGGCAGCGGAATTATGCGGTGAAATCAGTACATTCGGCAATTGCCACAGGGGTGAGTCAGTGGGCAGGGGTTCGGTAGCAAAAACATCCAAGTAAGCACCACCTAAATGACCGGATTGCAATTGTGAGATGAGCGCTGGCTCATCGATGATCTCACCGCGGCCGACGTTGATGACCCGCGCGCCTTGGGGTAGGGCGGCGAGGCGGCTGGCGTTTATTAAACCGCGAGTCTGTGCGGTGAGTGGGGTAGCGATGACCAGCCAATCGGCTTGGGGCAATAGGCTGTCGAGTTGCTGCGGTGGATACAGTGCATCAACCTGATCTTCTGGGCGAAGGGGGCTGCGCCGCACGCCGATGACGCGCAGACCTAGGGCGCGGGCGAGTCGTCCAAACTCCTGACCGATAGCACCGAAGCCGACCACTAACGCAGTTTGTCCAGCAAGATCGCGTGGGAATTGGTGCGGTGGCACCGGATCCCAGCGATGTTCGCGTTGCGCGGTCAGCCAACGCGGGAAGTTACGCGCCAGCATTAACAGCCCCGCAATCGCGGCTTGGGCAATGGGCACAGCGGTGGTGCCGGCAGCGGTGGTGAGTTGGGCGCCGCGTTCGATCATTTCGCTGTAGATGGGATGATCGACTCCGGCATTAAACACTTGTAGCCAGCGCAGGCGTGGAGCTTTGCGTACGGTAGAGAAGAATTGGCGTGAGTGTTTGGGGAAAATATCATTTGAAAAAAACGCCAAGTCGATACGGGCGCAATCAGTTTCATTCAGGCGGGCTTCGGGGTCGCTCGGTAAGACGATGAATTCGAGTGTCATGCCAAGAGAGGTGGCGAGGGCGGTGATTTCGTGGCCGCGCCGCTGTTCGAGTCCGTGGGAGATGAGTAAGGTCGTAGGTGGGTTCATAATGACAGGATAGCAGTTGATCAGGCGTTGATTTTACCTACTCTTTGCTAAGATGGTGATTTGCTGTGGGCCGATGAACCCTGAGTGAGGGGTTTTTGATGAATTCAGGCGTTTTGGTCCCAGGACTGGATGCTTTGGGCTTTGGGCTCTGGGTTTCAAGTTCTAGGCTTTAAGTTCTAGGCTAAATCCTAGGGTGACGCAGTGCGCTGGGCTGATTAGAATACCGGCATTGGCTGCAATGTATTTTTTGTGTTTGTCATCTGTGTTGTTTTTTTGTTCATGAAAGAGCCTGCCGTGGATATCACTGCCTTAGAATTGACTCAACAATTAATTGCGCGTCACTCGGTATCACCGGAGGACGCCGGTTGTTTAGAGATTGTCGCCGCGCATTTAGAGCCCTTGGGTTTTCACTGCGAATGGATTACCGGTAACGGCGTCACCAATTTATGGGCGCGCCGTGGCACGGCCGCACCCTTGGTGTGCTTTGCTGGACACACCGATGTGGTGCCCACCGGACCTTTGTCCAGCTGGGATATTGATCCGTTTACCCCTACCATTAAAGATGGGGTGTTACACGGTCGTGGCGCCTCCGATATGAAAACCTCGATTGCCGCGTTTGTGATTGCGTTGCGTGATTTTGTGCGGGCACATCCGGATCATCCTGGCTCATTGGCGGTGATGTTTACCTCTGACGAAGAAGGGCCAGCAACCGATGGCACGGTGCGGGTGGTCGAGACCTTAGCGCATCGTGGTGAACGTTTGGATTACTGTATTGTGGGCGAGCCCACCTCGGTTAAGCAATTGGGCGATATGATTAAAAATGGTCGGCGTGGCTCACTCACGGGTATATTGACGGTGAAGGGCGTGCAAGGCCATGTGGCTTATCCTCACTTGGCGGCTAATCCCATACACATGGTAGCGGCAGCAATTGCCGAGATGGCGACCATCGAGTGGGATCGGGGTAACGAGTATTTTCCACCCACCACTTGGCAAATCTCCAACTTTAATGCGGGCACTGGCGCCAACAATGTCATCCCCGGCACCGCCCAAGTGCAGTTTAATTTTCGTCACTCCACCGCCAGTTCGGCAGAATCGCTACAGACGCGAGTCGAGGGGATTTTGAATAAACATGACGTGGCGCATGATTTAGTGTGGCGCCAAGATGGTCGGCCGTTCTTGACGCCAAAAGGCGATTTGGTCGACGCCATAGCCGCAGCAATCCGCGATGTGATGAAAATTGAGACCGAGTTATCGACCACTGGCGGCACTTCAGATGGTCGCTTTATTGCCGATATTTGTCCGCAAGTGGTGGAGTTTGGCCCGACCAATGCCACAATTCATCAGGTGAATGAACGGCTTCCCGTGATCGAAGTGGAGACCTTGCCGGCGATCTATCTGCGCACTCTGGAGCATTTGTTGATGGCGGGTGCCTCTAGCAAGACTGCCGAATAGTTAATCAATCAATCAAATAGTTAACTAAATAATTAACTAATTGATTTTATTTGTTATTTTTAAGTAAGTCAGCGCTCCTAAACCAGCCTGTCTGCCGCTTGCCAAACACACACTGAGCAGATAGCCGCCAGTCGGGGCCTCCCAGTCCAGCATCTCGCCGGCGCAAAACACGCCGGGGTGTTGGCGCAACATGAGGGTTGGGGTGAGCGCGCTAAAGTCAACGCCGCCAGCGCTGCTAATGGCCTCATCGAGTGGTCGCGCTGCGATCAGTGGTAGGGCCAGCGCCTTAAGGGTGGTGGCAATACGATGGGGTTCGAGCAGCTCGCGTGTCGTCAATATTTCGCGTAACAGACCGGCTTTGACCCCAGTGATTTTGAGGCGGCTTTGCAAGTGACTGGCCAGAGAGCGTGAGCCGCGGGGGTGACTGACCGCGGCCAACACGTGCTCGGCGCTCAAGTGGGGTAGCAAATCTAGGTGTAGCGTAGCGCGACCCGAATGTTCGATGGTGTCGCGCAGCGCTGCGGAGAGGCTGTAGATTAAACCGCCTTCGACACCATAGTGACTGATGGTGAATTCGCCTAAGCGCTGGTGGGTGACCCCCTTGGGTGTGGTCAGGCTGGCGCTTACGGCTTTGACTGGGGCCCCAGCGTGGCGTTTTTTAAAGTGTGCACGCCATGCGACTTCAAACCCGCAGTTACTGGGTTTGAGCGGGTGCACTGCGACGCCTGATTGGCGTAACCACGGCACCCATGCGCCATCCGAGCCTAGCCGTGACCAACTGCCGCCGCCCAAAGCCAAAATAGTACAAGCGCTCGTGAGGGTTTGTTCGCCGTGGGGGGTTTGCATCCGCCACGCGCCCTGCCCATCCCAGCCCAAGCAGCGGTGACGGACGTGGATGCGTAAGCCCTGGCTACGCAGGCGATGTAACCACGCCCGCAACAGCGGTGCGGCTTTCATGGCGGTGGGAAAAATACGTTGCGAGCTACCAACAAAAGTGGCAATGCCCAAGTCACCAGCCCAAGCTTGAATGGCGGCGGCATCAAAGTCGGTGAGTAGCGCGCCCAGATCACTGCCGCGCGCGCCGTAGCGTTGAATAAAGTGCGGCTGCGGCTCAGCGTGTGTTAGGTTGAGTCCACCGACCCCGGCTAATAAAAATTTGCGGCCAACGGAGGGCATGCTGTCATAGAGGTCAACCGACTCACCCGCTCCGAGTAAGACTTCAGCGGCCATTAGGCCGGCAGGGCCACCTCCAAAAATGGCGGTGCGCACCTGTGACTTAGCGGCTATAGCCACCGCGACTTGCGAAACCGATAAAATAAATAGAGGTCAATGATCACCATGCTGAGCACCGCCATCGGATAGCCCCAAGTCCAGCTCAGTTCAGGCATATGTTGAAAGTTCATGCCATAGATGCCGGCAATCATGGTCGGCACTGCGACCAGCGCGCCGTAGCCAGCCAGTTGTTTGGTGACTTCGGTATCTTGTACGGTAATCATGGCTAAGCTCACTGAAATGGCGGTAGCCACCATGTCCCGTGTAGCATCGATGAGTTGGTTAATGCGCACTAGGTGGTCAGCGACATCACGAAAATAATCGTCCAAACCGGCGCACACCGCCGGCACGCGTCCGCCGTAGAGTTTGCCTATCGCTTCGAGTAGTGGCGCGGTCGCGTGCTTGAGTGTGACTAATTGTTGTTTGAGATAATACAAGGACTCAATGTTTTGACGTGCCGATTCGCCAGCGAAAATACGATCTTCAATGTGCTCGAGTTGTGAGGCAATACCATCAATAATCGGAAAGTAACGATCAACAATCGCATCCATTAAGGCATACAAAATATAGCCTGTACCATACTGCATATGGGTAGGTTCGTTCTCGCAGCGCGTGCGCACTTCGGTGAGATTGCGATCGCTATTTTTGCGAATAGTTAAGACATAGCGCGCGGTGACAAAAATATTAATTTCACCAATGCGCAATTCTTCGCCATCAATCTCTACGGTATGAATCACAAAAAACAGTGAGTCTGAATACTCTTCGAACTTGGGCCGCTGATGGCCGTGCAAGGCATCTTCAACCGCTAGGGGTTGCAGATTAAATTCTTGTTTTAATTGTTCGAGTTCGGCATGGTCGGGGTCGCGCACGGCCACCCACACGATGTAGTCCGCGTGTCCTAGATAGTCGTGAATATCTTGACTGGCGACTCGTGCGACGACGCGCCCTTGTTGATAGGCAACACTATTGACAATCATGATGTCCGGCGCGCGAGTCGAGGGCGTTTCAAGGGTTTAAGTCGATCCGTAAAATTTAAGCAAGCCATGGGTGTTGGCGATGATACGCTTGTTCGAAGGCTTCGATCTGTGAGTTTTGCGCTAATACCAAACCTACATCATCTAAACCTTGTAACAAACGCTCTTTGTAGACTGGATCTATCATGAAGGGGTGGGTCTCGCCATCGGTATCGGTAACAATTTGGGTGGGTAGATCGATCTGTAAATGCGCACCCGGTTGCGCGTGGAGTTGCGCGCGTAAATGATTACAAATCTCATCGGGGAGTGTCACGGGCAGCATGCCATTTTGGAGTTCATTGGCGTAGTGAATATCACCAAATGAAGGTGCTATCACCGCGCGAATACCGTAGTCGAGTAGCGCGTAGACCGCACCTTCGCGCGAGGAGCCGCAACCAAAGTTAGTATCTGCCACCAAAATACCCGCTTGTCGCCATGGGGTTTGGTTGAGTATAAATTCGGGCCGCTCTGCACCTGTCGGATCAAACCGCATGTCATGAAATAAGTAGCCTTCATAGCTATGCGCAAGGTCGCGTAGTTTGCGTAAAAAACGCACAGGAATAATCCGATCGGTATCGACATTGGCCATGTCAAAGGGCACGGCAACTGCGTTGAGTGAAATAAAGGGGGTCATGCGCTGGCTCCAAGTAGTGTGCGCACATCGGTGATGTGACCGGTGATCATCGCGGCTGCCGCCATCGCCGGACTCATTAAGTGGGTGCGCGCACCTTGTCCTTGGCGGCCCTCAAAGTTGCGATTAGCGGTGGAGGCACAGCGCGCACCAGCAGGGATTAAATCGCCATTCATGGCACAGCAGCTCGAGCAGCCCGAGGCGCGCCATTCAACCCCGGCGGCTAAGAAAATTTGATCTAGGCCCTCCGCCTCGGCTTGGCGTTTGATTGGGGTCGAGCCAGGCGAGATCCACGCCGGGATGACTGTGGTGCGGCCGCGCAACACTTCAGCGGCGGCGCGTAAGTCCTCAATCCGACCGTTAGTGCAGCTGCCAATAAATGCGTAGTCAATCGGGATTGCTGTCAGCGGCATGCCTGGTTGTAGATCCATATAGGCCAAAGCTTGTTGCGCGTGGGCGCGTTGATTGGCTTCGCCAAAGCAGGCGGGATCGGGAACGGTGGCAGTGACTGCTAGGGCTTCCTCGGGGCTCGTGCCCCAAGTGACCATCGGTTGCAATTGGCTGCCATCCAAGTGGACTTCTTGATCAAAGCGTGCGCCGGGGTCAGTGGGTAATTGCTGCCATTCGAGGAGCGCTTGCTCCCATTCTGCCCCTTGCGGCGCATATGGGCGTCCAGTCAGATATTCGTAGACTGTGTCATCAGGGGCGATCAAGCCGGCGCGTGCACCGGCCTCGATTGCCATATTACAAACCGTTAAGCGACCTGCAATACTGAGGGCGCGAATTGCACTGCCGGCAAACTCGATGACATGACCGGAAGCGCCAGCCGTACCAATACGCGCAATAATCGCCAACACCACGTCTTTGCCGCTCACCCCAGCGCCTAGTGCACCGTCGATGGTGATGCGCATGGTCTTGGGGCGCTTGAGCCACAAGCATTGGGTGGCGAGAATTTGTTTGAGTTGCGAGGCGCCAATCCCAAACGCATAGGCGCCGAGCGCGCCGTGGGTGGAGGTATGGGAGTCGCCGCAGGTAATGGTCAGGCCAGGTTGAGTGATCCCTAGTTCAGGGCCCACCACATGCACAATGCCTTGTTGGGGGTCAGCCATCCCGAAGTGCTTCATACCGTTGTGCTTGGCATGGGATTCGAGTAATTCAATCATATGGCGAGCGTCAGGGTCGGCGACTGCGGCGAGACCTTGCTCGCGGCCGAGGGTCGGCACATAGTGATCGGCAATCGCAAAGTTTTGGCGAGGCTTGCGTACTTGGCGCCCCTCTTTGGCCAGTGCACCAAAAGCGTGGAAAGAGCCTTCGTGCACAAAATTACGGTCTATGTGGATGAGGGCATCGCCCTCGGGACGCGTCATGATGACATGGCGATCCCAAATTTTATCGAATAAGGTGCGTGCGATAGTCATCAGTATGCCTATAAAATAATCAATTAAATCAATATGTTAGTTAATCTTAATGGTATTAGTTAGTGCTTGCTATTAGAGGCTGGCACGCTGATCGTCAGGCACACCGTATAAGTTTTCTAGGACTTGGATCTCGGGCAAGCCGGCCACTTCGGTGAACTGTTTAAAGGTTGCGACTTGGTGGCGAAGCTCAGCAATCGAGCCGGTGCGTTTGAGTTCGCGCAGCAAGTTTTGCATGGCCGGGATCGCTGCTAATAACAACCAATTGGGGTAGATGGCTAGTTTAAAGCCAAGCCGGCCCAGCTCGTCGGCCGGTAGGTCTGGGGTTTTACCGCTAGAGGCCATGTTGTAGAGTAGCGGCACGCCTTTGAAGCGCGCGGCAATTTGTTCGACCTGAGGGCGACCAATAGGCGCTTCGATAAACACCACGTCGGCACCGGCTTCGCGGTAGCGCTCTCCGCGCTCGAGTGCGGCTTCCATGCCCTCGACCGCGATTGCATCGGTGCGGCTGATGATTACAAAGTCATCATCGCGGCGGGCATCGCAAGCCGCTTTAATCTTGGCGACCATCTCGGCAATGGGGATAACACGCTTGCCGGCCAGATGTCCGCAACGCTTAGGCCAGGTTTGATCTTCGAGATGCACGCCCGCCACGCCGGCTTTTTCGTAGTCGCGAATCGTGCGGCGAGTGTTGATTGGATTGCCATAGCCAGTATCGGCGTCAGCAACCAAGGGTAGGTTGGAGGCATCAACAATCCGGCTCGCGTTATCGATCATTTCGGTGGCGGTGAGCAGACCCACGTCTGGCATGCCAAGACGCGTTAAGCTGGTGCCAAAACCGGTCATGTAGAGTGCGTCAAAGCCCTCGAGGGCGACTAGACGTGCCGCAAATGCATCGGCCACACCCGGGGCCACAATACAGCCCGGTTGGGCGAGCAGTTGACGCAGACGAGTCGTGGCGCGTACGGGTTGGGTAGTCATGACAGGGTTCCTTGTAGGGTGATGAGTGTTCGAGGGCGTTATTTTAAAGCGCTGGCTGCGCGCTTATTCAAATTTGAGATTGAGTTTTTTAACCAAGACTTGCCATTGTTGTAACTCCTCGCGAATCCGCGTGGTGAATTCCTCGGGTGAGCTGGCGCCAGGGGTTGCACCAAGACCGCGAAAGCGTTCGCTGGCAGGACCATCCATGACCTGGCGCACAGCTGTATTGAGAATCTTGATCGTCGCAGGTGGAGTGCCGGCACTGGCTAGGAGTCCGAGTAGGGTTGAGGCCTGATAACCTTTATAGCCCAGCTCATCGAGTGTTGGGGTATTCGGTAGCGAAGGGCTACGCTGTAAGGTGGTGACGGCCAGCACTTTGAAGCGCCCATCGCGAATATAACCAATCGAGGCTGAGAGTTGATCGACCATAGTCTCCACTTGACCGCCGAGTAGTTCAGACAGTGCTGGACCACTACCTTTGTATGGCACATGCAAGAATTGCACATTCGCCATATTGCCGAGCATCTCGATGGCGAAGTGATTGGTGGTGCCGGCACCCGAGGAGGCCACGGTGAGTTTACCGGGCCGCGCTCTAGCACCCGCCACCATCTCGGCAATGGTGTTGATAGACGATTTGGGCCCTGCAATCACCACCAAAGGTACGGCTTGAATGGTGGAGATGGGTGCAAAGTCTTTTAACGAGTCGTAGGGCAGGCTTTTAAAAATGACCGGATTCACCGATAGCGGGCCACTCGAGCCCACCAAAATAGTGTAGCCATCGGACGCGGCTTTGGCCACCAAGGCGGCACCTAGATTGCCGCCTGCACCTGGGCGATTATCCACCACCACACTCTGCCCAAGCAGGTCAGCCAGAGGTGTCGCAATAATGCGAGCAGAGATGTCAATGTTGCCACCGGGGGCGTAGGGCACAATCAGCCGTAGCGGCCGAGTGGGAAAAGTAGCTGCTGCGGTGGCTAGGCTAGAGTACAAACAGCATGCGGCGAACAGCCCGCTGAAAATAGTGAGAAGGCGGCAAGCGTAGCTGTGGTGGTTATAGCAATTCATGAGACTCCCCTGAGCGTTTTTTATGTGTCGCAATTATGGATGGCAGAGATTGGTGGTAACGGGTGATGATGGGTGCTACTACCAGCGAGCGAACGATTGTTTTGCCATTGGCACCGTGACCGAAGGCGATTGTGCGCTACTCGCTTGTGGCTGACAAGTCTAGTGGGGCTAGCGGGTTTAGCTGGATTGGGGTGGAGGTTGACTGTCTAGCGCTCAACGCTGGGGGTTTGCGACTGCGCGTGCAATTGCTTGTGAAGCTTCAAAAACTTCCAAAGCTTAAACATAGTGAGGACTGTAGGTTTTAAAGCGTGCTGAGTATGCGGGGCTCGCTGTTGTCGGCGTCTAGCGCGCGATCGATCTCATCATAATGTAATCAGCGTTGCGCTATTGCTGCGATTGAGTCGCTAATACCTTGACAGTAGCGAGATGTGATGCTGACAGTGGTGATCTGTAGATCAGCTACAGATCACTGCAGAGCAATATGATTAATCGCTGAAGTCTACACTTGCCAGTTGCTCACAACGCCACAGCTGCTCCAACAAGTGCGTAGCACGTGCTTTGCCAATCACCGGTTCAGCCAACTCACTGAACTTGCCATTTAATTCGTCATCGGTGAGCGGCATTTCAGGGTCGCCTTTGCGATAGGGCTGGAAATACTCAAAGCTGCGGCCGTCTAGCAGTTCAACCCGGACTTGGGCGGCGCGTTGTCCGGGATAGCCTTTAGATAATATGGGATCGGCCTCACAAGTGATTTTTTTCAGGTTGGCGCGCACATCGGCGTCCAATAAGCGATCGGGTAAGAAGGCATTTAAGCGTACGCTGCCATGTACCAGGGCGTGGGCCACCGTGTATTGAATGCTGAATTTGGCCTGGTATTCGCCTTCGGGACTGGGGTTATCAATAATATCGAGTCCGGCCTTGTAAGTGGCTAGATGAATATGTTTGACGTCGTGGTGAGTGAAGCCATGCGTATGTTGTAAATGCAGCACGCCATCGATGGACGGGAAAGTGTGGCCACAGCAGCCGTGGTTTTTAAAGGTGACATGGTTGATATGGTAGTCCTTGCCCAGACCGCGGGTGGCTTTGCTCCAGTCGGGGTTGATGCTCATTGCGTTACCAAAACCCACTTCACCCTCCAGCATATCAAGGGCGCCGGTTAAGCCTTTGACGGCGGCCATCGCAGCCCAGCAACCGGCATCAGCGGCATGACCGCCGTGTAAGGGTTTGGTCATCGCTTGTGAGCGGAACGCTTGCTGCAGTCCTGACGCGAAGCTGCCCACAGTGGCTAGTGCATGCATGAATTGTTCGTGATTGGCACCGAGGATGGTGGCGGCAGCGGCGGCAGAACCAAAGGAGCCGACAGTACCAGTAGTATGCCAAAACCGATAATGCGAGGGCATGATTGCTTCGCCAATGCGGGTGGAGATTTCATAACCCACGATCACGCCGCGGAGAAAATGATCGCCACTAGCCCCTGTGGCTTGTGCGGTGGCAAGTGCTGCAGAAATCACCGGGCTTCCTGGGTGGTAGCCGGCATCGCGATAGATGTCATCGAACTCAACTGAGTGGGATGCCGCACCATTAATCATGGCGGCACAGCGCAAGGTTGCCGCCCGGCCACTGGCTAAGTGCGCCAGTCCGCGATCAAGATCTTCGGCGAATGCCGCTTCTAATACCGTTGCCGGTGCCACGATGCTACCGGGTAAGAGTGCGGCATACCAATCAATGACCGCCCGTTTGGCGTGATGAATCACCTCGGTGGGTAGGTTCGAGGTTTGTTCGGCGATCGCATAATCAGCTAGGGTAGAGAGCAACATCGGTGGCCTCCTTCAGTATGTGTGCATGATTGGTCGTGATGTTTTTTAAAAAATAGGTTAAACAATTATTTAAAAAATTCAGTGGAAATAAATTAAAAATTAATCAATAAATTCAAACAGTTAAAATCTATTTGTGCTTAGTGCGCAGCACTGGGGTTGGCGTTACGGATAATGAGCCCATCCACAGCAACGACTCCAGCGCCCTCAGCCTTGACGATTAAGGGGTTGATCTCCGCTTCGCTAATGGACTCGAGGGCTGAGATTTGTGAGAACGCGACCACCGCTTGTGCTAAAGCGGCACAATCGCCCGGTGGCATGCCGCGATAGCCACGAATCACGGCTAGTCCTTTAACCTCTTCAATCATCGCGGTGGCAGTGGCTAGATTTACCGGTGCTAGACGCATCGTGACATCGTGATAAATCTCGGCTAATACCCCGCCGACACCGAGCACGACAATCGGACCCACTTGAGGGTCGCGTTTAAAGCCGAGAATCACCTCAGCTAAGCCGCGCTCCATGCGCTGCACTAAAATCCCATTGAGTTGGGCTTTGGGGTAGGCGCTACCGATGCGATGCAATATGTCTTGCGCTGCAGTTTTGAGGCTGGCATCGTCGGCGATATTCAGGACTACGCCGCCGGCATCGCTTTTGTGGGCAATGTCGGGGGAGAGGATTTTTGCAACCACGGGATAACCAATTTTCACTGTGGTATTGGCATTGGACATGACAGCGGTTTCGGCTAAAGGCACGCCGAGCACACCGAAAATAGAGTAAGCATCACGTTCGCTTAAATTACCCTCGGGAAGTGCGTCCAAGAGTTGTTGGGCGGCTGTGCTACGTTTGGTATCAATCGGAGGTATGGTGGCTGGTGGTCGCCAATCACGCCAAGCGCGGATGGCGTCGGCACAGGACTCGGGGGTGCGGAATCCGGCAATGCCAGCGCTAGACAGTAATTTGAGTGAAGCCTCGGCATGAGGTGCTAAAAATACGGCCAGTACTTTGTCTCGGCGGTCGGCTTCGACAATGGGTTCGACGGCGATCTCGGGCTGAAACTGCGCCGAGCTACCGGCAATGGCTAATACCAAGTCGCAATGGTCTGATTGCAGTAGGACATTGAGCACGCCACCATAGATTTCTTTTTTTGCACCGGCGAGTGTGAGATCGGTAATACGTGAGTCGTTAATCGTGATCTTTTGTTCTGCCAGTTTTGCAATGATCTCAGGGGTGGGCCCGACCACATCGAGACCATAGCTACCAATGCGATCAACCACACAGGCTGCACCACCGCCGGTTGTGGTCATGGCTGCTACGCGATGGCGTAGCGCAGGTTTGCGACCCTTGAGCAGTGCCGGCAATTCAAATAAACCTTCTATGGTATCTACCCGGAGCATGGCATGAGCGCGAAAGAAGGCATCTACCGCTTCATCAGCACCAGCCATCGCCCCAGTATGTGAGGCGGCTAAGTCTTGGCCGACTTCGGAGCGACCTAGCTTATAGACCACTACCGGTTTGCCGGCATCGTAGGCGCGACGAGCGGCATGGGCAAGATGGTGTGCATCGCGTATCGTTTCCATGAATAGTAAAATAGCATCGGTGTAAGGGTCATCCACCAATAAATTAGCCAGTTCGCCCACTCCAAGATCGGCTTCGTTGCCCACCGAAATCAGTTTCGAGAAGCCTACACCCCGACCCAAGCCGCGTGACATTAATCC
This sequence comes from uncultured beta proteobacterium, assembly GCA_903885665.1. Lineage (GTDB taxonomy): Bacteria > Pseudomonadota > Gammaproteobacteria > Burkholderiales > SG8-41. Next base: position 32,795 of record CAISJL010000126.1, on the reverse strand, counting down.
ACCCATCATGCTGCCCGATTGCGACACGATAGCGAGCCCACCAGGGGTAATATTGAGTTTTTCAAGTACAGCATTAACCGACAACGCGAGACAAGTTTGTGTGCTCATTAAGCCGATGCAATTGGGTCCCACCAAGCGGGTTTTGCTGCCTTTAATTAAATCGAGCAAATGTTGTTGCATGTCTCTGCCAGCAGCGCCAGTCTCGGCAAAGCCGTCACTGTAGATGGTGACTACGCTGATTTCTTTTTCGACGCACTGAGCCAGAGCGGCAGCGACTGCGGGGGCAGGTACCATAATGAAGGCGTGATCGATACCACCGGGGATAGCGCTGACACTGGGATAGGATTTTTCGCCGAAAATCTCCTCGCGGGCAGGGTTCACCGGATAGAGTTTTCCGCTATAGCCGTGGTGACGTAAATAGCGTTGGGGACGCGAGGTGTTTTTTTTCTCGTCGCTAGAGGCGCCAATTAATGCAATGTTACGGGGATTGAAAATGGCGCGATAGAGTGCAGGGTTAGACATGTTCAGTTTTCGTGTTTAAAAATTAGGATTGTTAAAATGTAGTACGTAATCAGTTTTAAATTGAGACTTAAAAAGTTTAGTAAAAGTTTAGTAAAAAGTTAAATACACAGTTAATACGTGCTTAATAAACTGGATTAATGTAGCAGCGATCAAGCAAATGGTTAGGCGAGGCTAGCATCCACGGCACAAACCTTGTGGATGCAGATTGCTGGTAGCCAGGCGGAGCCGGTAGCGATTAGGATTTACTGGGGCGCTGCGAGAACGAACGTTCGAATACGCTTTCTGCAATACGATTTTTAAGAATCTCAATCGAGCCTCCTGCAATCATCCAGCCGCGACACTTACGGAAGCAATACTCGACCAAGGTTTCTGTGGTGTAACCCATCCCGCCCATGATTTGCATCGCTTCATTGCAAATGTCGAAGCCGGCTTGATTGCAATACGCTTTGGCAATCGCTGTTTCTTCGGCTGAGGGAATGCCACCATCGGCATTGACTGCGGCCCGATAGAGCAGTAATTGTCCAGCATCGAGTTTCATGCGCATGTCGGCAAATTTCCATTGCAGACCTTGGAATTCACATAACAGTTTGCCAAATTGCTTGCGTTGCAGCGCCCACTCGCGCGCGACATTGTAGGCGTAACGCCCCAAGGCTAGAGAGCGTGCTGTATTGCCAATGCGCTCGACGTTAAAGCCGGCGATTTGTTTTTTAAAGCCACCTTCTTTGAGCATAACGTTTTCTGGGCCGACGTAGACATTGTCGAGATAGGTTTGCACCCACTCTTCACCATTAAAAAACTTTGAGGGTGCGCCTTGTTTAAAGCCTGGAGCATCGCGCGGAATTAATACCGAACCAATCCCACCAACGCCGGGTCCAAACCGCACATACGTGAGCATGACATCAGCGTAGGAGGCATGGGTTTGAAACACTTTGACGCCGTTGATGCGATAACCCTCGCCGTCGGGGGTGGCGGTGGTTTTTAGATCGGTGACAGCCGAGCCTGCTTCGGGTTCGGTCATGCCTACGGTAATGACACTCTCACCGCTGAGTATGCTTTTGAGATAGCGTTCTTTTTGATCAGCAGTGCCATATTCGGCTAACACCCGCACCGGCCCAAAGTTGCCGGCTTGGATCACATCAGCGCTGCGCGGGCATACTGCGGCAATCGCTTCAATGGCGATGATCGCATCCATTAGAGAGCCGCCTTGGCCGCCGTCTTCTTCTTTCATGGTAATGCCCATGAGGCCTTGTTCAGCCATTAATTTGGCGACGTCCCACGGGTGTTCTTCTTGATGGGCGCGTGGTAGCGCCCCGGCGCGAAGGTGGCGTTCGGCAAAGCCGTGGACTGCTTCGCGAAACTGTTCTTGTTCTGCGGTGAAATGAAAATCCATAATATGTAATACCTAGTGATGAAAAAAAGAATGCGTATGTTACCGCGTCTTGACCCCTTTTAGGGATACAGCGCCCAGCCAATATGATCAGTGTGTGCTTTAAATAGATGACCTTCACCGGTGGTGACAAACAGGATTGATAGGTCAGGGCCGCCAAAACAGCAATTAGTCGGCCGGTGGCATGGCACGGGATGGGTGGATAACACCCGACCTTGGGGTGAAAACACATAGATCATGGGCCCAGCACCGGCATTTGGCCAGCCCGCAGTGGCCACAATATTGCCCTCGGCATCCAAACACATGCCGTCGATGCCGCGATGAACGCCATGGACGTCCTCGCCCCAAGTAAATAGAGTGCGATAGGCGCCCAAACTGCCATCGGCTGCGATCGGATAGGCACGGAGCTCACGGACAATGCCGCGGGTGAAGCTGCTCTCGGCAACGTAGAGGGTGCGCATATCGCGGGAGATCAAAATGCCGTTGGGCTGAGTCGTATCAAAGGTCACACGGGTGGCGTGGTATGGACCGTCGGCGCGCGGATCGAGGCGGATCACTGAGCGGTTGTCGAGCTCTTCGGTCTGATCAGCATCGACATTGCCATCGTTCCAGGGGTTGGTAAACCAAATTCGACCCAAGCGATCTATGGCCAAATCATTGGGCGTATTCAAGCGCTGACCATCAATGCGATCGGCAATCACTACGTTGCTGCCATCCGGATCAAAGCGCATCACGCTACGGCCGCCTTGACAGCAGCCAAACAATCGACCGTGCGCATCGAGAGCAAGGCCGTTGACGCGATCGAGTCCAGTGCGCCACGGGCTGATGCTATTGGTGCGGAGGTCGTAGCGGAAGATGGTGTCGGCGTGGATGTGCGTAAAGTAGAGATGCTCGCCATCCCACACCGGGCCTTCAGTAATCGGAATACCGATGGGTTTTTTCAGTAATTCAAATTTCCAAGGCATTGCACCCTCCGTGGCGTCATTGTTTTATGGATGATCATGGTGAATCGATAGGAATGATTGAGTGTGCTTCAGTTTGTTTCTGTTTGTTTTCGTTTGTTTGAATGCATTAAAGTTCACTAAAGTCCGCTTAGGTTGAAACTTCACCGCACTGGAGCTACACAATCACTGATTGAGTTTTTTATTGAGTCCTTTAGGCTTTGAGCAGTGGCCGTAATGCGGTGACGTCTGCGAGATGCTCCAAATCCCAAATAGTGTCGCACAGTTTACGTGCACGAGCTCGACCTAAAATCGGCGCCATTAAATGGTGACACTTTTCATCAACTTCGGCGCGTGACATTGGATTTTGCGCCGTACCCCGTACCGCTTTCACGTGATTGCGTAACACGGTGCCGTCCTTAAGGGTAAGGGTGACAATGCCTTGGCGTGAAGGTAAGGCTGCGGTGAGTTGATCGTCGCCCAGCAAAGTGATGCGGCGGCGCAGCGCCAATACGGCCCGGTCTTTCATGCGCGCCTCATCGTGCGACGATTCAAAAGTGACAATGCCATCGATGAGCATAATCGCGCACATATGTTGCATGCAGATATCTGGCATGTGGCGATTGTCCGTGGTGTTGGCGGCTTGGTGTGCCACTTGAATGGTTAAGGCCGCTACTTGATCAGCAGTGACATGGTGTTGGCGTATTAATTCGAGCAAACCATCGAGCGGCGCTTGAATCGGTGAGCCCACTGACCAACGCTTGATGTTGGTATTCATGATTTCATAGACTACGCCTAAGTCTTTAATCAGGCGCTCGGGTTGCGGTGGTTTACCCACACGTCGGGTCTCGTCATAGGCGACAAAGAAATTACGCTCGCCACTGAAGACGTCTTCAACCGCGCTAAAGCCAGCAGCAACCATGGCGGCTGCAGTAATGCCGTTGCGCGCCGGCATGCCACCGAAGTCAAAGGCTTTTTCGATATGTTCGGCGTCGCGCATCCAACATGAAATACCCGAGCATTGTTGGGCGGTATAGGACAGCGTATGGCGCATGCCATCGGCGTTGAGGCGGGCAAGTGCTGCTGCGGCGGTGGCGGCACCAAAGCCCGGGCCAAAGCTGTGGGTGGAGTGGCCGGCCTCGCGAAACGGATAGGGGTGTAGTGCCATATTGAGCCGGGTACCAATGTCATAGCCAAGGGCTACACCGCGCAGTAATTGGCCACCATTGGCGTGCTCACGCTCAGCCATCGCTAGTGCAGCAGGCACGATGGCACAACCAGGGTGGGAGAGTGAGGGGGCGTGTGAGTCGTCAGTCTCGTCGGCGTGGGCCAACATGCCGTTAGCGAGGGCCGCGTGTTCAGCGGTAGTGATAATTTTCGAGCCAATGACGGTGGCTTGAGCTGAGCCTTTAAGGGCGGAGACATATGCAATCGCTTTTTCACCCGGCAATAAGCGGGAGCCTGAGACCATCGCTGCGATAGTGTCGAGGATGTGATGCTTGGTTTTTTCCGCTACTGTTTTGGGCAGGGGTTTTTTAGCGGCCGCCGCCATGTAGCTTGCTAGGGACTGCATGAGTGGTGAGATCGCGGCCTTGGTGTGGTTTGCTGTTGGACGTTTTTTTGGTGTGCTCATAGCATGATTCCGCCGCCATTAATATGTATCGATTGACCAGTGATAAAGCGCGCTTCGGGTCCGAGCAGCATGCGTACCATCGCTGCAATTTCTTCGGGCTCGCCGCGGCGGCCAGCAGGGGGTAAGTTGTGGGCGCGATGCGCGGGGCGATCGGGGGCGCCAGGCAGGCCGCGTTGGGTGTTGATGGTGCCAGGCACGACACAGTTGACGGTAATGTTATGTTCTGCCAAATCCATAGCGACTGCTTTGGTCATCGCGGCGAGTCCGCCTTTGGCCGCCACTACATGCGAGCGGTGTAGTGCACCCTTGTGTCCAGTGAGCCCACCAATATTTACAATGGCACCACCACCGGCTGCGATCAAATGCGGTAGCGCGGCTTGGGCGGTGAGGAACGCGCCATCCAATACGGTGGCAATCACTTGCTTCCATTCGGCATAACTAATTTCGGCAAATGGGGTCTCGGCGCGAATGGCGGCATTACTGACGATGCCGTCAATTCGCCCAAACCGGGCGACAGTGGCTGCAACTAGGGCAGTGACTGCGGCTGGTTGGGTCACGTCTGCCATATGCAGATCCGCCTCGCCACCGGCAGCGGTAATTAGCGCGACAGTCTCGCGTCCGGCCGCTTCAGAGGTGTTGGCATTGACCATCACTTTGGCGCCACCGGCCGCCAGTGAGCGGGCAATGGCACGCCCAATATTACGGGCGCCGCCGGTGACCAGAATGACCTTGCCGGAGAGATCGTCGCTGGGTCGTAAGCTGACGGGATGACTCATAAAATATCCTTTATTTTCAATTAGTTAGTTATTTTTTTAGGGTGATAGGAATGCGGCATTAGTCATTTTTCATGCCGGATTCGCGCACGAGTTTTGCCCATTTTTGAGTTTGTGCTTGAACATAAGTAGTAAATTCTTGGGGGGAGTTCACTACCAAGTCAGCGCCTTGGGCGGCGGCCCGTTCGCGGATTTCGGGGATTTCTATAATCCGTCGCATCTCGCGGTTGATTTGCATGATGATGGCGTTGGGGGTGCCGCGTGGCGCCATCACGCCGTTCCATGCGCTCAAGTCAAAACCGGGTAACCCCGATTCGGCCACTGTCGGTAGATCGGGTAGCGCTGCCGAGCGTTTGGCTGAGCCCAAGGCAATAGCGCGGGCACGACCCGATTTAACAAATGGTAATGCTGCTGGCACTGAGGCGAAGGTCATTTGGGTCTCGCCGCTGACCACCGAGGCTAGCTGACCGCCAGTGCCTTTATAGGGCACGTGCACGATGTTGACGTTGGCCATGGATTTGAATAATTCACCCGCTAAATGCGCCGTAGCACCAGTGGTGCCGGCGGCATAATTCACTTTGCCGGGACGCGCTTTGGCATAAGCAATTAAATCTTTCACCGACTTGATTGGCAAATTGTTATTGACTAATAGCACACCCGGAAATTGGGCAAACAGACCAACGCGCTCAAAGCTCTTTATGCTGTCGTAGGAGAGTTTTTGATGTAGGCTAGGAATCACCGAAAAGCTGGTGTGGGTGTAGAGTAAGGTATGACCATCGGGGTTAGCTTGAGAGACGACTTCAGCAGAAATAATGCCACCACCACCGGGCCGGTTATCCACCACAACGGTTTGGCCTAGACCTTCGGTGAGTTGCTGCACTAACAAACGTGACATGATGTCAGTGGTGCCGCCGGGCGCAGAGATCACAACCATGCGGATTGTACGATCAGGATAGGCTTGTGCCGACAGAGTCAGGCTAATACCAACAACGATAGCCCAAAGGCGCAGATTGGTCAGGCAATAAGGCATAACAGATTTTTCCTATAAAAATACATCAATTCAAGATGTTGGCGGTAAAAGGTGCGGGTCATGGCGGCTCAGTCGGGTGGCTTCAACCCAAACGTACAGCCTAGCGTTGATTCTAGCAGTCATTCTGCGCTGTGGTGCTAGCCTGTCCATACTGTAGGTGTGCGGTAAAATAGCGCTTTGATCGATGTCTGGCGTAGCGGCCTGCGGTGGTGGGCGCTACTGTTTATTACTGTTGACAAGGGGTGTGTTGTGAAAAAGCCATTAGTGGGCATCGTGATGGGAAGTCAGAGCGATTGGTCGGTGATGCAGCATGCAGTGGAGATGGTCGAGCACTTCGGGATTCCCTTCGAGGCTAAAGTGGTCTCTGCCCACCGCACCCCAGACTTGCTCTTTAGCTATGCCGAAACGGCGGCCGCGCGTGGTCTGCGTTGTATTATTGCCGGTGCTGGCGGCGCAGCCCACTTGCCGGGGATGCTTGCGGCGAAAACCGTGGTGCCGGTGTTGGGTGTGCCAGTGACTTCGCGTCAGTTGCAAGGCTTGGATTCTTTACTCTCGATTGTGCAGATGCCCAAGGGCATTCCGGTGGCAACCTTTGCCGTAGGTGAGGCTGGGGCGGCTAATGCCGGATTATTTGCCGCAGCGCTGCTAGCCCATGAAGATCCGCGGGTGATGCGATTGCTTGCTCGATTTCGTAAACGACAAACGGCCGTGGCTCGTGCTATGAAACTGCCAAAAAAACAATGATTTATTCTGGGGCAATGTTAGGTATTTTAGGTGGTGGCCAGTTGGGACGAATGTTTACCCACGCAGCCCAAGCCATGGGCTACCCCGTGACTGTGTTAGATCCAGATCCAGCCAGTCCGGCCGGCGCGGTCGCCCAAGTGCATCTGCAAGCCGACTATGCAGATGGCGCGGCGCTGGCACAATTAGCCGCTACTTGTGCGGCAGTGACCACGGAATTTGAAAACGTGCCGGCCGCCAGTTTGGCCACTTTAAGTGCGCGCTGTGTGGTGTCCCCTGCGGCGGACGCGGTGGCGGTGGCGCAGGATCGGGTAGCCGAGAAAGCGTTTTTTGGACGGTGTGGTCTAGGGGTGGTGCCGTATGCAGTGATTCATACCGAGGCGGATTTGTCTGCCCTCGCCCCGAGTTTGTTTCCAGCCATCATGAAGCGGGCTCGTTTTGGCTATGATGGTAAGGGCCAAGTGCCAGTAGCGGATGTCGCTGCAGCTCGGGCGGCATGGCAGTCCTTGGGTGCGCAGTGCTGTGTGCTCGAGCAGCGTATTGATTTGGCTTGTGAGCTCTCGGTGGTGGTGGCGCGCGCTGCAGATGGCGCGACGCGAGTGTTTCCAGTGGCCGAGAATCAGCATCGACACGGTATTTTAGATGTAAGTATGGTGCCCGCACGAGTAGCACCGGCATTGGCTGAACAAGCTGCGCAAGCCGCCGTGGCAATCGCTACCACACTGCAATATTGTGGTGTGTTGGCTGTAGAGTTTTTTGTCACCCGCAGTGGCGGCTTGCTAGTGAATGAAATGGCACCGCGACCACACAATAGCGGCCACTATACCTTGGATGCTTGTGTAAATTCGCAGTTCGAACAGCAGGTGCGGGCGTTGTGTGGTTTGCCCTTAGGGGATACGCAGTTGTTGATGCCGGCCGTGATGGTGAACATATTGGGCGAAGCTTGGACAAAGGGTGTGCCGGAGTGGTCGCGAGTGTTTGCGTGTGCTACGGCAAAGCTACACCTCTATGGTAAGCAGGAGCCGCGTCATGGCCGCAAGATGGGGCATTACACGGTGATGCATCAGTCGCTAGACACAGCGCTCAGTGAAGCCTTGGCGATACGCGCCGCACTCTATCCGCAATGGCGGGTTGCTAGCTAGAGGATGTCAACAGAATTGCGGTAGGTGTATAGTGCAAGCCGTATACAACTGATCGGTAGTGATTGTTAGTGATCGGTAGTTTTAAGCGTTATGGTGATCAGTTCTGAAGTTACACGGTCTGCACTGATAAGGCCTGAACTTTTAAGGTCTGGTTATTTTTATAGGGTAGGTTTTTTTGGATTAATAGAATTTAAGTTATTGGAAATCTGATGTCAGAGACTCAAGCGCCATTGTATCAATCGTCATTAAAGAGTTTGCCCTTTTTACACCGCGGCAAGGTGCGCGATTTGTATGCAGTTGGGGATGATCAGTTACTAATTGTACAAACCGATCGCTTGTCTGCTTTTGATGTTATTTTGGATGATCCGATACCAGGCAAGGGTCGCGTGTTGACTGAGCTGTCCAATTTTTGGTTTGCTCAACTGCAAGGGATTGTACCAAATCATTTAACGGGCATTGATCCGCTGACCGTCGTTGCCTCTGATGAGCGCGCGCAAATTGCAGGTCGTTCGATGGTGGTGCGAAAATACCGGCCGCTAATAGTAGAGGCCGTTGTGCGTGGATACTTGATTGGTTCGGGTTGGAGTGACTATCAAAAAACAGGCGCTATATGTGGCATCACGTTACCGCCAGGCATGCAAATGGCTCAACCCCTGCCCCGTCCCATTTTTACACCCGCCTCAAAAGCCCCAGCGGGCGAGCATGATGAGAATATTAGTTTTGATGTTGTGGTGGAAACGATTGGCGCTCACTACGCCGAGCAAGTGCGTGATATTTCAATTCGACTCTACAACGAAGCCTCAGCCTATGCAGCGACTCGCGGCATTATTATTGCTGATACTAAGTTTGAATTTGGTGTCGCAGAAGACGGTCATTTGGTGTTAATCGATGAAGCCTTGACACCAGACTCCTCTAGATTTTGGCCTGCTGCTGAATATCAATTGGGAAGTAACCCGCCGAGTTTTGATAAGCAGTTTGTGCGTGATTGGTTGGAGACTCAGCCTTGGGATAAAACGCCGCCAGCACCGCGGCTGCCCGCTGATGTGCTCGCCAATACGGCGGCAAAGTATGCAGAGGCTTTGCGGTTGCTGATGGTGAAACCCTCGTGAGTGCGGTGCCTGCTGTGGGAATCTTGCCCTATCAAGATATTGCCCAACTGATTGCAACAGGTGCGATTTGCGCTGATGGTGGTGTGAGTGAGGCGCAAATTCAACCCGCGAGTATAGACCTGCGTTTGGGGGCGCGAGCATGGCGTGTGCGGGCAAGCTTTCTACCGGGTAAAACCGCCACGGTGTCGAGCAAAATTGAACAACTCAAGATGCATCAGATTGATTTGTCGCAGCCCGTGGTTCTGGAGCGTGGGTGCATTTATATTGTCGAGTTGATGGAAGTCTTGCAGCTTCCGGCTGACATTTCGGGGAAAGCTAACCCCAAAAGCTCCACCGGCCGCTTGGATATTTTTACTCGCCTCATCACCGATGCAGGTAATGCCTTTGAAGGTGTAGCGGCAGGCTATCAAGGACGCTTATATCTGGAAATTGTGCCGCGCACTTTTAGTGTATTAGCACAACAAGGCACTCGTCTCAATCAGTTGCGCTTTGTGCGTGAGGACCGCAGCGGCAGTCCGGCTGAAGTGTTTGACGCTACCTTGCATGACGTCTATGCCGATGCTTCAGGGGTATTGCCTGCAGTGAGTAATAATGGAGTTTGGGTGTCTGTGGATTTAGCTGGTGCTGATAGTCACGGTGTGATTGGTTATCGGGCCAAGCATCATGCACCATTGATTGATTTGGCGCGCATTAATCACTACGAATTACAAGAGTTTTGGGAGCCATTGCATAGTAATGCCAGTCAAAATTTAGTGCTGAACCCTGATGATTTTTATATTCTCGCTTCACGCGAATGCATACGCATTCCGGCGCAGTTTGCCGCTTCCATGGTGGCCTATGATCCGGCGGTTGGTGAGTTTCGGATTCATTATGCCGGATTTTTTGATCCAGGTTTTGGCTATAGCGCTAACGGACAGGGTGCTCGTGCTGTATTAGAAGTGCGCTCCCATGATGTGCCCTTTATGATTGAGCATGGACAGGATGTTGGGCGTTTAATTTACGAACGTTTATTAGCGGTACCAGAAAAAATCTATGGTGCAGATCTCGGCTCTAATTACCAATCGCAAGGTTTGAAGCTGGGTAAGCAGTTTAAGACGCCTGAGAAGTCATGAGTGCTGGTGTAGTGTACAGAGCCCGCAGGTACTGACGATGCAAGCTATACCTTCATCTGCGGACATTGCCGCAGCCGCAGCCGCGCTACAACGCGGAGAGTTGGTCGCCTTCCCTACGGAAACAGTTTATGGCTTGGGTGCAGATGCAAGCAATACTGCAGCCGTGGCAAATATTTTTGCGGCAAAGGGGCGACCTGCTGATCACCCCTTGATTGTTCATGTGGCTGCAGTAACACAGCTCAACGCATGGGTACAACATATTCCCGAGTCTGCGCAGCGCTTAGCGCAACAGTTTTGGCCAGGGCCGCTAACGATTGTGTTGCCTCGTGCTGCCACGGTGAATACCGTAGTCACGGGTGGACAAGATACGATTGCAATACGCATACCTGCGCACCCTGTTGCTCAAGCGCTGTTGCGCGCATTTGGTGGTGGTATTGCAGCGCCATCAGCAAATCGATTTGGTCGAATCTCAGCAACCACAGCAGCGCATGTACGGCAGGAATTCGGTGATGCACTCGCCTGTGTTCTTGATGGTGGCGCAGCAGATGTGGGGATTGAATCCACCATTGTGGATTGTTCGCGGCGAGTGCCGGTGTTGTTGCGCCCAGGGGTGATTACCGCCTTGCAATTAGAAGCCGCATTGGGTCAGGCGCTGGGCTATGCTGACGCTACAGCGCCACGCGCGCCAGGCATGTTGGATAAGCATTACGCACCGATGACACCGATGATGATGATGGAAGCGGATTTGCTGGTTGAGTTAGCGCACAGCCTCACCCGTCAAGGTCAGCGTGTGGCTGTGTTGGCGCGCGAAGCACGTTCGCCAATGAACCCCCAACTGGTGTGGTTAAATGGCGCGCTCGATGCCATTGCTTATGCGCATGATTTGTACGCGCATCTGCGGCAACTCGATGCCGCGCAATGCGATGTGTTATTGGTAGAGCAACCACCGCAAGACATGGCGTGGTTTGCAGTCATGGATCGCTTGCAACGTGCGGCGGCGGGCGCCGGTCATTTGTAGCATAAAAAAGAGGCCGGAACTCCGGCCTCTAGCGATCTAATACCATTGCAGGTTATGACACACTTACAAGTGTGCGAGTACTGCCTCGGCTGAGGATACTTCAAATTTGCCCGGACCCTCGACAAACACCCCTTTAACCACACCGTGATCAACAATCATGGCATAGCGGTTAGAGCGTACGCCCATGCCGCGAGCGGTGAGATCTAACTCAAGACCGAGTTCTTTGACGTATTGGGCGCTACCGTCAGCGAGCATGCGAACCGTACCATTGACTTGCAGATGCTTACCCCATGCTGCCATCACAAATGCATCATTCGTAGTGACACACCACACCTCATTAACGCCTTTTGCTTTGAGTGCAGCAGCGTGTTGTACAAAGCCTGGAACATGCTTTGCTGAGCAGGTTGGGGTATAGGCGCCGGGCAGACCAAAGATCACAATTTTTTTATCTTTAGTGCTGGCAGCAATATCGACTTCTTGCGGGCCGAGTGGGCAGCCGGTTTGGTCATCGAAACTAGTGGATTCCATGAGTTTGCCTGCGGGCAGTGCTTGACCTGCTGTAATCATTTAAATCTCCTTAACGTAACAAGTGGAAAAAAATAGTGGGGCGAATCTTAGTTTTTGCAGAGCTGATTGCACTCGCGTTGCGAGGCCGTATTTTGGCATAGACCGAGGCGCTTGCTGAGGCTAATTCGGCCTCGCCTGTAAATTTTATGTGGTTTTGGGGCTAATGTCCTGATTTGGAGTAGGGGTAAATGTCAGACTTCATACGCTACAGTGCTATGCTTGGCCTTGCGCAATCTGGTGAACCAGTGAATTTAACAGATTAATTTAAGGTATTCATTTAACCTATTATTTAAAGGATCTATATGACGATTTCAATGTATCAAGTGAGTGTGCCACGATTCATTCATGTCTTGAATAATTTAAGTCTTATTTTGGATAAAGCCCGCACCCATACAGAGGCTAAAAAGATTGATGCTGCGGTGCTGCCGCATGATCGATTGTTCCCAGACATGCTGCCCTTAAAAACGCAGGTGCAAATTGCCTGTGATGCTGCTGGGGGGGTGGCGGCGCGACTTGCCGGGGTGGAGATTCCAGAATTTGCTAATGATGAAAAAACCTTAGCTGATTTACAAGGGCGCATTGCTAAGACGATTGCATTTCTAGAGACTATGACAGCGGCACAAATTGACGGCACAGAAGCGCGTGAAGTGATTACTAAACGTGGTGATAAAGTGACCCATTACACAGGGATGCAATTTCTGTTAGGCCATGCAATCCCTAATTTTTATTTTCATGTGACCACGACTTACAATATTTTGCGCCATAACGGTGTTGAGATTGGTAAGCGTGATTTCCTCGGTAAAATTTAAACGGTAGAGGCACTAGCAATGCGTTGGGAGAGCGGTCGCGAGAGCGATTCGGTGGAAGACCGGCGGGGTGAGTCTGCCGGCGGCTTTGGGGGTCGGAATATTGGTATTGGCACCATTGTGTTAGCAGTGGGTGCTTGGTTTTTGGGTATAGACCCGAGCTTTATTTTGAATCAGCCGGCAAGTGCGCCTTCCAGTTCTAGCCATGCGCCTGCTCAGCCACCCCCACACAATGATCGGCAAGCACGCTTTGTGTCGATGATTTTGGCGGATACAGAAGATACGTGGACTGCGCTGTTTGAGCGTCGCGGCAAGGTGTATGTAAAACCGAAATTGGTTTTATTTAGTCACGCTGTGCGCTCTGCTTGTGGACGGGCGGAGTCGGCGATGGGCCCGTTTTATTGTCCGGCAGATCAGAAGGTTTATATTGATCTGAGTTTTTATGATGACCTGCAACGGCGCTTTAAGGCGCCCGGTGAATTTGCGCAAGCCTATGTCATTGCCCACGAAGTGGGTCATCATGTGCAACAACTGCTTGGGGTTAGTGCCAAAGTGGCGGCAGCCCAGCAACAATCCGACCAGGCGCGCGCCAATCGGCTGTCGGTGCGCTTAGAGCTCCAAGCAGACTGTTTTGCAGGGGTTTGGGCGCACCACGCTAACCGTTCTCGTCATCTATTAGAGACGGGTGACTTGGAGCAAGGCTTAGCTGCAGCCGCCGCGATTGGGGATGATAGGCTTCAAAAACAGGCGCGTGGTTACGTCAGTCCAGAGTCATTTACCCATGGTAGTTCGGCGCAGCGTGTTCGATGGTTTAACCGCGGCATTGATACCGGCGATGTACGGCAATGCGACACCTTCAAGGCGCGCGAGTTATAGCTGGATATCAAGCGAGTTTGATAATGCCGCAAACGTAAATTTCGTTGACGTTAAGGTAATTTACAAATAAACCTTTAATTTTAATAACTTATTGATTTAATTGATAAAAATGAAATTTAGGCGGTTACTCTGGGAGTTGGCGCTCTAAATCACGAAAGCGTTCCGCCATTTGTCGGGTGTTGACCACAAACTGCTGCAATTCAACCGCTTGACGTAAACGGCTCACCTTGGGGGCATCAAAAGATTCATGTTGCAGGGCAAACTGCGCAGTTTCGCTCAAATGGAGTTCGGCTTCGGGCGTGCCCATGACGTTCGCGCTATGGGAGGCGCTCATCGACTGAGTATCGCTGCTGACACGAGCGCTGTTAGCGCTGGCTGGGCGGGCGATGGACGGGTTAACCCGCCCTAAATTTAAGTATGTCTCTGTCATGGCTGACTCCTAACGATCTTTTGTATCCTTTGTGTGCTCTACACTCATAGTTTCGGCAGAAGTCACGGATACTTTAATAAGTATCAAAATTATGAGCCATGCTGCAGGTTTAATCGAATTTCAGTATTTTTGATATCAAAAATGGTTTAAATAGTGAATAATCTGCGACAATGCTGAACAAAATAACCGTTCCATCGCTACTGTATAGAATGGAATTGCTTAGGCAAGAGCGATGATGCTTGATGTGTATCAATTAAACTGATTTTTATGGGATTCATGCTTTGGTTGCCACTGTTAAAAATTCATTCATAACTGCGATGATTGTTGCTCAATTGAAGGCGATCCATGCTTAATCATTTTCCCCAAGTGATCGGGGTGGCCAGTGGTAAAGGTGGCGTTGGCAAAACCACGGTATCTGTTAATTTAGCAGTGGCCTTGGCCGAGCGTGGCCATGAAGTCATGTTGTTAGATGCGGATTTGGGTTTGGCGAATGTACAAATTGCTTTGGGTGTGCAGTCCCCCTATAACTTAAGCCATGTGCTCCGCGGCGAGAAGACGCTCAATGAAGTCATTGTCAAAACCCGTAGTGGTGTGCGACTGGTGCCTGGTGCATCAGGCGTGCGACAAATGGCGGCCTTAGATGCGACTCGAATTGCGGCCATTATTAATGCCTTTGGTGAGATCCAAGACCGTGTAGATTATTTAGTGGTGGATGTTGCAGCGGGCTTATCACCGCCGGTGTTATCGTTTTTAGCGGCGTGCCAGCGACGGATAGTGGTGTTGTGTGATCAACCGGCAGCGATTGCTGATGCCTACGGTTTAATTAAAGTGATGATGACCGAAGATCATCTCGATGAAATCTACATGGTCGCGAATTTGGTGGCAAACTTACCCGAAGGCGAGCATTTGTTTCGACGCATGAACGAAGTATGTAGTCGATTCTTGAAGCAACCGATTCAATATTTAACGGGCATTCGTACCCATGATGCTTTTTTAGAGGCCGCACGTAAATATCAATCGATACTTGAGTATTCCCCGACATCGACCGGGGCTGGCGATTTTCGCCGACTAGCAGAGTTAATCATCGACCTACCCAAAATCGAACAACCGACCGGTCGGGTTCAGTTTTTTATGGAACGCATGCTGCAAGCCACTCTACATAAGTGACTCATTTGGACTCATCACTCTCGCTATACGAGCAAGTTGGGAACCGCCAAGAAGAGTTGGTCTTGGCTCATATGGCTATGGTTAAACGAGTGGCGATTCATCTGAAGGCGCGTATTCCGCCATATATGGAATTAGAAGAGTTGGTACAGGTCGGGATTGTCGGTTTGATAGAAGCCTCACGTGGCTATGACCCCTCTAAAGGTATTGCCTTTGAAAACTTTGCATTGAGTCGTGTGCGCGGCGCAATTTTAGATGAGGTGCGGCGCCAATCAGTCTTGTCTCGCTCGTCCGTAGCTTTTAAACGTACCGAAGCCGAGGCAGTGCGTGCATTGTCGGGAGAATTGGGGCGAGCACCAACCCAATCAGAAATTGCTATTTATTTAGGACAGTCAACCGAGGAGTTCCACAAGAATCGCGATGCCGCATCTAATGCAGCGACTTCAATGGAGCAGCTTGGCGACGAAGTGATGAATATTGCGGGCGATCGAAGTCTGCAACCCGAGGCAATTCTTGAGCATGCGCAAGATGTGGATCAGCTGGCACTCGCGATGGATCAGCTCGATGATCGTCATAAGTTAGTGATTTCCCTCTATTATGTTGAAGAGATGAATCTCAAGGAAATCGGTGCAGTGTTAGGTGTTAGCGAATCACGGGTAAGCCAAATACTCTCCACCACCGTGAAAAAGCTCAGAGCTCAATTCAATATGAATGGCTAACTGCACCTGCTGCACTGGATGTAGTCGCCGAACTCGCTGACCGAGCAACCAAACGTCTAGTGTACGGATCAGCAGTTGTTATTCAAATAAATGTGAGCGCGTCATGTGTATGATGTGCATCATGTGCTTATCGGTAGCACACATTGCGGTGCTGTTTATACCGTCGCTGCAGTGACATAAAAAACCCGCCTAAATCTATCGAGGTGGCGAGGCTTTGCGCTAGAATTCGAAGCATTACCATACAATCGATCGCCAAAATGAGGAGAGGTCATTGAACCAACCAGACAACAGCCATGCCGAACTGTTAGCGCAGAGTGTGAGCGCATACGTGCAACATGGTGCAGATCTACCCCGTGTGCGCGCACTCGCACAAACCCAATTAGAGTTTGATCCCAAGCAGTGGCAAGAGCTAGCAGATTTAGGATGGTTAGGTATTTTAGCGCCCGAGAGTTGTGGTGGCTTGGGTCTGGGTTTGGCTGAGGTCGCGATTGTGGCAGAGGGTCTGGGCCGCGCGCTAACACCAGAGCCCTATACCCCAGTTGCTGTCCTCGCCGCCGCGATACTGACCCCTTTGGCTGGGGCGACATTGCCCATGGCTATATTGAATGATTTGGTTGCAGGGCTTGCTACTCCAGTGTTGGCTGCGCAAGAGCAGGCTGATGATTTTAGCGCCCAGTTGGTGGCAACCGTGGCGACTCCACAAACTGGCGGTATACAACTCGATGGTGTTAAGTCGTTTGTAGTGGGCGCTGCGGGGGCGAGTGGATTTTTAGTCACTGCACATCACGAGCAAGAACCGCTATTGTGTTGGGTGCCGGGTGAGACCCAGGGTTGTCATGTACGCTTAATACCGCTAGCCGATGGTAGAACCGCTGGAGAAGTGCGGCTTGATCATGCACTGGTGAGTGAGGCGCACATACTCGCCCGCGGCGCGCGTGTACGGGAGTTACTAGATCGTGCTTTGGATTATGCACAAGTAATTACTGCGGCTGAGTTATTGGGCGTGCTCAAGAAAACCCAAGAGATGAGTCTCGAATATATGAAGACCCGTATTCAGTTTGGAAAAGCAATTGGTAGCTTTCAGGTGTTACAGCACCGTGCTGTTGATTTGCTAATTCAACAAGAGCTAGCAGCTGCAGTATTGGCAGAAGTGATTCAAGAAATGAGTCACACCCCGATGTCGGTTGAATCGCGCGCTATGGCGGCAAGTCGCGCTAAAGCGCGTTGCGCCGATGCTGCGCTGATGATTACGCGCGCGGCAATTCAGTTCCATGGCGCAATTGGTTTTACCGAAGATTGTGATGTGGGTTTATATGTGAAGCGTGCAATGACTTTGGCGGCGTATTTAGGTAATAGTCGCGCTCACCGTCAACGTTATGCTCGACTAGCGGCCGTTGGCCATCAGGAGGCAGCATGAGCGATTGGAATGCATTAAGTGATGAAGCGTTTCGCGCTCAAGCACGTGAATATTTTGAGCGTGAGTTCCCAGCAGAATATAAATTTTTAGCGCGTCGTATGCGCTGGGCCGAGTGTCGTGATTGGTATCAAAAATTATCTCGCAAAGGTTGGATTGCACCGAATTGGCCGATAGAGCATGGTGGCATGGGTTTGTCGCCAACTAAGCTATTAATTTTTTATGAAGAAATCGAACACGCCGGTGTCGGACGTATGCCAGACCAAGGCTTAACCATGGTGGGCCCCACTTTGATTCATTTTGGTAATGCTGCGCAACGTGCTGAATATTTACCAAAAATTATTGCGGGTGAAGCGGTGTGGTGTCAGGGATATTCAGAGCCGAATGCAGGCTCTGATTTAGCGAGCTTGCACACCGAGGCCGTTCTTGATGGCGATGACTTTGTGATCAATGGTAGTAAGATTTGGACCTCGATGGCACATGATGCAACGCATATTTATGTGTTAGCGCGTACCGATAAACAAGCACGCAAGCGCCAAGAGGGGATTAGTTTTCTGTTGGTTGATATGAAAACCCCGGGCATTACCTTGCGCACGATTCGTAATATTGCTGGGCATGAAGAGTTCTGTCAGGTGTTCTTTGATAATGTGCGCACACCCCAATCAAATTTGGTCGGCGAATTAAATCAAGGCTGGACTATCGCAAAAGGATTGTTGGGATTTGAGCGACTCAACATTGGTAGCCCGCGACGTCCCCTGCAGGCGATGGAGAAACTCGAAGCCTTAGCCACTGCCCGTGGTCTTATGGCAGACCCTGCGTTTGTCGAACGTCTGACCCAATTAAAATTAGATTTAGCCGATCACAATTCTTTGTATCGTCGCTTTGTTGACCAGGTGCGGCGTGGTGAGAGTCTAGGCCCTGATGTGTCGATGTTAAAGGTCTGGTCTATGGATACCTATCAGCGCTTATCGGAATTAGTGTTAGAGGCCGCAGGTGAGTATGGCGTGATGACTGGCGATGTCGATTTTGACGGCACAGCAATTGATGTCCTCGCGCCTTTTTACAACTCTCGTCCCGGCACGATTTACGGCGGCTCCAACGAAATACAGCGCAATATTCTCGCTAAGTATGTGCTGCAATTACCCAGTTAAACAGGACTCAGACTACTACTATGCCTAACCATCGACGTGTGATTCATACTCATGATGCACCCCAAGCCATTGGTACTTATTCGCAAGCGGTTTGTTGTGGACAAACTGTCTACATGGCAGGTCAGATTGGCCTAGACCCAGAAACCATGCAGATTGTTGAAGGTATTGAAGCGCAGATTCATCGAGTATTAAAAAACTTGCAAGCGGTAGCAGTAGCGGCCGGTGGCACGCTCAATGATTGCGCCAAAGTAAATGTATATCTGACTGACCTACAGCACTTTGCTTTGGTCAATACGATTATGGCGCAATATTTTCAAGAGCCTTATCCGGCTCGCGCTGCGGTTGGTGTCGCCAGCTTACCCCGCGGTGCATTGGTCGAGATTGATGCGGTGATGGTATTGCAGTGAGGCGAATTGCTCAGTGTGGTTACGATGATGTATTGAGTGATGGCGCGCGCAACCCCACAGACTGAGCCGGCATCACGGCAACGACTTGATTGGGGCGTGACTCCTGCGTTGGCAGCGTTATTGGCCAAACTCGGTATTCACAGTCGCTACGATTTGGTGCTGCATCTGCCGCTGCGTTATGACGATGAGACCCAGGTCTGGCCTATCGCTGAGGCAATCCCCGGTGAAGAGTTGTTATTTCAAGGCACGGTTGTGGATGCTAATATTCAATACCGACCGCGGCGCCAGTTGGTGTGTCGACTTCGTGATGATAGCGGCGAGTTGACGCTACGGTTTTTAAACTTCTACCCAAACATCGTGAAGATGCTCGCCGTAGACCAGCGTGTGCGTGTTTATGGCATGGTGCGCAGTGGTCATTTAGGTCTAGAGATGGTGCATCCGCGGTGTCGAGCCTTAACAGAAGGTATGCCCGTGGCGCAGGCGCTTACCCCTGTGTATCCCACTACGGCAGGCTTGGGGCAGGATCGCTTGCGGCAAGCGATTGCGCGTGCCTTGGTGGCAGAACCTTTATCTGAACAATTGCCACCAGCGGTCTATACCGCTTTGGGTTTGCCCACGTTTGCCGAGGCTGTCCGACTCCTACATCACCCGCCGCCCAATGTGGCGGTGGAGACTTTGCAAGGCCGCACGCACCCGGCTTGGCGGCGGATGAAGTTTGATGAATTACTGGCCCAACAGTTGTCGATGCGGGTGCATTATCAACGGCGGCGAGAAGCCACAGCACCTGCGTTGCGGGTGCGGGGTCATTTAGTGGATGCCTTGATGCGGGCGTTACCGTTTCAGCTGACCGCAGCACAAAATACCGTATTGGCGCGGATTCGCGAGGACTTAACCCAGACGCATCCAATGCAGCGTTTGTTGCAAGGGGATGTGGGTAGCGGTAAAACCATTGTTGCCGCCTTAGCGGCTTTGCAATGTGTGGAGAACGGCTACCAAGTAGCTGTAATGGCACCAACCGAGATTTTAGCTGAGCAGCATTATCGTAAGTTCTCGGCGTGGCTCGCCCCACTGGGCATCGAAGTCGCGTGGTTTTCAGGGAGCCTTAAAAAAAGTCTTAAAAATCAGTATATTGATCGTATCGCTCAAGGTCAGGCGGCCGTTGCAGTGGGCACACATGCTTTATTCCAAGACGATGTGGTTTTTCAGAGCTTGGGTTTGGCGGTGATTGATGAGCAGCACCGTTTTGGCGTGCACCAACGTTTAGCCCTGCGTTTGAAGAGTGGTCAGGGCAAAGCGGCGCGCCAGCCGCATCAGTTGATGATGAGTGCCACACCAATACCGCGCACCCTCGCTATGAGTTATTACGCCGACTTGGACGTATCGGTGATTGACGAACTACCCCCAGGACGCACACCAATAGTCACCAAGTTAGTGGCGGAGGAGCGTCGCGATGAGGTGATTGGTCGCGTGCGTGATGCCTGCATGCAAGGCTGTCAGGCGTATTGGGTCTGCCCCTTGATTGAGGAGTCGGAGACGCTGCAGTTACAAACCGCGTTAGATACCTATGCCTATCTGCAAGACACATTTCCTGAGCTGCGGGTAGGCTTGGTGCATGGCCGCCTCAAAGGCGCAGAGAAGCAGCAAGTGATGGCAGCATTTTCTAGTGGTGAATTACAGTTACTGGTGGCGACCACCGTCATTGAGGTGGGTGTGGATGTGCCGAACGCCTCGTTAATGGTGATCGAGCATGCGGAGCGAATGGGCTTATCGCAATTGCATCAGTTACGCGGTCGCGTCGGCCGAGGAGCGGCTGAGAGCACCTGTATTTTGCTCTATCAACAGCCGTTATCGCCATTGGCGCGCGCCCGCTTAAAGGTCATTTACGAGAATACCGACGGCTTTGAGATCGCCCGTCAAGACTTGCAGATACGCGGCCCAGGTGAGCTGTTGGGCGCGCGCCAAAGTGGCTTGCCGATGCTGCGCTTTGCGGACTTGGCACTCGATTTAGATTTGCTCGATGCCGCGCGCGCCGTGGCTGAGCCCTTGTTGCGCGAGGAACCATCGGCCGCCCAAGCCCATTTAGCGCGTTGGTTGGGTACCCGTCATGATTATTTGAAGGTATAAAAAGTTTAAAAAAGTTTAAAAAGTTTGTAAGGTTTATAAGGGCTTATAACGCTTAGAAAGTTTAATAGGCTTGAAATGTATGGCTTGGAGAATCAAACCCTAGGCGATAGATCAGTGCCACGCCAGCCCGGCACAATGCGATAATTGAGCTCAGAAAGTGATCCCATTTTTACAGAGGGTACTGATTGTTTAACGCAATTCCTGTGGATCGATTGTGGTGCGCCCGCCCGCTAGCCGCTGGCTCGCTACAGCCATGGTTAATGGATGGCGGTTCTTTGACCGCGCGCCTGACGCGGGTGTTTGGTCCTATCTCAGTGATGGTCTTAAACCAAGGGCTGCGCCGCCCACATGCTGATGAGCGTTTTTTGTGGGGGCCAGCGCAGCCACCAGTATTGGTGCGTGAAGTGGTGCTAAGTAGTCAAGGCCAAGCACTGATTTTTGCGCACACTGTGGTAGCGCTTCACCATCAGCGTGGCGCATGGCGGGGACTGGTGAATTTGGGACACCGGCCCTTGGGCGCGGCCTTGTTTGCCGACCCTAAAATTACCCGACACAGCCTGCGTTATAAAGCATTGCGAACCAACCATCCCTTATGGTCGGGTGCAGCTCGTCAATATGCCCCAGTCATGCCAACGGTGATTTGGGCGCGTCGCTCGATTTTTGGATTAGCTGGCGCCCCTATACTGGTGAGTGAGGTATTCTTGCCCAGTGTTTTAGCGCGGCTTGGTGCAAAATAAGCGTACCTGAAGTGCTGGGCTAAGCCAGTGCCATTCAAAAATAGTTAATAATTTCAAATACTTACATATGGATCATTCGTCATTGTCATCACCGGCGCCGAGCTCCCCGCCTTTGGGTAAACGCCAACGGCTACGCGCTTATCTGCAACTCATGCGCTTAGATAAACCGATTGGTATCTTATTGCTGTTGTGGCCGACGCTATGGGGTTTGTGGTTTGCAGCGGGGGGATGGCCCCCCTTAGAGATCGTGATGATCTTTGTGCTGGGCACTGTTCTCATGCGCTCGGCTGGTTGTGTGGTGAACGATTACGCCGATCGACACTTCGACCCGTATGTAGAGCGCACTAAACTTCGACCCCTAGCGAGCGGGGCGTTAACGACCCGTGAAGCGCTGCTCTTGGCGGGATTATTAATGGCGGTGGCGTTCGCGTTGGTCTTACGCCTAAATGGTTTAACCATTGCCTTGGCGGTTGTCGCAGCGGTTGTCGCAGTGATCTATCCGTTTATGAAGCGCATCTTCCCACTACCCCAAGCTTGGTTGGGGCTTGCGTTTGGATTTGGAATTCCGATGGCATTTGCTGCAGTCACCCAGGCGGTACCGCCTGTAGCGGGATGGCTATTATTGGCAACGATGTTTTGGGGGATTGCCTACGATACCGAATATGCCATGGTCGATCGTGAAGATGATCTGCGAATCGGCATTCATTCGGCAGCAATTTTATTTGGGCGCTATGATGTGCTCGCAGTGATGCTCGCCCATGGCGTGTTTTTAGGGTTGATGGTGGCGATTGGCGTTTGGCATCAGCGCGGCTTGGCGTATGCGATAGGCTGTATCTTGGCCTTGGGCTTGATCGGTTACCAATATCGATTGATTGCCCAGCGTAGTCGCGCCGGTTGTTTTCAAGCATTTTTGAATAATCATTGGATAGGCTGCGTGTTGTTTTGTGGCTTAGCACTAGACTTGTGGCTTAACCGATAGAGAAACTTATGAGTTATCAAGACTTACGGGAGTTTATAGCGGGGCTAGAGACTCGCGGCGCATTACGGCGCATCGCACTGCCAGTTGATCCCAACTTAGAAATGACAGAGATCTGTGATCGGGTATTACGCAAAGCGGGGCCAGCAATTTTATTTGAACAACCGACTGGCCATACAATTCCAGTATTAGCGAATTTATTTGGTACGCCAGAGCGCGTAGCGTGGGGCATGGGGCGACAGTCAGTGAGTGAGTTGCGCGCTCTCGGTGAATTGTTGGCAGCCTTAAAATCGCCAGAACCCCCCAAGGGTTGGCGCGATGCATGGGACAAGATTCCCTTATTACGCCAAGTGCTTAGCATGCGGCCGCGTATGGTGCGGCAAGCGCCTTGCCAAGAAATAATCTGGGAGGGCGCAGCAGTTGATTTGGCACGCTTGCCTTTGCAGACGTGTTGGCCAGGCGATGTTGCACCCTTGATTACCTGGGGCCTAACAGTGACCCGTGGCCCGCAAAAGACGCGGCAAAATTTAGGTATCTACCGGCAACAGGTGATTGCACGCAATAAAATTATTATGCGTTGGCTGGCGCATCGTGGTGGCGCCTTAGATTTTCGCGATCACACCTTAGCGCATCCACGCACGCCATTCCCGATTGCCGTCGCATTGGGGGGCGACCCCGCGACCATGCTCGGTGCGGTCACTCCAGTACCTGATGCACTGTCCGAATATCAGTTTGCAGGACTATTGCGGGGCGCACAAACCGAAATCACCAATTGCATCACCCATGATTTGCAAGTGCCAGCACGTGCCGAAATTGTGCTTGAAGGTTATATACATCCGGATGAAACTGCCTTGGAAGGGCCCTATGGCGACCATACTGGTTATTACAACGAACAGCAGCGGTTTCCGGTAATGACTATAGAGCGCATCACCATGCGCGAGCGACCCATCTATCACTCCACCTACACCGGCAAACCGCCTGACGAGCCAGCGGTGTTGGGCGAGGCCCTAAACGAAATCTTTGTGCCGCTATTGGCTAAACAGTTTCCTGAAATTGTAGATTTTTACTTGCCCCCTGAAGGTTGTTCTTATCGCTTGGCGTGCGTGAGCATTAAGAAGCAGTACCCAGGTCACGCCAAGCGTGTGATGTTTGGCGTGTGGAGCTTTTTGCGGCAATTTATGTATACCAAATTTATAATCGTTACCGATGATGATATTGATGTGCGGCAATGGAAAGAAGTGGTGTGGGCCTTAACCACCAGAGTAGACCCGCGCCGCGATACCATGATTGTGGATGAGACCCCGATTGATTATCTCGATTTTGCTAGCCCAGTAGCCGGACTAGGCTCGAAGATGGGGATAGATGCAACAAATAAATGGCCGGGCGAGACGAATCGACAATGGGGAGAGCCCATCACCATGAGCCCTGCAGTGGTGGCGCGTGTGGATGCGCTGTGGGCTGATTTAGGACTGTAATTCAATAGTTGATCGGCGTAGGCTATATTGTCTACGCCGATGGCGCAGATTGATTTAGTGATAAAACGGCGTTGTGCCAGTGAGTGTGGTGCGCTCCATCACCCGTCGTGCGGGTAAAGCGTAATCTAGAACAGCGCGATGTTGGGTGGCACAATTATCCCAAATTAGAAAATCTCCTGAACGCCATTGATGACGATAGATGAACTCATCTTTTTTGATGTGTTCAAATATCATGGCTAAAACCGAAGCGTTGGTAGCTTCATCCAAACCTACAATTTGTGTGGTATAGCCTTCATTCATAAATAAGCACGGCTTGCCGTTATAGGGATGGGTGCGCACTGCCGGATGTGGCATGTCTGGCGTTTTGGCCTTTTGCTCGGCAGTCAGTGGTTTGCGCGCGCCACTTTTACGATCGCGAGTGTATCCCGCAATATAAGAATTGATGGCTTGCTTGCCAGTGATTTGTTGACGCACTGATTCTGGTAGCCCTGCATAAGCTGCGGTCATGCTAGAGAAGAGCGTGTCGCCTCTAGCAACACCGTCAACCATGGGGATCTCGCGCGCGTAGAACAAAGAGCCACGGCTAGGCTGCGCTACGTAACATAAGTCCGAATGCCAAAAGAAGCCGGCATCTTGACTGCCAATCGGCTTGCCATTTTCGATGACATTAGACACGACAAATAATTCGGGATAACCCGGGCGGCAGCAATCCTGACGCACATGCTGTTCCAGCGCACCAAAGCGACGACTGAACGCAATATGTTGTTCGGGCGTTAAGTGTTGATTTGGGAATACGATAACCTCGTGTTGATGCAGTGCATTGGCAATCGCTTCAATGGTTGTTGCAGGTAGATCTTGTGACAGATCAACATTTAAAATTTCAGCGCCTAGGACGGCATTGCTTGGTTTGATATTTAGCATGACAGACTCCGCCAACAGTTAAAGTAAGTAAGTTAAAGTAAGTGCGGTATATGTTATTAATTTTAATGTAATTAATTAATTTTTATTATTTTAATCATTGTAATGCGTATTCTGACTAATGCGAACGTTTAATGCCGATTATGAACAGCACAAGTAGAGTTTTATGGTTTGGATGAACGCCGTGGCGTGGACTCGCAACAGGTATTGCTCTCAGCGCTGTATACCCAATTCAATAACGCATCTTGAGCCGCCTGCGCCTGCCCTGCTTGGGTATGATTAATGATAAATACCACAACCTTGCGATTGCCGCGGGCATCTAATACATAACCCGCAATCGAGCGTACGCCTGCTAGAGTACCCGTTTTAATATGGGCTTGTCCTGCTACACCTGCATTTTTTAACCGCTTGCGTAGCGTGCCATCAACCGCAGCAACGGGTAAGGAGGCCACCAGCTCAGGCATCACCGAGCTCTGGTATGCAGCCAGCAGTAACTGGCCCAAGTGCTGTGCGCTGATGCGTTCAATACGGGACAAGCCAGAGCCATTTTCAAGCACTAACTCAGGCATCGGTAACTGGCGCTGTTGTAACCATTGGCGAATATTGAGGTTGGCGTTTGCAGCGGTAGCGCCACTGCCACTAGACCCGGAAAGACCCAGGCTAAGAAACAATTGTCTCGCCATCACATTGTTAGAATATTTATTAATGTCTCGAACCACCTCTGAGAGTGCGGGCGAAGTGATGCTCGATACTGCTCGTGCAGTATTGGGCAGAGTCGCTTCCCGCACTTGACCGCTAAATGTGCCGCCCAGTTCTTTCCATAATTGTGTAAACAGGGCGCCGATATATTGGCGATGACCTAGCACACTATAGCTGCGGGTGCGTTCGCCACAGTCTAGTGGGTACACGCCACTGAATTGCAATTGTGCAGCATCAGCTTGCCCCGGGGTGTCTACACGTAGACGACTTAACCAGTCACCGCAGGCACCATCGATCAATTTAATGTGATTGCTAATTTGTACTGCTAGCAGTGCAGGCTCGCTAATGATACGAACGCTGCGGGTAAGCGGCTCGGGGATGAATTGTAAGGTGACGGCTTTGAAGTTCACCATCAGCGCACTGGGTGTTGTGTTGTAGGGGCGGGTGGGTTGATCATCAAAGCCTGCGCTATCCGAGCGCTCATCTGCGAACGCAGTGCGATCCAGTATTAAATCGCCGCGAATCTCACGAATGCCGCGGGCTCGTAGATTACGCAGCAGCAGCCAAAACTGCTCTATCGTGAGTTTAGGGTCACCTTGGCCTTTGAGATACAAATTGCCATGCAGTGTTTCGGACTGAATGCTGCCATCGGTAAAGACTTCGGTATTCCAGGTAAATGCCGGCCCGAGCAGCTCTAAACCGGCAAAGGTGGTGACTAGTTTCAAGGTGGATGCTGGATTGAGTGAGCGCTCTGCGCCTATGCTCAATATAGGTTGATTAGCACCAATAGTTTGTACAAAAATACCAATGCTCGACTCGCTAATACCGGCTTGAGACAGGGCGCGCGCGACAGTATCTGGTAAATTAGTAGTTGTTGCGCTGACGGCGTTCGCAAAGACACCGCTGACACACAGCATCACTAGCAGCATCACCAGCGCACGAAGGCTAGTATGAATTCTGGAAAGAGTAAATTGATTGAATTGATTGAATAAGTACATGAGCGCACTACACGGCCAGTGACAGCGTGTGATTTAAGGCACGGATTGTGCCGTTAATTAATTGTTGAAACTCCTCATCGAGCATGCTGTAGGGCGGCATAAAATAAACGGTCTTGCCAATGGGGCGAAGTAATATACCTTGAGCGAGGGCCGCACTAAATAAGCGCTGAGCAAACTGTGGCACTGAGGTATCGACATCAAAAGCCCAAATCATCCCGGTCTGCCGCCAATGACGAATGGCTGGATGCTGGCGCAAGGGTGCAGCTAAGCGGCTCCAACGGATGGCACGTTGACGATTGCTAGCAATGACGTCGTCTGACTTAAAAATAGCTAAAGACGCCAGGGCTGCAGCGCAAGCTAATGCATTCCCTGTGTAGGAATGTGAATGTAAAAAGCCGCGACTTAAAGCGTCATCATAGAATGCTTGGTAGACGGCGTCGCGACATAACACCACAGACAGGGGTAAATAGCCGCCAGTAATGCCTTTAGATAAACACAAAAAGTCTGGCGAGATTGCGGCTTGTTGATAGGCGAAGAAAGTGCCGGTTCGACCAAAACCGGTCATGATTTCATCAGCAATTAAATGCACGCCATAGCGATCACAGAGTGCGCGTGCAGTGCTGAGGTAGCTGGCGTCATACATCGCCATCCCAGTCGCACCTTGCACTAGGGGCTCGATGATGAGTGCGGCAGTCTTGGCGTGGTGTTGTTCAAGATGGGATTCCAAGGCTTGTGCGCAGGCTTGGGCATGCGCCTGCGGGCTGATACCAGCGCTTGCCAGTCGCCAATCGGGGCTTGGCACGGTGGCGCTTTGGCGTAGCAGGGGAGCATAAGTGTCTTTAAATAAGGCCACATCAGTGACCGAGAGTGCGCCCAAGGTTTCACCATGATAACTGCCGGCCAAGCTCACAAATTGGGTTTTTTGATCCTGACCCGTGTTGCGCCAAAAATGAAAACTCATTTTTAAGGCAATTTCAGTGGCCGAGGCGCCATCGCTGCCATAGAAACAATGACCCAAGACTCCATCGGTTAGCGCGGATAACTGCTCAGACAACTCCACCACAGGCCGGTGCGTAAAGCCTGCCAGCATCACATGAGACAGGGATTGCATTTGCGCAGTAATGGCAGCGTTGATGCGGGGTTCGGCGTGGCCGAATAGGTTTACCCACCATGAGCTGACTGCATCTAAATAGCGCCGGCCATCAGCATCATAGAGCCAACAACCTTCGGCTCGGGTAACGGGCACCAATGGCAGCTGCTCATGCTGCTTCATCTGCGTGCAGGGATGCCATACCGCCTGTCGACTACGGTTGAGCAGTAAGGTGTTTTCAGAAATGGGAGGGTGAGCAGGCATCAGTGGGTTGGGCGTGCGGCAAACAGGTAAAGATAGAATGTAATCGAATTAAATTTGATAGCGGTGAAAATAAATAACATCATGATTATATTAGTTTATTTAGGTGAAAAGGGCCGCCTTGTAAAGTTTCTGGCGCGATATGCACTTGAAATATGCGATGGTCGCCTATATTATTAGCACTCGCCTTGGTTGAGTGCTAACAAACGTTGCCGCAATCAAGGCCAAGCAGAAACTAACCCGTTTTTTATTTTTTAACCGATCATTGAGGAGATGCACCCATGAAGATTCGTCCGTTGCACGACCGCATTATCGTGAAGCGGCTGGAAGAAGAGCGTAAGACTGCTTCCGGAATCGTGATTCCCGATACTGCCACTGAAAAGCCAGATCAGGGCGAAGTGAAAGCTATTGGAAAAGGCAAGAAAACCGATGATGGAAAAATCCTAGCACTCGACGTTAAAGTCGGTGACCGGGTTTTATTTGGTAAGTATTCTGGCCAGACCGTGAAAGTTGACGGTGAGGAACTGCTCGTGATGCGTGAAGAAGACATCATGGGCATCATCGAGTAACCCACAGAGCATATTTAGGAGATCTACACATGGCAGCTAAAGAAGTCAAATTCCACGAACAGGCCCGCAATAAAATTGTTGTTGGCGTGAACGTACTCGCCGATGCGGTCAAGGTTACTCTAGGCCCCAAAGGACGTAATGTTGTTCTAGAGCGCAGCTTCGGTGCCCCTACGGTCACCAAAGACGGCGTTTCAGTCGCTAAAGAAATCGAACTCAAAGACAAGTTCGAAAACATGGGCGCACAAATGGTGAAAGAAGTTGCTTCTAAAACTTCAGACACCGCAGGCGATGGCACCACCACCGCTACTGTGTTAGCACAATCGATCGTGAAGGAAGGCATGAAGTATGTTGCCGCCGGCATGAATCCAATGGACTTGAAGCGTGGTATTGATAAGGCAGTGATTGCAATTGTTGCCGAACTCAAAAAACTCTCTAAGCCCTGCACCACCAGCAAAGAAATCGCCCAAGTGGGTTCGATTTCAGCCAATGCTGATGCCAACATCGGCAAGATCATTGCTGATGCCATGGACAAAGTAGGTAAAGAAGGCGTAATTACAGTTGAAGACGGCTCCGGATTAGACAGCGAACTCGAAGTTGTAGAGGGTATGCAGTTTGATCGTGGTTACCTCTCACCTTACTTCATCAACAATGCAGAAAAACAGCATGCAATGTTAGAGAACCCTTACGTGCTCTTGCACGACAAGAAGATCTCAAACATTCGCGATCTGTTACCGGTATTGGAGCAAGTTGCTAAGGCTGGTAAGCCACTGTTGATTATTGCTGAAGAAGTTGAAGGCGAAGCCTTGGCTACTTTGGTTGTAAACAACATTCGCGGCATCTTGAAGACCTGTGCTGTTAAGGCCCCAGGCTTTGGTGATCGTCGTAAAGCCATGCTTGAAGATATCGCTATCCTCACTGGCGGTACCGTTATCGCTGAAGAAGTGGGCTTGTCACTTGAGAAAGTTACACTCGCTGATTTGGGTCAAGCAAAGCGTATTGAAATCGGCAAAGAAGAAACCACCATTATTGATGGTAGCGGTGATCAGAAGTCGATCGAAGCACGGGTTAAACAAATCCGCGCTCAAATCGAAGAAGCCACCAGCGACTACGATAAAGAGAAATTGCAAGAGCGCGTTGCCAAGTTGGCAGGCGGTGTTGCATTGATCAAAGTGGGTGCTGCGACCGAACTCGAAATGAAAGAGAAGAAAGCTCGCGTTGAAGATGCTTTGCATGCCACACGCGCTGCTGTAGAAGAAGGTATTGTTGCAGGTGGTGGTGTTGCATTGATCCGCGCCCGCAATGGTATCACCAGCCTCAAGGGCGACAATCACGATCAAGAAGCAGGCATCAAGATTGTATTGCGCGCTATTGAAGAGCCTTTGCGTCAAATCGCCGCAAACGCAGGTGATGAGCCTTCAGTTGTGATTAACAAAGTAGTTGAAGCCAAGGGCAATGTTGGTTACAACGCTGCAACTGGCGTCTATGGTGACCTCGTAGAGATGGGTGTATTGGATCCAACTAAAGTAACCCGCTGCGCATTGCAAAATGCTGCATCGATTGCTGGTTTGATCTTAACAACCGATGCTATGGTTGCTGAAGCTGCTAAAGAAGATAGCCATGCTGGTCATGGTCACGGTGGTGACATGGGTGGTATGGGTGGCATGGGCGGTATGGGGATGTAATTCGCCACAAGCGAATACCCCAGAGAACGAAGGTGATTGGAAGCTAAGTCGGTTTGCAAAAACCCTTAAAACTCAAACATCTTCGCTCCTAGGCCAACAAACCCCGCTTCGGCGGGGTTTGTCTTTTAGTACTAATTACATGCAAAAAGACCTATACCCTTGACGCAAAACGGTTTTGAGGTTTAAATAGCGCCCTTTCGCCCCTTATTGATGTAAGGGTTAAGATAGAAAGAGAAATGTCTGGCCCGGTAGCTCAGTTGGTAGAGCAGAGGACTGAAAATCCTTGTGTCGGTGGTTCAATTCCGCCCCGGGCCACCAAAATCAAATAATGCCCTGCTTTGTGCGGGGCATTTGCTTTTGGTGCTGCCCAATAATTAAATGAGACCTTGCTAATAAAAAAAGACCAATGTATACTTGTGCAATATATAAGACAAGTAAGGGTTCGTCATGCGAGTAATTAATTTTTCTGATGCCAGAAACCAATTTAAACAAGTGATTGATCAGGTAGTCGCTGATTGTGATGTGACTATTATTTCTCGAAGAGATGCCGATGACGCGGTTGTTATGTCCTTAGATACCTATAACAGTATGATGGAAACATTCCATCTATTAAAATCTCCAGCTAACGTCAAGCATTTGGAGAAATCATTGGAGCAATATCGAAAAGGGCAAACTAAAATCAAGGCTTTGGTAGATGCGAAGTAGGTTAGTTTGGACAAATATAGCTTGGTCAGATTATCTCTATTGGCAAGTACAAGACAAGAAAACACTTAAACGAATAAATTTGCTGATTAAGGATGCCATGCGGGATCCAGAGGATGGTATTGGTAAGCTAGAAGCCCTAAAAGAAAACCTATCGGGTTTATGGTCTAGGCGTATTGATGATACGAATCGATTAGTTTACGCAATTGAAAAAGAACAATTGGTTATTATTGCCTGCCGCTACCACTATGAATAATATGAGGTAGCAGAATGATTTTTTACGGGTGCGACCAAATCCATATGTGCCTCACAAGAAAAATAAGGTCGAGAAATAGGATCAGAC
Source organism: uncultured beta proteobacterium (assembly GCA_903885665.1). Taxonomy (GTDB): domain Bacteria; phylum Pseudomonadota; class Gammaproteobacteria; order Burkholderiales; family SG8-41. The sequence goes on along the minus strand of CAISJL010000126.1, from coordinate 1,279 downwards.
ATCCTAGGCCCTGGTCGATTCCGCCCCGGGCCACCAAGATTCACAATAAAACACCCTAACCTTATGGTTAGGGTGTTTTGCTTTAAGCGTTGTAAGAGTGCTTTAGGGATCTAATCCTAGTGGTAGGAATATTGAATCCGTTAAATTCAGATTGCTGTGACTTAAAGTGACCTTTAAAAGGACAATAAATGTTTTGTCTAAGTTAAATCGACACCAAGCTATCAAGAAAATCTAAAACTACCTTCGGGTAATGATTTCATTTAGACTGGCGGATGAAGTTCCGTTAAATAGTATTGCAAGACCACTAAAATTAAATAATAAAACTAACCAAGGCTACTAATTCTGATATTCCTGAGCTTGTAGAGTTATTGAGGACTCTTTTTGACCAAGAGGCTGAGTTTGAGCCCAATTCACAGTCTCAAAGAAAGGCGCTGAGCAAAATTATTCTTGATCCAAAGATTGGTATTATTTTGGTTGCCAGAGATGATGAAAAAATATTAGGAATGATTAACCTGCTGTTTACAGAATCTACTGCTCTTGGTTCCAAGGTTGCCATTCTTGAAGATATGGTTGTTCTACCTAAATTCAGGGGTGAAGATATCGGATCGAAGTTAATTGAATATACGATTAGCCAAGCCAAAAAAGAGGGCTGTAAACGAATTACCTTATTAACTGATACTGAAAATACTAAAGCCCAGTCTTTTTATCGAACTAAAGGGTTTGTGAAATCCAAGATGATTCCTTATAGGCTATTGCTGGATTAGACATCCTAACCCTTATTCAATTCCGCCCCGGGTCACCAAAATCAAATTATGCCCAGCTTCGTGCTGGGCATTTACTTTTAACGGATCAGTATCATTTTTTCGCTCTAAATGATTAAATTGAGGCATGTATATTCCTTCACATTTCCTTGAGACTGATCTGGAGAAGATTTCTCAATTTATAAAAACGCATCCTCTTGGACTGATGGTTGCCAATGTTGATGGGGATCTAGTTGGAAACCACCTTCCATTTATGGCGCTTAATGGAAGTATTGCTGTTGGAGGTAAATTAATTTCACATACAGCTAAAGCAAATCCAATATGGAAAGTTGGCGAGAAAAAACAAAAAGTATTATTAGTCTTTTCTGGATATGAAACTTATATCAGCCCATCTTCATACCCTGAACTGATGTTAGTTTAGTGCCACTGGTAAAGAGAGTGTGCATATCTTATCATTGAAACATGGCTGGTTGATTATGGATGAGATTAGGAACTTTACTTTGAGGCGCAGGTGGTCG
>CAISJL010000125.1 GCA_903885665.1 uncultured beta proteobacterium | reverse complement strand
GGCTTTAGTCCAAACATTAACAACACATTCTTGAAAAACATCTTCAGCTTGATCGGGCGATATTCCACTACTAACAAAAAAACCTTTCATCTCTGAAGCCCAGCGCTTATAGAATGCTTGTATTGCTTTGCTATGGTTGGATTCGCCTCCTTCACAGATCAATTCAATTATTTGTTCGTTAGTCATATCTGCATATACATCGTATAAAAGTAATGCCAGACCAAATAATGAATCCGGGCGACATAATTGCAGAAATATATCACTAGAAAGTCAGTAATACTAAGGAATTAATATCCCTTATCAAAACTAATTGGAGCATGTACATCGTAAATATTGCAAAGATAAATAAAAGCATATCAGGTAGGTCTAGCAAATCTCATCACCTTTAAGCATATTGAGAATGCCGCTATTTTTTAAATATCCTTACTCTTCGCCACCTTGATCTAAAATAAGAGGTTGCTCACCTTCTGTGGTTATGTATGTTTGTGGTGTGCCTAAACCATTATCAGGTATCACTGTCGTCATACCCCCTGACTGCATATAAAATGTCGATTCGTTTGTTGTTGCGTTAATGGCTGTGTATCCGCCTGCATTAGGGTTGATATATATGGTATCTCCGGTCGGGGTGATGACAACTGCTTGTGCAGTTGAGCATGCCAAAAGTAATATCAATAGCTTTTTCATTTTATTTTCCTCAGTTAATTACCAAATCTATCAATTAGTTATCGCACCATATCTGCTCAGTCATAATACGATCTACCCCTACAAGTATATTCATGTCACCTCATTGGGATGAACTTGATGCAAATAAATACTTTATAAATAGTGGGTCGAATTCAGTGCTATGTGCGTTAATTGTCTCGATAAATGATTTTACCCAGCTATAGAGTTTTGGACTCCCATACAATAAATTTTCTTTACTGTCGGAACAATGATGAATACGCTTTTTTGTCAATTTAGCTGCTTTATAAAGCGTATCAGAGGCCACATATTTATTTAGCTTTTTTAAAATAGCCTTTGCACGTTTATTCTCACTTTTGTGCAGCAATGTAATAACGATATAATCAAATAGTATTTGATAATCGCTCAAAAAAAGACATAAACTCAATGGCCGTGTGAAAGTCATTATCGGGTAATAAAAGCGAGCCATCCGAAGCCATTCCAAATCTGTAAGGAAACTCTCTGTATTTGAAGGCATTAGTCCTTGCTTAATAATGGCTGATAAATCTAAGTTACTCTTTGCCTGATTAGCTACCACAGAAACAATAACAATATTATCGCGACAATACCCTCGGCTATTATCAACTCTATCCACTGACCAATCGGTTGAATCATTTTCTGCAAAGGTAAAAGGCACTAAGGTGATAGGGCAAAACCCTTTCGTTTCTTTGTACCTCTCTCTCAAGTCATTGGCAGAAATCGATACCTCTAGTCCTTTGACTAAAGCACGGTCACGAATACCCATCAGTTTCTTTTCAAAGCGATCGGGCTTTTTTCTAGTGACTTTTAATGTTTCAGCAGCTGTATATCCATCACGGACATGGTTGCGATAGTTATCATAAAAACGCGAAATATCTAGAGGTAGATTAAAGCGGTAATGATCAAACCCAATTTCAAATGCAATTTCAGACATAATATTTTCCTGTAAATAACGAAGATGCCATAGGTTAATTACCTATAACAACAACACAGACGAAACATATCGATAATTGTTAGGGCAAATTTAATTTATTTTAGGTCTTTCCTAACGCCTAAAATTAAAGTGTATTTCAAAATAATACATAGCACGCCATGTAAGCATTTTCAAACAGACTTAGGACAGATCGTGACCTATTCAATTCAATAAGAATGGAGCTCTTAGGAACACAACATGACAGATTCGTTATTACGTCAACGATGAAAATATAAAAGAAGACTCAAATTTAGAACAGGGAAATTATTCGGGGCAATTACACTTTATTTTCTTTCAGGCATAAAAAAAGCCCTAGATTTAACTCTAAGGCTTTCATTTATATGGCTCCCCCGGACGGGCTCGAACCGCCGACCTAATGATTAACAGTAGCACTAACGGCCAAATTTATTCTTTTTAAGTGGAAGATTACTAAGTGCT
>CAISJL010000124.1 GCA_903885665.1 uncultured beta proteobacterium | reverse complement strand
TATTCGATTTGGCGATCGCCAGATGAGTACTTATGAGCATGTGTTCATATCAAGCGACATCGATGAATTTGAATACTCCAATGGCATAGAACCAGCGGAATTACTGATGCTACATTTCCCACCGACCGATTCGACTTATGACCAGTAAACCTTGTTGACTCATTCAAAAAAAATAATTTCCAAGAGGATTAGATGAAAATTCTGCAAACAGTCAATAAAGTGCCCGGCGGTCTGATGGTCGTCCCTATGTTTATCGGGATTCTGGTGAACACGTTTGCTCCAGATGCACTAAAAATTGGTGGATTTACTGAGGCACTAACCAATAAAGGCTATTTAACATTGATTGCAATGTATCTATTTGTCGTCGGTACTAAGATGACCTTGCGTGCAGCACCGGTTATGTTAAAGCGTGGTTTTGGAATTATGTTCGCCAAGGTTGGAGTCGCAATTGTTTTGTCGATGGCCGTCGCTTATTTTTTTAATGGTGATTTTTTGGGGTTATCTACCTTAGCTATTTTGGCGGCAATGAATGATACGAATGGCGGAATGTTCATGGCGTTGACCAGTACCTTTGGTGATAAGGAAGACGCGGGTACCTACGTTCCTCAGAGCATAGAAACGGGACCGTTTCTTACGATGCTAATTCTTGTAGGTGCGGGGTTGGCGCATATACCTTGGTTGACTATGGTTTCTGTTATTGCCCCTATCGCAGCGGGCGCAATTCTAGCTAACCTAGACGAAGAGTTGAGAGAATTTTTTGGTTCGCGTGAAGCGATTATTGTGCCTTTTATGGCCTTTGCCTTAGGCCAGACAATTAATCTAAACGCGGTCGCTAAAGCAGGTTTGCAAGGTATTGTGCTTGGCCTCACCGTTCTGGTTGCGACAGGCACTGCTTGCATACTAATTGATAGGTTGTTGGGTGGTTCTGGTGTTGCTGGTGCGGCGGCGTCAAGCACGGCTGGTAATGCAGCTGGCACACCGCAAGCGGTCGCTATTGCAGATCCTAGCTACGCATTAATTGCGCCTGTGGCGACAATACAGGTAGCTGCTTCAGTCATCATTACGGCATTACTTACCCCATTGTTGACTGCGATCGTATTCAAGCGTAATCAATCCAAATCAGATAACGCAAAACCCACTTCTGAGTTGTAGAAAATACCGAGTGTAAGAGTTAGCAGTTTTTGTCAAATAGCTGCAGCACAGATTAAAATTTTTCTGTACTTTTGATTGGCGTCGCTTGATCGTTAGATGACAATATTCGTTTCGAGCAGGTATCTAATTACACGATATCCTGAATGTCAAAATATCGAAATCATTGAAATTAATCCGGACTAGCGATAGTCACTACGAATAGAATTTCGACCAACTCAAGCAGTACGTCAAGATGAACGCTGGAGACACTATTATGGGTATGAGCTCAATGCAGAGGTAGTGAGCGCGGCAATAGAAGTGTTGTCTTAGATGCATGATGCTCTGCATGCGACCCGCAGCGTGATCCTGGAGAGCTTCGGAACTCAGAGATACATCGATTATGCTGCCGTG
>CAISJL010000123.1 GCA_903885665.1 uncultured beta proteobacterium | reverse complement strand
CAGATGTGGAGCTTAGTCATGAAGGGGACTTATGTAGTTTTGATGCCTTTCTAAAAAAATATCACTTGACCGAGCCAGCGTTAGATCAACTCGCATTAATTGTGCGGGGTGCTGATACTTCAACGTTAGATTTGACAAATCAGTCAGCAGGGCTTTATGCAATTTCCTTGGGGCTATCTGCCAATTACTCTAATGATCACGAAATGCTCAAGCATGGCATGGTGATGTATGAGGCGCTATATGCATGGTGTAAAAGCTGTCAAGACGAGTCTCATAATTGGCCCCCAAATATGGGGGCTTCTTAAATTAACCCTCTCCTTGGGGGTCATTAGCCAACTCACAAGAATAGTCAATTAGAGAGCCTTCACAATTAACTCCGAATAGCTTACGCAAACTGTAATTTAGCCAAGCGCGCATATAATCCGCCTTGCTTGATTAGATCAGCATGACTACCCTGCTCAACTAAACGACCTTCTTCCAAGACCAAGATGCAATCGGCGCGCAGTACGGTAGCTAAGCGGTGAGCAATTGTCAGGGATGTTCTACCCGGCAGTACGCTATCCAATGCCAACTGCACCTCGCGTTCGGATTCGGCGTCAAGAGCGCTAGTCGCCTCATCCAACAGCAAGATGGGTGGATTTTTTAAAATCGCTCGGGCAATTGAGATGCGCTGCTTTTGTCCGCCCGACAAGCGCACGCCACGCTCCCCTAAAAAACTATCGTAGCCTTCTGGCAAAGTAGAGATAAATCCGTCGGCATGCGCCGTTTTTGCGGCAGCGATCACCTCTTCATCGCTTGCATCCAGTTTACCATAGCGAATGTTTTCCATGGCGCTTGAGGCAAAAATAATCGGCTCTTGCGGAACGATGCCAATCAGATTGCGCAGCTCATTTACCGGCCACTGGGTAATGTTATGGCCCAAGACAGTAATCTGGCCAGCCGTCGGCGCATAAAAGCGTAAGAGCATTGCAAACAAGGTGCTTTTACCAGCCCCAGATGGTCCAACTAGAGCATACCGAGTGCCTTGCCGCACAGAAAATGAAAGATCTTTGATGGCCATAAAATCAGGGCGAGACGGATACCCAAATGACACGCTACTAAATACCACCGCATCGATTTGTGGGGTCGTTGGCGACGGGGATGGCAGCGGGCACGGAATTTGCTCTTGGCTTACATCGGCGCCCTGATAAACCAAATCGGGCGTCGCTTGCATTAATTCAACCAAGCGCTCCATAGCGCCAGCAGCCCGCTGTAAATCACCCCAGGTCTCCGAAAGTGCGCCAATCGATCCTGCGATTAATGCCGCATAAAGTACAAACTGCGTTAGCTCACCTAAGGTCATCACCCCGGCAGTTACTTGCTGTGCGCCAATCCAAAGCACAAATACGATCACACCAAACGACATCACAATCGCCATGGCAGTGAGCAAGGAGCGCATGGTGATGCGCTTCTTCGCCTCCAGGAACGCCGTTTCTACTGCAGCATTGAAGCGCTGCTGTTCATGGGGTTCACGGGTGAATGCTTGCACCGTTGTGATGGCGTTCAATACCTCTCCAGCCATGGCACTGGTATCGGCGACTTTATCTTGACTCGTGCGCGACATTTTTCGTACGCGACGGCCCAGCGCCCAAAGCGGCAAGACAATGACGGCAAGCAGAATAATCATGATGCCCGCCAACCAAGCGCTGGTCACCAGCATCATGGTCATGCCACCAATCAACATGACCAAGCTACGGAGTGCAATGGATATGCTCGAGCCCACTAAGGTTTGCACTAAGGTGGTGTCGCTCGTTAAGCGCGATAACACTTCCCCCGTTTGCAAGGTCTCAAAATAAGTTGGGCTTTGGCGCAATACATTCTCAAAGACGCGCTGCCGAATGTCGGCCACGACGCGTTCACCCAGCCATGACATCATGTAAAAGCGGCTGGCGGTCATTACCGCCAAGACAGCTGCCAATAGCAATAAGTAAATAAACTGCAGGTCAATTGCATCACTGATTAGGCCAGTATCGACCACCCCCCGAAAGGCCAGTGGCACCGCCAGCGTAGCGGCTGCTGCCAACAGTAGGAAAAGGCACGCCAAGGTCCACTGTGTTCTGTAACGCGCAAGAACGTGGTAATCACGAAGCCAGCGAGTTAGGCTATTGAGTTTATTTGCCATGGGTGCGAGTGTACGTGAAGCGTGCTTTAGGAGTTATAAGGACACTGGAGTACCTTAGTCGGTCAACTTCAAATGGCCTCTACCCACTACCTTACACTGCGCAGCTAATACACAAGTCAAGGCATGAACTGAATGTGTGCATTACGAGCACCATTTTTTTAAGGACAAGGTGTCAAGCCGACACTTTGTCGCATAACACAAGATCCCCGTTGTAAAAAAACGACGAACGTTATGCGAACATGCTATCTACATGAGATGCGAACGTT
>CAISJL010000122.1 GCA_903885665.1 uncultured beta proteobacterium | reverse complement strand
GTCCAAACTATTGGCGATGTTAAAGAATAGATTGCTCGGTATGTCATCGAGCTTTGTTTTGGCTTCATTAATCGCATCTTTTAAAGCAAACCAACTATTTTCTTGCGCCGGTTCGAGGGTAATAAACTCAGCACTATCTGCACTTGGCAGTTGCATTAAATCTTTTGCTTGGATTGGTTCAATCGCAGTAATCAGCCATTTCTTAAAAGGCGGCGGCGGTAATTTTGTAAATCCTAATGCAGCCAAACTCTTCTTTGATTGTCGCATTGCGGTCTTCGGCATTAATTCTTTAATACTAATTGCAGCGCCTTTTCCTGTGCCTGTGCCTGTGCCTGTGCCTGTGCCGGTGAGTTTTTGTATATTATCTGAAAATGACATATTTGTCATCTGATCGATGTTTGCTTCGGTAATAATTCGCATTTGCACATTCATCGTTGTAAGTTCTTGCATTAATAATTTAAATGCATAAGGTACACGAATAATACTAAATGAGCGTCCATATTTACTCATGGTTTGTATTTTCAGATTTTCAGCAAGGGTTCCATTAAACTTGATGGGACCGTCTGCCATAGGACTCATAAATAAATTCTGACTATCATTGTAAATCGCAACCGTTCCTGTTTTATTACAGATCGCCATATAATAATCATCACCTCTTACCAACATTGATTCTTGAAGAAATGATGTGATTCCGTGAGCAATTAAACCATCGCGTTCCATTTCACCAATGCGCAACCCACCATCATTTGCGCGCCCTTGTACGGTTTGGCGTGTCAATGCGGTACGCGGGCCTTGTGCGCGATAATTTATTTTATCTTTGACCATATGTTTTAAACGCATATAATAGGTTGGCCCCATAAATATTTCCGTTTGTATCTGTTCGCCGGTTTGTCCATTATACAAAATATCATTGCCGCTTGAGTGATAACCATTTTCCACCAAAAGTTGTCCAAAGCTTTTTGCCATATCACTCTTGTTTACAAACGCCGTGCAATCACCAAATGCGCCTTGCATTACACACGCTTTTCCCATCAATGATTCTACTAATTGACCAATTGTCATACGGGATGGAATGGCGTGCGGATTAATAATAATATCTGGTTTAATGCCATCTGCTGTGAATGGCATATCTGCCTCGGGAATAACCAATCCGACTGTTCCTTTTTGGCCACAACGACTACAAAATTTGTCACCAATACCTGGAATACGCTCATTTCTAATACGGACCTTAGCAATGCGAAATCCTTGGTCGCCTTCAGTCATAAAAGCTTTATCTACATATCCTTGTTGTCCCTTTTTAGGAAACGAAGATGCATCAATAAACACATCGGCTTTATCTGGATTAGCTGTAACTTTTCCTATCATTACCATTTTCTCGTCGACGTATGTATTTTCTTTCACTAATCCATATTCATCCAATTTAGAATAGTCGCATCCAGGTTTTAATCCTACTACATTTTTATTTTCAATATTAGTAAAATAAGAGTCCACTGTTTTATTGGCAACACTCGAGCTTTCTTCTCTACTTTCATATACACTAAAATAAGTTGTTCGAAAGAGCCCTCTTTTCAATGATCCTTCGTTAAAGAGAATCGAATCT
>CAISJL010000121.1 GCA_903885665.1 uncultured beta proteobacterium | reverse complement strand
TAATCAAAATAAAACTGAAACAGTTTACTTTCAGCTGGAATTGACTCCGTTGTTCCAATGAATTATTTTCATCCCCGTTTAGATGTCTTATAACTTTAAATTTAAGGGGTGATGGGTCAATGAATCTTGTAACCATTTCCAAATTGATTGCGTTGCTGATCGTAACATCGGCAATCGCATGGTCGATCACCTGTTTTATTCAGCACAATATGTTTCCGCAAGTTTTTTTGATGCAGCAAAAGTGTTCGCGAAACATTATATCTTTATCTTTGATCTATATCATTTTTGGGGCGTGGGAATATTTTAAATTGCGCCGTCAATCTTGGATAACGGATGTGCAAATCAAAGGCAAAAAAAAATTATTTTCGGTTATTTTGCGTTTGGCATTGCTGATTGCTGGCGTGTTTTTTCTGTCAATAAATCTAGATTCCCGAAATATGATTCATGAATACCTGCAGGTCTTAGTGCTATGTGTATTTGTGGCTGGCTACTTTAGCGCGATGAGATCGTTACGGACGGAAGTGATTGTTGGAGAGCGATTTGGTCGAATGGTGTTGTAGTTGAATGGCGTTGGAGTTGTTTTGTGTGTTTTGTGAGCGAGGAGGGTGTGTGACTTGGCGATCTGGGCTGATACTGAAGATCAAATAATTAAGAGTCAGATCGGATCGCATTTTTTGGTAGGAACGGCATTTCAATAAATTTAATTTGATTTGATTTGATTTGATTTTTATTAATTTTGATAAATAATGTTGGATCGATATTGTAATTACCAGGTTTAAATGATGACCAAACCGAGAATCTTAAAAATATGTCAAATGGTTGCGGCCGCCTTTGGGGCCGGTTTGGTCATGACAGGACTGACCATGGTGATTTGTATTGGTGGCGCGACGATTGTCGCACCCTTGGTAGCAATGTTATTGCATCGGGTCGCTTAACAGATCAACAGTAATTGGTGTTGGATTGTTTTTTAATTGGTAAGTAGTGGATGAGTGAACGAACTCATCATTGATTTAATTTTTGGTGTTTTTAATGATGAAAGGTGTGTAAATGCAATTATTAGCATGTGTTGGTGTAGCTGTAATCTGTTTGTTGTCGTCTCAAGCGTTTGCGCAGGCGAAAAATTTTGAAGGATTTAGTGTCGGTCTCGGTGTAAGCAATGTGCACGCAAGAAATAATGTTTCTGTTTTTAATAGTAACACAAGTGATTTTAACAGTGATGCGATAGCACCAACATTAGAGTTTGGATACACTCATGCGTTAAATGAGCAGTTTTCCCTTGGAGTCAATGTTACTTATGATTTAGGTAATACAAAATTAACTTCTTGGGGGACTGATTGTGGATCTTCAGGATGTAATAGTGAAGCGTATATAAAAAGTAAGAATCACTACAGTGTCAATATTCAACCTGGTTACGCAATTCGTAAGAATGTATTGGTGTATGGTATTTTAGGATTGCACCAGATCAGGATTTCTCAATCCTTTTCTGATTCTTTTTTTAATGATAGCGCTTATAGTAAAACCTTTACCGGGTATGGCTATGGCTTAGGCGCGCAGATTGCAATTAATAAGTCCTTGTACGTGAAGGCGGAAGTCCAGCAAGTGAATTATCAGCAAAAAAATTCGAGCAATGTTGATGGTGATGATTTAAAACCTTTAACCACATTAGGAATAGTCGGCGTGGGCTATCGGTTTTAATTGTATTTCATCACGGACGTTAAAAAAGCCCGCAAATGCGGGCTTTTTTAACGTCCGTGATCAATGCATATCTTGTGTGCGGTGTTGATTGTATTGTATTTTTGATGCGCTTGATGTGTGTGATATCCGTGATTCATAGCATTGCAAATTCCTATGAATTTTTTGAATTGCCTGTGATACATCGATGAACTTGACAGCAAGTTAGTCATATTCAGTGGCTTTAATTTAAATCTGCTACCATCAACGCTATGACTATATTCGGCTCGTCTTAAACCATGAAACGCCTACATCTCCTAAAGATGAGTCGCCGGTGTGTGATGGAACGGGTGTTTGTGGTCGTGCGGTATTTGGGTATGCTGTGGATTGCCATGGGTATGTTGTCCTCAGCCTATGCGCAAACCGTATTCAATCGCACCTTGCGCGAATCGGTCTATAAAGTGAACGTCACTATTGCCGATCGCTTTGCCCGCACCGAAACCATACCCGTTGTACTGACTGTTTACCGACCGCCAATAGAGGGGCGATTTCCGCTCATGATCTTAAATCATGGTAGAGCCAGCGCGGCAGAGCGCAGCAAGCAACCCCAACAACGCTATGCCCAAGAAGTAAAATATTTCATCAGTAAAGGTTTTGTTGTGATTGTGCCCACCCGTATTGGATATGGTGAAACCTATGGCACTCTAGACCCCGAAGATGCGAATGCCTGTAGGTTACCCACACTTGCGGTGAAAGATGAAGCACTCTACCGACAAATCATGGCCACTTACGAGTTTGCTAAAACGCAAGATTACATTGATACCACGCAATGGGTGGTTGCAGGCCAATCGCTGGGGGGGTACACCACGGTTACCATAGCCAAGCGTGCGCCTCCGGGTTTAGTAGGCGCGATTAACTTCTCGGGTGGTTTTGGTGGCTCTCCAGAAGAACGTCGAGCCAACCCCTGTGGAGCGCATAGCTGGGAGCAGTCTTTAACAACCACACCATCAGCTCGTGCAGTGCCTACGTTGTGGGTGTATTGGCTTGACGACTGGTTTTGGGGCAACGTGATTCCTCAGCGTTGGTTTAATGCATTTATAAAAGGCGGGGGAGTGGGTGAGCTGGTGCAATTGCCCGCATTAACGGGCAACAGCCACTATGGATTTTCACGCAATAGATCGGCATGGGCACCATTGGTGGATCAATTTATGGCAAAACTGCCTTTGCAATTAAACGCACTCACACTACAAGTGGCCGCTATACCTTCACCGACTGGCTATGCGCGACCTGAAGACTACGACAAAGTGCCTTACATTAAATACGCTGGATTAGCGCGTTATAAAGAATTTGTGACCACCAAAAACCCGCCGCGTGCGTTTGCGATCAATCGCGATGGCAAATGGTCTTATGCTGCAGAGACTGATGATGCCAGTGAAATAGCGCTTGAGAACTGCAACAACAATGCGCAATCACCTTGCGCGCTGTATGTGGTGGATTCTGATGTGGTCTGGAAACCACAATAAAAAACCAAAAACCAAAAACCAAAAACCAAAAACCAAACCTAACAACAGCAAACATCAGCGTCGACAAACTCAGATTGAGCGTGTCTTCTCAGACTAGCTACAGAACGCATGCGCGTAGGCCCCTGCGCGAGAGGGCCCATAGCGCCCGCCGATTACCCCCTAATTTGATATGATGCGCAAATAGAGTGCCAAGCCCACCCCAGATGGGTTCAGACAAGAGCACCTTGAAGCGTAAAAATATATTTAAAATCAAATACTTGTATGTAATTTTTGACTAAGGCCCATGTTGGGTGCAATGCAATGCAAACCTGCGCCATCCGGCCGCAGGCAATATTTAACAACACCCATTCGCTGCAACTTACTGTTAAGGACTGTATTCATGCACGCAATACCCACTCTGCAAACCCGTAATCCTCACTCTCGAGTATTCACCGCCGTATACGCAACCATCATCACAAGCCTATGCCTGGCCTTTGGCGCAAGCGATGCAGGCCTAGGCCGCGCCCATGCCGCAGAAGCATTCCCCAAGCGTGCGGTACGCATGGTTATTCACATTGGGCCAGGCAGTAGCATGGATATTGTAGGGCGAGTGTTAGGTCAACGCTTAAGCGAGACATGGGGGCAATCGCTGATTGTGGATAACCGCGCAGGTGCGGGAGGCACTATTGGCATGGATACGGTAGCCAAAGCGCCCACAGATGGACACACCATATTATTTGCATCGAGCAGCATGGCGATTGCGGCCTCATATTATAAAAAACTGCCGTTTAATGCGCTGACAGACTTTGAACCCATTACCCAAATTAGCTCGCGCTACAACGTGCTAGTGGTGCCCGTGAATTCGAATTTAAACTCGGTCAAAGACGTGATTGCACTTGCTAAGGCCAAACCCGGCACAGTCAGTTATGGCTCGGGCGGCGGCAGTGGCAGCTCTGATCACCTAGCGGTAGAGCTCTTTGGATTAATGGCAGGCCTGCAACTCCTACATGTGCCCTACAAAAGCGGACCGCAAGCCGTGATGGACATGATTGCTGGGCAAACCGTTATCTACATGGGCGGCTTGCCAATTAGTTTACCGCTGATCAAAACTGGCAAGGTCAAACCGCTGGCAGTCACTAGCGCCAAGCGCTTACCACAACTAGCCGAACTACCCACCATAGCAGAGGCTGGTGTGCCGGGTTTTGAAGTGAACGTGTGGTATGGTCTACTGGCCCCGCATGGCACACCAAAGACCATCGTTGAAAAAATATCAGCCGATGTCAGCAAAATAGTCAAAGCCTCAGAAATGCGTGAACGCCTAGCTGGCCTAGGTGCCGATGCCGAAGGCACAACACCGACTGAGTTTCAACGCTACTTTAGCGCCGATATCGGCAAATGGGCGCGAGTGGTAAAAGCTGCAAAAGTGACTAGCGATTAAAATTGAAGTGATTTTAAAAAATGAATCGCAATGTAAATCCCACTAACCAAACGGCGCTTCAGCCCGCGCATCCATTAAGCACAACAAACCATCTAGGCCAGCATGATTAATCGCATAGGTGGTTTGGGTGCGCACCACAGGCTTGGCATGATAGGCCACACTCACGCCGCATTGCGCTAAAAACAATAAATCATTCGCACCATCGCCCACCCCAATAACCTGCTCGCGCGTCACACCCAATTGCCCAACAATGTCCAGCAAAGTCTCGCGCTTGGTAGCGGCATTCACAATCTGACCATTGACCTCGCCAGTGAGCTTGCCATCGATCACCGTGAGCACATTAGCGCGCGTGTAATCGAGGTGATATTGCTGTTGCAAGCGCTCGGTAATCGCACTAAAACCACCCGAGACCAATAATGTTTTAATACCCGCATTGCGTGCCGCAGTCAGTAGACGTAGAGCGCCAGGCGATAACTGCAAACGCTCGGCATACACCCGGTCTAGCGCGCTGGCATCCAAACCCTTCAACAGACCCAAACGGCGACGCAAGCTCTCGTCGTAATCGATCTCACCGCGCATGGCCTCGGCCGTAATGGCGGCCACCTGCGGCTTAATACCCACCATATCAGCTAACTCGTCAATCGTCTCCATAGTGATTAAGGTGGAATCCATATCCATCACCAACAACTTAAAATCAGTGATACTGCGCGCCTCAGGTACAACACCAAAATCGAGCTGGGCAGTGGCACAATAAGCGGCAAGCTCGGGATGAGTGTGGGCATCAACTAATACAAATGCATGAGCGGAGCGCTGCTCGATAGTGCGCGCCTGCGTGAGCTTGGCGAGCGCCTTCAGATCGGTAGTAGCAATATCTAAACCTTGAATAACGAGATGCATAGTCAGGGGTGACGCCTAGAAAATTTTGAATGAAAAAATACGTAATAAACAAAGCACTTAAAACAATAATACATAACACATGAATACATAAAAAAGTGTGAGTAGACACACAGATAGGCGGTGAAATTATAACGCTAATTGCATCCAGTCAGTCGACATGGCGCATTGTAGCGTTAGGGGGAGGAGGTTTAGGGGGTGAGGGTGATTGAGTCTTGGGGTGGTGCCAGATCAGATCAGATTTAGTATGGATTAATCATGCTTTCAAAGGGCTTGCGGGTTTGTCTGGCACGCCAATCCCAAGGGGCTTCTGGTTTGGGGTTTGCCCATAGTCCGCGTTTGGCCTTTTGCGCGGTGTGTTGGGCGGCTGCATAGCGTTGTTGGTCGTTAGCAGATAAATCGTTCGCGCCTTGTTCAAACCACCATGCCGCACCGGTTTCAAGCATGTGGAGTGCAAGGTCTGTGCCGTTGACGATGGCTTTGCATAAGTGGCGCCGATAGCGGTCTGTTTTAGTGCATTCAAGTTGCAGCGCTTTGGAATCAATGGACTCTTTGAGTGCAATGATCGCTTCTTGGTGGTGGGGTTGTTGTTTGTCGGGTGCGTCAATTCCGATGATGCGTACCCGTAATTGTTGTTGATCGGTGGTTTTGACGATCAGGGCATCGCCTTCGATAATTTCAACGACTTGTACGGCGTTAAAGGTTTTAGCGAGGGTGTTGGTGGGCAGGCCGATGCTGATACTGATGATTATGCTTGTGCTCAGATATAAGCAGAGGTATTGCATGCTTCGAACAATGGTCTGGTTTAGCGTAGTGTAGGTATGAGGCATGTCTATTGCTTGTGCTGTGGCGGTTGTTATTAAAAAAAGAGGAAATATCATTGCTATACCTTTGAATTGGCGATTATGAACCCTGCCAAAGTCTGCGTTTATCAAAATGTTTCAGTCGTGACTCGGTGTGTTTAGATCAGTATCTGATCGCAGTTAGAAACTTCGATGACATTCCGTAATGCGATTGAATGATCTACTTTTAATTTAGTTTGAAATGCCATTATTACTGAATTCTATACACATTTGCATTACTAATACTGTATTAAAAATGAAATTAGCGGAAAAAAGACTGTGCATTAAAATGCAAAAAATGCATATCGTCATTAAAAATATTCATATCAATATTTGATTATATAGATATATAAATAAAATAATTCCATGGAACTGTAAAATCTGTAAAATTACGAAATTATAGATTGATGCAAAATAATATTTGTATTTAGTTAATTGCTTACACTGAATGACTTACTGATTCAATATAAAAATATTAATCATGCATAACTATAATTCAGACTTTATTAAAGTCTGACCAGCGAAATAGTCGCGACTGAGGTCGCAAATATTAATTAACAATAATGAATGATCTATAAAAAATGAGTGCTTTATTAATTATCGTTACAGGTTTGATCTATGCATATATAGCGGCTGAACAGGGATTTAAAGGAAATATGCCAATGGCTGTTGTTTACGCTGGGTATGCGTTTGCTAATGTAGGGCTGTATATCATTGCTACGAAATAAAAAATTAAAAAATCTCATTAAAAAATAAAAATTAAATAAAATTAAAAACTAGGAAATTAATAGCATTTCAATCCTGATTGAAATCAAAATTTCTGATTAACATCTGGTCTTTTTTTACGAGTTGATCTTAATGACTATGTTTTTAGGTTTTTTATTATGTAAACAAAATCAGATGTTCATTTTTAATTGTTCAGCGTTACGATTCTCAGTGTGGCGATCTTAGTTGATGGAAATTTATTGCTGGATGTTAATTTTTTACAGGTTCTGAAAATTAAATGATAGTCATTGTTGGATTATTATTTTTAATTGGTTCAGTAATTTATTCATTAATATATTGATCGATTGATCGATTGATCGATTGATTTCTTGATTTCTTGATTGATTTCTTGATTATTCTGTTGAATTTTGATACCAAATTTTAGTTGAGCCCAAATAAGCTTATAATGCGCTCCACTGATTATGCCTACTGCCCTTGTAGTGGCGCCACTTTGGATATCTCATGAGTATTGAAAAAGAAGTTGCTCGGCGACGTACGTTCGCCATTATTTCCCACCCCGATGCCGGTAAAACCACGCTAACCGAGAAGTTGTTGCTGTTTGCAGGTGCGATTCATATCGCTGGTAGTGTGAAGTCGCGCAAGGCGTCGCGCTATGCGACTTCGGACTGGATGGAGATTGAGAAGCAGCGGGGGATTTCTGTCGCCAGCTCTGTAATGCAAATGGAGTATCGAGATTGTGTGATTAATTTGCTCGACACCCCTGGGCATCGTGATTTTTCTGAAGATACCTATCGAGTGTTAACCGCAGTGGATGCGGCTTTAATGGTGATTGATGCGGCCAATGGTATTGAGCCGCAAACCTTGCGACTGTTGCAAGTGTGTCGGGCGCAGCAAACGCCAGTCATTACGTTTATTAATAAGATGGACCGCGAAGTGCGCGAGCCTACTGATTTAGTCGATGAAATTGAGCGCACCTTAGGCATGCCAATTGTGCCGTGCACGTGGCCTGTGGGTATGGGCAAGCAATTTAAAGGGGTGTTTGATTTACGTCACGACCAAATGCGCGTGTTTATACCCGGCGAGGACAGAGTGGGTGCGGCTGACGAGATTATTAGTGGTATTGATAATCCGGAGTGTGAGTCGCGTTTTGGTGAGGTGTTTGCTCATGCGCGTCAAGAGATTGATCTGGTGCAAGGGGTATCTCCTGGCTTTGATCGCGAGGCGTTTTTAGCAGGGCAGCAAACTCCCTTGTTTTTTGGTTCGGCAATTAATAATTTTGGTGTGCAAGAAGTGTTGGATGCTGTGGTTGATTTTGCGTCTCCACCCGGCCCGCATCAAGCGCTGCAGCGTGCAGTGATCCCACAAGAAGAAAAATTCTCGGGTGTGGTATTTAAGATTCAAGCCAATATGGATCCTGGGCATCGTGATCGGGTGGCATTTATTCGGATTTGTGCCGGACGCTTTGAGCGCAGTATGCGATTGAAGAATTGCCGCACCCATAAATTCTTTAGACCGAGTAGTGTGGTGTCGTTTTTGTCGCAGCGGCGTGAGCAAGTCGAAGACGCGTATGCGGGTGACATTATCGGTATTCCTAATCATGGTGTCTTGCAATTGGGCGATACCTTAACGGAAGGCGAAGATTTGCAATTCACGGGCTTGCCTTTTTTTGCGCCTGAGTTATTCCAAACCGTTGAGGTGGCTGATCCGCTACGCAGTAAGCAATTGCGTACGGGCTTAGCGCAACTGGGCGAGGAGGGTGCAATTCAGGTATTTAAACCTTTAGGGCATGGCATGTTGTTGTTGGGTGCGGTCGGTCAGTTGCAGTTTGAGGTGGTCGCGCATCGGCTCAAGCATGAGTATGGTTGTGAGGCACGTCTGGCCTCTGCGCGTTATGTTGCCGCACGTTGGGTGACCGCAGAAGACCCTAAAGAGTTGCAGCGCTTTCAAGACGCTAATGCTCATCGCTTGGCAGAAGACGCAGTGGGTGCGTTGACGTTTTTAGCTGCTAATGCGATTGAAATTGATGTGGCTGCTGAGCAGTGGCCAAAAATTAAGTTTCATGCTTTGCGTGAGCATGCGGGGTTGATTTTTCATGCGCATGGGGTGAGTTAATGCGAGCGGCATGATGCGATTACCCAATCAGTTACGAAATTACGCATTCCCTTAACCATGCGATCGTTGATTCAATCCATCTGTATGGCCTGTATTGGGCTTGTGATCGCTTTGCAACTGTCGCACAGTCTTGCGGCTAGCACAGCATCTTTAACCGCGGCATCTTCTGCAGCGCCAAAATCGCTAGCCTATCCGCGGCTGGCTGCGCAGTTAAATTCTAAGCAATATGTGTTGCTGATGCGCCATGCTTACGCGCCCGGTGTGGGAGACCCTGCAGGCTATTCACTATCGAATTGTCAGTCACAGCGTAACTTGAATGCGGAGGGCCGAGCGCAGGCCAAGCGTATTGGCTTGTGGTTGCGTGAGCAGGGCGTTAGTGCGGCACAGGTGCATGCTAGTCAGTGGTGTCGTTGCACCGAGACGGCTAAGCTATTAGGTTTTGGCTATCAAGTAGAGCCGGCGTTGGCTTCTGTTTATGATCACCCCGAGCACGCTACTGCGCGCACTCAATCGCTGCAACAATTCATTGCTCACAATGTATCTGAGAAGCCTAGCGGCGCATTAATTTTAGTGACTCACCATGTCAATATCCATGCGTATATGGGTGAGAACATTGGTTCGGGGGATATGGTGTTAGTGCGCGTGGATCACGCCGGAAAAATGCAATCCTATCAGGTGATCCCTAGCCCTTAGCGGATTTTGTTGCGCTTGGGTTTTTTGGCAGGCGCAGGTTTGGCTTGATTTTGTAGAGTTTGATTGTGTTCAGGTTGTTGAGGTGCTTGACCATGTTGTTTGGGTTTGTCATCCGATGATAATTCACTAAACACAGTGCGCACCGCCGCCACTCGCGTGCGTATGTCTGGTAAGTCGATTTCAATGCGCAAACGATCTTGTCCGGCCAGTTTGTAATTGCGCCGCGATTGTATGAGCTGAATAATTTTAATCGGCTCAATGGGGGGCTTTGCAATAAATTGCAGTTGGATAGCGCTGTCACTGGCGTCAACGCGAGCGATGCCGAGTGGTTTGCTAAGCAGGCGCAGTCGGTGGCAATCTAGCAGTGCGCGTGTGGCTTCAGGTAGTTCTCCAAAGCGATCGATGAGTTCTTCTTGTAGTAATTGTAAGCCGTCCTCATCGGCACAGTTTGCCATGCGTTTGTAGAGGACTAAGCGTTCATGCACGTCACTGCAGTAGTTTTCAGGCAGTAGTGCCGGGGTGTGGAGATTGATCTCTGTAGTTACACCTAAGGGTGCACTCAAGTCGGGTTCGGTGCCGGCTTTGAGTGATTTGACCGCGCTCTCTAGCATGGTGCAATAGAGGTTAAAGCCTACTTCTTGAATCTCGCCCGATTGCGAGTCGCCCAACACCTCACCTGCACCACGAATTTCTAGATCGTGCATCGCCAAGAAAAACCCAGCGCCGAGCTCTTCCATCGCTTGAATTGCTTCTAGACGTTTTTTGGCATTCGGCGTGATGTTGCCTTCTTCGGGTAGCAGTAGGTAGGCGTAGGCTTGGTGATGCGAGCGGCCAACCCGACCGCGTAGTTGATGCAGTTGGGCCAGCCCAAAGCGATCTGCGCGATTGATGATGATGGTGTTGGCGGTGGGGATATCGATGCCCGTTTCAATAATGGTGGTACACAGCAAGATGTTGTATTGACCTTGGTGAAAATCACGCATGGCGTGTTCGAGTTCGCGCTCACGCATCTGGCCATGGGCAATGCAGATGCGCGCTTCGGGGATTAAATGGTGTAACTCTTCTTCGACATTGCGAATGGTGTCAATGTCGTTATGTAGGAAGTAGATTTGTCCGCCCCGTTTTAGTTCGCGCAGTACGGCTTCGCGGATCAGCGACTTTGCATATTTGGCAACAAACGTTTTAATGGCCAAGCGGCGTTGTGGGGCAGTGGCAATTACAGAGAAATCGCGCAAGCCTTCAAGTGACATGGCCAGCGTGCGTGGTATCGGCGTAGCGGTGAGGGTGAGCACATCGACTTCTGCACGTAGTGCTTTGAGACGTTCTTTTTGACGCACGCCAAAGCGGTGCTCTTCGTCGATGATGACTAGCCCTAAGTTTTTAAATTGAATATCCCGGCCAATCAGTTTGTGGGTGCCAATCGCTATGTCAATGCGACCTTCTGCGAGCCCTTGCAGGGCTTCGGTTTGTTCTTTGGCTGAGCGAAACCGTGAGAGTTCGGCGAGTTTAACTGGCCAGTCGGCAAAGCGATCAGAGAAGGTGTTGAAGTGTTGTTCCACCAATAGCGTGGTGGGCACCAGCACTGCTACTTGTTTGCCATCGGCTACAGCAACAAAAGCGGCGCGCAGGGCGACTTCGGTTTTGCCAAAGCCTACGTCTCCGCAGATTAAGCGATCCATCGGTTTGTCGCTCTTTAGATCGGCGATGGTGGCGTTAATAGCGGTGGCTTGGTCGTTGGTTTCTTCAAATGGGAAGCCTTCCGCAAAGGCTTCGTAGTCATGATTTTTGATTTCGAAGGCATGACCTTTGCGCAGCGCACGCTGGGCGTAGAGGGCTAACAGTTCTACTGCAGTGTCGCGCACTTGAGCGGCGGCTTTTTTCTTGGCGCGATCCCATTGCCCGCTACCGAGTTGATGTAGCGGTGCTTGTTCTGCTGCGGCGCCACTATAACGGCTAATCAGATGTAGGTTTGAGACCGGTACATAGAGCTTGTCGTCGTTGGCGTATTCTAGGGTCAGAAACTCGGTGCTACCTTCACCCATATCTAGGGTTTGCAGGCCGACGTAGCGACCAATGCCGTGGACTTCATGCACTACCGGGTCGCCAATTTTGACTTCGGATAAGTCGCGCAGCATCCCCTCTGAGCTGGTGCGTTTGGCTTCGCGTGTGCTGCGTTGGCGCACTTGGGTGGCATAGAGTTCGTTCTCGGTGATGAGGGCGTAGTTGGTGTCTGGGTGTTGCGCATCGGTGTAGATAAAGCCGTGGTGTAGCGGTCCCACGCTGAGCATGAAGCGTTCAGGGCTGGCGATAAAATCGGCGTAGTCGCGGGCTTGCTTGGGATGCAGTTGGTATTGTGCAAAATACTCCAGCATGGTCTCGCGTCGGCCCATGCTCTCGGCGAGTATGAGTATCCGTCCGCTGTAGTGTGTGAGGTATTCTCGGATGCGATGTAGTGGGTCGTCACTGCGGCGCTCGACTTGGAGCGCTGGTAGTGCTTGGGTTGGTGCGGAATGGGGTGTGGTGGTTGTTTTGGGGGTGGTGGTGAGGGTTGGGGTAGTGCTGAGGCCGTTGTTTTCGATTGACTCTGCGGGCAGATGTAAGTCGATACGGGCATAGGGTTTGATTGCTCCAAAGAACGCCTCTTCGCTGAGGAATAAGTCTTTGGGGGCTAATACCGGATTGGCCAGATCGCCGCGGATCATGGCATGGCGACCACGGGTATCGACCCAGAATTCTTCGATGGCGGCACTGATGCCGGGGCGCATGCACACTACGGTGTTATCGGGCAGGTAGTCGGTGATGACTGCGGTTTGATCAAAAAATAGGGGCAGGTAGTATTCGATGCCAGCCGTGGGGATGCCTTTGGAGACGTCTTTGTAGATGCGGCTGCGCGAGGGGTCGCCCTCGAAGTGTTCGCGAAAGCGTTGGCGAAATTGTTTCTGGGCTTCTTCGTCCATGGGAAATTCGCGCGCTGGTAGTAGCCGAACTTCGGGCACTTTGAAGATGGAGCGTTGGCTGTCTACATCAAAGCTGCGGATCGAGTCGATGACGTCGTCGAACAAGTCGATGCGATAGGGCAATGGGCTGCCCATGGGGTAGAGGTCGATGAGGCCGCCACGGAAGCTGTATTCGCCTGGGGCGATGACTTGAGTGACGTGGTTATAGCCTGCGAGTGTGAGTTGGTGGCGTAATGCCTCGCCGCTTAATTTGGCGCCTTGGCGAAAGAAAAATGTTTTACCCGCCAGATAGTCGACCGGTGCGAAGCGATATAGCGCTGTGGTCACGGGCACTAATACGATGTCGAATTCGCCGCGCACCATTTGACACAGGGTTGCGAGTCGCTCGGAGACGAGGTCGTGATGAGGGGAGAACTGGTCGTAGGGTAGGGTTTCCCAGTCAGGCAGTAGATTCACCCGCAGGTGTGCGCCAAAGAAAGGAATTTCTTGGCGCAGTCGTTGGGCTTGCCATGCCGATTCGGTAATCACCAACATAGGCGTGCCACGGCTGGCCAGTTGGGCTAGGGCCAGGGCATCGCTTGATCCGGTGAGGTGGGCGGTTGTAGCACGTTGACCCGCTGGGGGTAACTGGGTGGGTAGCATTAACGGGGACTGACTGGAGTTATTCGAATCGATTGGACTATGGCAGGTTCATTTCTTGGCAGGCGCTATTATAATCGGGCTAGCCCAGTCACCGGCACGGCTTTCTGGGGTGCTGGCCGATTAAATGGGTTTGTTGTCACTGTAATGAGATTTTAATTTTTGTGTGATGAAGGGGTGAGGGCATGGGATTAGCGTTTGTGGATACGCCAGCGTCTTGGAGCGCTCAGCAGTTAGTGGCTGATTCGGATTGGTTGATGGTATTGGATGCCGCCGCTCAGGCGGATCTCTTAGCGGGGCTAGAGCGTGCGTTTGATCCCGAGCGTAGTTTGTTTGATTATGAGCGCGCTGATTTTGATTTTGGTCGGGCGCATCCGGTGATTGCGCGCGCTTTTGCGCAGGTACAGCAGGGCCGTGGTGTGGCGCTGTTGCGGGGGTTGCCGCGGGCAGGCTTGAGTGAGCAGGCGTTTCAGGTGATGACCTGGGGCATTGGTTTGCACCACGGAGTTGCGCGTCCGCAGGGCAAGGCCAGTCAGTATATTTCGGCGGTACGCGATGCAGGTGTGGCCTATCGTACCGGTACCGGGCGTGGATATTCGTCCAACGCTGAGTTAGATTTTCATACCGATTCGGCCGATGTGGTGGTCTTGAGTTGCTATAACAAGGCGCAGGCGGGCGGTGTGAGTGTGACCACTAGTTCAGTCTATGCGTATCAACGCATGTGTGCGGAACGTCCTGATCTAGTTGACTTTTTAATGCAACCGATTCATTTTAGTCGACAAGGAGAACAGGCGCCCGATGAGGCAGCTTCGTACCCGCATCCGATTTTTGATGTTTGTGATGGGCGTTTATTTAGTAAGTGGAATCGTAATCGGGTGACCTCGGCGCAGCAGTTGCCAGGGGTGCCGCAGATTTCGGCGCAGCATTGGCAGGCTTTGGAGGCGTTCGATCAGGTGGTGCGTCGCCCAGATGTGGCGCATCAGTTTTGGCTTGAGCCTGGGGATTTACAGATTATCAATAGCCATGTCACTGTGCATTCGCGCACGGACTTTACCGATCATGCAGCGCCTGAGCTCAAGCGTTTGTTGTTTCGGTTGTGGTTGGCGCCGACCGATGGAGCGCGTTTGCCCGAGAGTTGGGGGGTGTTATATCGGGCGGTGGGTGCGGCAACAGTGCGTGGCGGGATTGTTGGTCAGGCCTATGATGCTAAGCGTGAGCAGTTCGAGGCCCGTCAAGCGCAGGCCTTAGGGATGCGCTTACGCGACTAGGGTAAGTTATTTAAAAAACCAATAAAACCAATAAAACCAATAAAATCAATAAAATCAATTGTTTATTATAATTAGCTCAGTGCTGGTGGCCATGTTTGTGGTCGTGGCCATGATCATGGGGATGCGCGTCGCAGTGGTGTATGCAAGGCGAATCAGCGTCGGCAATTTCTAGTTGCAGGGTGCAGTGCACGATCCCAAATTGTTCGCGCAATTGGTGTTGCGCTTGTTTCAATATGGTGTTGGGCGGGATACGGGTGTCTACGTCTAAGTGGGCAGTGAGTGCAAGATCGGCTGTGCTCATGGCCCAGACATGGAGGTCGTGGACTGCGTTGACGCCATCGACATGATTTAAGCACTCGCGCACATCGGTGAGTTTGATGTGGTCGGGCACACCATCGAACATCAGGTGTAGGGATTGTTTGAACAGCGACCAAGTGCCGGCCAGTATCACAACAGCAATAATCACGCTGGTGAGCGGGTCCACCCAGGTCCAACCTTTCCACCAGTAAATCGCACCTGCAATGACGACTCCAAAGGACACCAGTGCGTCAGCCAGCATATGCAGAAAAGCCCCTCGCACATTGAGGTCGTGTTCGCGTCCCGCCATAAAAAACGCTGCGGTAATGCCATTGATGAGTACACCAATCGCGGCCACTGTCATGACTGTGCCGGCGATTATAGGATTCGGGTCTTGTAGGCGGTGGATGGCTTCCCAGCCCAACATACCCATGCCCACAAGCAGGAGGGCAGCGTTGATAAAGCTGGCGAGGATGGAGCCGCGCCGCCAGCCGTAGGTGTGACGGTCATCGGGTTTAATGCGGGCAGCAGCGAAAGCCGCCCACGCTAAGATTAAACCGCCTACATCACCGAGGTTGTGCGCTGCATCGGCCCACAGGGCGAGTGAGTTAGAGGCCCAACCGTAATAGGCTTCAATGATGACAAAACTGAGATTGAGCGCGATACCAATACCAAAGGCCTTGCCTTGTCCGGGCATGGGATGGTGGTGGTCATGGGCGTCGTGTGCATCTTGAGGTGTGGCAGTCATGGGCGGGGCAATACGGTGAGGAAATTCTAGTGAAGAGAATCTAGTGAAGAAATTATTGTGCTGAGGTCTGGCAATCGTGCGGATAAATTAATTTGATAGGGTTGTGGTGGTGGGGCGGTGGTCGCTACAGTCAGTCGCATGCGTTGAGTACATCTTTAGAGTGCATCTTTAAGTGTATTCATGCATTCAAAGCATGCGAACTATAGAGTGTGATCTACCGTCTTAGAACTACCGTCTTAGAACTACCGCCTTACAACTAGAGCCCATAAAAAATGCTACGCGCCCAATACCGCTGTGAGTTGATTGTAAATGACTATGGTTGCGCGTGTCGTATTAATTATTTGTGACTGATCTCTGATGAGTGAGGCGTTATCGTGTGGCTTACTTTTTTCGGGCGGCAATGATGGCGTCGATCACTGGGTGTATGGTGTCTGGCTCTTGTGGGAATTGCTCAGGCATGCCAAATTTCACTAAATCACGCAGCATTGCGATAGTGGTTCTGGTGCCACGATCGCTAGAGCCCATGTCGTGTAGTAGCTCTAGGCACTCTTGCATTTCGTGGATTCGGCGACCGCAGTGTACTGCGGTGCCATTGACGTAGCGTTTGATAATTTTTTCAAATGGGATTTGGTTGAAGGTGACTGAGGAGTCGGCAATGACTTCATCCATGATACCGCGGCGGCGGGCGGCTTCCATGGTTTCGATCAGTAAGGCCGCTAGGCCTTTCATCAGTACACTGCGAATCAGTTTCATAGCGCTGGCATCGCCGGGTTTGGTACCTACAGCGCTAATCACCATGCCGTATGGGTTCATCAAATCGCGAAAGGCGCTTGCATGATCACCGCTGGCGACGATGGGCACTTTGGTGCCCATGAGGTCTACAGGCCCCATGATGGCAGCATCAACAAAGCGTGCCGCGTTACCCACGATCAACGCAGCTTTTTCCATTGCGGCTGCGGAGTTAGTGCTGGCGTCAACATAGAGATGTTCGGGGCGCAGGTGTTTGTGAATTTTTTTAAGGACGGCGATCGCTGACTTACCTGGGGTGAGAACGATGATGAGGTCAGATTTTTTAGCTAGCGTGCCCACGGTTTTGACGAGTTTGACGCCACTGTCTTGGGCGCGTTGGGTAATTGCATCACCGGGTTTGGCTTTAGAACCAGTTCGGCTATAGGCAAGTATGTGTTTGAAGCCGGCTTGGGAGAAGTCTTTAGCAAATCGCGCTCCGGCTTCGCCAAAACCGAGTAGTCCAATGCGGGGTTTGGTATTGGTATTGTTTGTCAGCATAGTCAATGTCCCATCAGAGAAAAATTAAGTAGTGATTGTGCGTTTTATTTTGATACTGTTTTAGTGTTTTAGTGTTTTAGTGTTTTTTTTAATTTTCGAGTTTATTTTATCAGTCAATCTCGATTTTGGTATCAGTATAAGCAAGTATAAGCAAGTATAAACCAGTATAAACAGGCTTATTCAATCTCTCCTATCGACTCTAGCGCACTGTGGACTTCTAACCAGCGATTTTCGGTCTGCTCGATGTGGTCGGCCAGTTCTTGTTGGCGTTGGGTGAGTTGGCGCAGGCGTTCGGGATCGGGTTGGAGATAGAAGGCGGGGTCTGCTAGCTGAGTCTGCAGGCTGTGTTGTTCGGCTTGCAGTTGGCTTAAGCGTTGCTCGAGCTGATTGGCTTCTTTGACGAGTGGACGGCGGCTGTTGAGTTTATGTTGGCGCTCGCTGGCGGCGTGTTCGCGCGCTTGACGGCGACTGGTTTTGTCGTCATTGGCTGCCGGGTTGGTAGATTGGCGTTGGTTGCGGCGCTCGGTCAGCCATGAGATATAGTCTTCGATATCGCCTTCAAACGGCCGGACTTGACCATCGGCAACCAGAAGAAAATCGTCGCAGATGGTGCGTAGTAGCGCGCGGTCATGCGATACCAATACCAGACTGCCAGTGTATTGGGCTAAGGCGGTCGTGAGTGCTTGGCGCATTTCAAGGTCGAGATGGTTGGTGGGCTCGTCAAGCAATAGCAAGTTGGGTTTGGTGCGCACCAACAGGGCTAGGGCGAGGCGCGACTTTTCCCCGCCCGAGAAGGGTGCGATGGGCTGCTCGGCCATAGCGCCACGAAAGTCAAATCCGCCGAGGTAGTCGCGTAGCTCTTGTTCGCGGGTATGCGGTTCGCTGCGTGCGAGGTGTTGCAGCGGGGACTCATCAGGGCGGAGTTGCTCGAGTTGGTGTTGCGCGAAGTAGCCGATGACTAGTCCGCGTCCGGCTTCGCGCTGGCCGCTGAGGGGGGCAAGTTCGCCGGCGAGGAGCTTGATCAGGGTTGACTTGCCTGCCCCATTGGGCCCGAGCAGGCCGATACGGGCGCCAGGAATGAGGCTCAAGTCTAGGTCTTGAAGGACGGGCTTTTGATTGTATTGGATGCTTAATTTATTTAAATAAATCAGTGTATTAGGTGATTTTTCTGGGGTTGGAAATTGAAAGTCAAAGGGCGTGTCGACATGGGCGGCTGCTATCCGTTGCATGCGTCCTAGGGCTTTGAGTCGGCTCTGCGCTTGGCGGGCTTTGGTGGCCTGGGCGCGAAAGCGGGCGACAAAGGCTTCCATGTGGGCGATGGTGCGGCTTTGTTTTTCGAAGGTGGACTGTTGAGCGGCTAGTTGGGCGGCGCGGGCATCTTCGAAGGCGGAGTAATGGCCCGTGTAGAGCGTGAGGCGAGCGCCTTGGATGTTGGCAATGTGGGTGACAGTGCCATCTAGAAAGTCGCGATCGTGGGAGACCACGAGAAGGGTGCCTTTGAAGTTGCTCAACCAATGCTCTAGCCACACCACAGCGTCTAGGTCGAGGTGATTGGTGGGCTCGTCTAGCAGTAGCAAGTCGGCGCGCGAGATCAACGCTTGGGCTAAGTTTAAACGCATCCGCCATCCACCAGAGAATTCGCGCACGGGTCGTTGCAGATCGTCTTCAGTAAACCCCAATCCGGATAATAGTGCGGCGGCACGTGCGGGCGCGCTGTAGCCATCGATATCGGCGAGCCTGGCGTGGAGCTGACCTAAGGCTTCGGCAGGGGTGTTGACGGCCAGTTGAGCTTCGATCTCGCGCAGTTCGCTATCGCCATCGAGCACGTAGTCTAGAGCGGTGGTGTCGAGTGCGGGGGTCTCTTGGGCAACACTGGCAATGCGCCAGGTCGCTGGCAGTTCATAATGGCCGCGCTCTGCCGTCAGTTCGCCTCTGAGGAGCGCGAAGAGGCTGGATTTACCGCTACCATTGCCACCGGTGAGGCCGACGCGCCAGCCGGCATGCAGTTGTAGGCTGGCCTCGGCGAATAGTTCGCGTGCGCCACGGGCTAAGGTTAAATCTCGAAATTGGATCACGGTGGGCGGTGTTCAAAAAAACACCGCCCATGGTTAGTGCGGGCGGTGGGTTGGGTGAGTTTAGTTCGGTTCGGTTTATGTGAGAGAGAATCGGTAGTGCTCAGTAGTGCTCAGTAGTGCTCAGTGAATAAGCGCAATCTATATAAGCGCAATCAATAATCTGAGTCAGCAAATGTAGCACTCTCAGCACACGTAGCGAACCATTCGGGCTTGGCCTCTACCGGCTTAGTTGAGGGTGACTTTCGCTTGCGTCACGACTTCTGCCCATTCCGAGACTTCGCGCTTGAGTAGCGTTAAGAATGCATCGGGTGAGCCGCCAGCAGGCACCAGACCATCGGCTGCGATGCGTTGTGCGAAGTCGGGTACTTTAACAATTTTGTCCACTTCGCTATTGAGTTTGTCGATGATGGCTTTGGGCATGCCTTTAGGGGCGACAATGCCATGCCAGTTGTTGACTTGGTATTTGTAGCCAGCTTCCATGACGGTCGGCACATTGGGCAGTGCTTCAATACGATTGGGGAAGGTGACTGCAATGGCTTTGAGACGACCGGTTTTGATGTGGCCAATGGCCGCAGACGATGCCGCTACCATGAGTTGGGTGTGGCCTGCGACGGTATCGACTACGGCTGGGCCTGTGCCTTTGTAGGGGATGTGTGTGAAGCGGGTGCCTGAGCGCAGTGCGAACAATTCAGTGGCGAGATGGGTGATACTGCCCGCGCCACTGGTGGCGTAGTTGATGGCACCGGGTTTGGACTTAGCGAGGGCGACTAGTTCTTTTATGTTTTTAACCGGTAGCGAGGGGTGAGCGGTAATCACGTAAGGGCCGTCCTCGGTTTGAATCACTGGCACCATGTCGTTAATAGCGTCGTACTTGAGACCTTTGTAGAGGCTGGGGGAAGTGGTGTAACTGCCGGAGATGAGTAGCAAGGTGTAGCCGTCAGCAGGGGATTTGAGGGCGATTTCGCTGCCTAGGGTGCTGCCTGCACCAGGCCGGTTGTCGACAATAACTTGTTGGCCTAGCGCTTTGCTGAGGGGTGGTGCGATGACGCGGGCAATAAAATCGGAGCCGCCACCGGGGGCGAATGGCACGATCATGCGGATAGCTTTAGTGGGGTAGGTCTGGGCGTGTAAGGGACTGTGGGTGAGTGCGACTAGACTGAGGACGGCGCTTAAAGTGGCGCTTAAGATGCGCCCAGTTGCGGTGTGACATGTCATGCGAGATGCTCCAAAAAAATATTTAAATTCAAATAGTTATTAAAAGTAGGCGCTGCAATTGTGGGGTCTTGGCGGGGCTGATTTTACTCGAGTTTGGCGCCGCTGCGCTTGACCACGTCTTTCCATTTTTCCATGTCTGCGATCAGGAATTTACGGAATACTTCGGGGTCGTTACCCACAGCGATAGAGCCGACGTTGTGAATGCGCTTAATCGTATCGGCTTCAGCGAGGATTTCGACGATTTCTTTGTGGATCCGCATGAGCATGGGTTTGGCCATTTTGGGTGGGGCATATAAGCCATACCAACCAACCACTTCAAAGCCAGGTAGCCCGGATTCGTTGATGGTGGGTATCTCGCTGATGCCAGCCAGGCGCTTCATGCTGGTGACCGCGAGGCCGCGCAGTTTGCCCGATCGATGGAGGGGGATTGCACCTAAGAGGCCGGCAAAGTTGTATTGGTATTGGCCGGCAATGAGGTCGGACATGGCAGGGCCAGTGCCTTTGTAGGGGATGTGCTGGGCTTTGATCCCAGCCATCAGGCTGTAGAGTTCGCCTGCGAGGTGACCGCCACTACCAATACCGGCAGAGCCGAAATTCAAAGGAACTTTGGACGTTTTGGTCCAGGTCATGAATTCCTGGAAGGTCTTGACTGGAGCGCTCGGGTGCACCATTAGGATTAAAGCTGCTTCAGTGAGTTGGGTAATGGGGGTGAAGTCATTGACTGGGTGGTAGGGTAGTTTGGGATTGAGTGCTGCGTTGATGGTGTGCTGGTGGTAGGGAATGAACAGGGTATAGCCATCGGGGGCGGCCGCCGATGCGATTTCGGCTGCCAATACTCCGGAGGCGCTGGGGCGATTATCTGCAATCACTTGCTTGTTCAGGCGTTCGGTCATGCGTGCGCTGATGATGCGGGCTAGGCCATCTGTGGTGCCACCGGGGGCGGCAGGTACCAGCACGCGGATGGGTCGGTTTGGCCAATTCTCGACGGAGGAGCTTGCCCCGTGGCTAAGGGGGCTCAGTAACAAGGGCAAGGCGCAGAGCGTGAGGTTGATCGCGTGACGATAGTTCATAGATAACCTTTCCGTGAGTTAAAAAACCTATTAAATTCAGGTAGTTATGACTTTAAGTGGGGATTGTGCTTATTTGAACTTGACCATTTTGGGGTTGAATTCAAGGCCAAAGCCTGGGGTTTGTGGGACGGTGAGCTTGCCGTCTTTGGGTTGCGGCACTTCACGGAATAAACGCGAGGACCAGGGCATGTATTCAACTGTCAGGCCATTGGGGATGGCGGAGACCAAGTGCACTTGGATCTCGGGTGCTAAATGGCTGACCACGGGGATGTTAAAGGCTTCAGCCATGCCGGCAATTTTCATCCACTGGGTGACGCCGCCTGCACGCAGAATGTCGATCATGACGATGTCGACTGAGCGGTGTTCGAGCATTTGGCGGAATGGGGCGATGCCGTAGAGATATTCGCCGCCAGCAATCGGGGTGGCTAGGGCATTGGCAACGCGGGCTAGACCATCGTAGTCATCAGGTGTGGTGACGTCTTCGAGCCAGAATAGTTGGTAGGGGTCGACTTGGGCGCCAATCGAGATGGCTTGACGCACGTCCCAGCGTTGGTTGATGTCGCACATTAAGTCGATTTCGTAACCTACAGCATCCCGCACCACGCGGATGCGTTCGATTTCTTTGACCGGGTTGGTGTCGCCGACCAGAGCGAGTTGGGTTTTCATTTGACGGAAGCCGCGCTCCTTGAGCAGGGCAGCAGCCTTCTCAACTTGGGACAATGAGAAATGCCGCATTAACGCCCCACTGGCATAGGTGTCTATGGTTTTGCGGTGACCGCCTAGCAATGCAGCAACGGGTAGGTTAAACAGTTTGCCTTTGATATCCCACAGTGCAATATCAATGGCAGATAGAGCTAGGGTGAAAATGCCGCCTGGGCCGGCAGGCGAGGATTTGCGTAGTTTGTCGACGATGGCTTCGATGTGGTGCGGGTTTTCGCCAATGGTGAGTTCGGCCAGTGCTTGAACGGCGGTCAGTAGCGCTTGGTCTAGCGAGCCGCCAAAAAAGGTGAAGCCCAAGCCTTCAATGCCTTGGTCTGTGCCCAGTTTCAAGGCAACAAAATTCTTGGAGCCTGGTGTGGTGGGGCCATCGGCTAAAGGTTCATCGTGAGGCAGTGCAACAAGGGTAGTGCTAACGTGTGTGATTTTCATGGTCGGTGTGGTGTCTGTAGTTGTGTAGTTGATAAGTTGTGTAGTTGATCAGTTTATAAATTAATAAAAAAATTAATAAAAAAATGGTGTCGGTGCCCGGATCGGTGTGCAGTCTGGTTAGCACTTGATGGTTACAGGGTAAGGCCTGCTTGGCTTTAACCGGCGCATTGCTGAGTCTAGCGCATAATTTGCTGCCGCGAGTTCGGGGGCTGCTATTAGCGCCCAGTCATTTTGCAGGAATGTTTTTAAGTATTTGATTTTATTTAATATTATTTTTAGGTTTGATTGTAGTGCCTAAGATTTTAGCGCTATCGATTCTAGGGGTGCTGTTACCAGTGCAAGTGTGGCCGAGTCTCTCGCATCTGCGCCTAGGCTGCCGGGGC
>CAISJL010000120.1 GCA_903885665.1 uncultured beta proteobacterium | reverse complement strand
ACTTTGACATTTAATAATACTTGAGGATATAAATCAAAATCGACAGCACTAGCGAGCGTCGTTTGATGGCTCAATAAAGCCTGCAAGACCTGTAAGGCAGAAATCATCGCATCCCCTGTCGAATGTTGATCTAGACAAACAATATGCCCAGAGTTCTCACCACCAATCTGCCAACCTCGATTATTTAGCATTTCTATTACATAGCGGTCCCCGACCTTAGCCCTAGCAAAGGGTATCTTCTGCGACTGCAAGGCCTGCTCTAAGGCCAAATTGCTCATTAATGTGCCGACGATCCCACCCTTTAAGCGGCGCTGGCGCTTGCGCTCGGCGGCAATCACATATAACAACTGATCCCCGTCATAGAGCTTGCCTTGATGATCAACCATCACTAGACGATCACCATCTCCATCGAGCGCAATACCTAAGTCCGCGCGATGTAATTTAACTGCTTTTTGTAAAGCCGCAGGGCTGGTTGCGCCAACTTGATGATTGATATTAAACCCATCAGGGTTCACTCCAATGCTAATGACCTCAGCGCCTAACTCATGGAGCACATGCGGCGCTATGTGGTATGCAGCACCATGCGCACAATCCACAACAATTCGCAAACCTCGTAAATTTAAGTCTGTTGAAAAAGTGCTTTTACAAAACTCAATATAACGACCCGCGGCATCCTGCAAACGTCTTGCTCTACCTATAAGCTTAGAAGTCACACAGCGTAAGGACTGATCCATTGCATGCTCAATCGCCACCTCATGCGCATCGCTCAGCTTAGTACCATTTGCTGAGAAAAATTTAATACCGTTATCCTCATGCGCATTATGCGAAGCGCTAATCACGACTCCCGCAGATAAGCGCAGGGCTTTGGTCAAATACGCAACACCTGGGGTTGGCATTGGCCCAACCAATAGCACATCGACTCCAGCACTGAGAATACCCGCCTGTAGCGCAGACTCCAGCATATAGCCAGAAGCACGCGTATCTTTACCAATTAAAATAGTTGCACGCTCACCACTACGCTGCCCCCCTGGTCCTTGCGCTAAAATACGGCCTGCGGCATAACCTAAGCGTGTCATAAATTCAGGCGTAATCGGGGATGTGCCTACTCTCCCACGGACACCGTCAGTGCCAAAATAACGACGAGTTGTAGTCAATAACGACTGCGTATTTTTTTTCGCTGCCATAACCGTCCTTATCAATAAATGCGCTACCACACCTCAAACACAATATGCTGCCCGCTCAACAAGGTAATCCGTAATCAACTACACACCACTACTGACTTAAAGATTAATTTGCGTTGAATTGCAAGGCATGCCACATCGCTAATGCATCGCGCGTAGCAGCAACATCATGCACTCTCACAATATTTGCACCACGTTCAACAGCAAGTAGCGCCGCCGCAACACTACCGTGGATTCGATCCGCCACTGCACGTCCAGTGATCGCACCGATCATAGATTTACGAGATAATCCAACTAAAATTGGCATGCCCGTAGATTGAAATGCGGAGAGCATTCGCAACATCTCAAGATTATGGCTTGTAGACTTACCAAAACCAAACCCTGGATCAATCACCAAACGCCGGACATTTACACCAGCCTCGACCATTACACGAACCCGTTGTTGTAGGTACTCACTAACCTCAATCACTACATCACGATATCGCGGAGACTGTTGCATGCTCTCGGGCGCACCCTGCTTATGCATGATACAGACTCCACATTGACTCTCTTGAATGACTTGGACGGCCCCTGGCGCCTCAAAACCATTAACATCATTCACCATGATTGCACCCGCAGCGACTGCAGCACGCATTACTTCCGGTTTTTGGGTGTCTACAGACACCGGCAAACCAGCGCAGGCAAGTTCGCGAATCACCGGAATCACGCGGCGTAACTCTTCCACTACATCGACACCCAAGGCACCAGGGCGGGTAGACTCACCACCGACATCGATCAAGTCTGCACCTTCGGCAATTAACTGATGACCACGCGCGATAGCCGACTGCGTCTCATGGTTTAAGCCGCCATCTGAAAAAGAGTCAGGCGTCACGTTCAGTATCCCCATGACGAGCGGTCGACTGAGATCAAATATAAATGTGGCGCATTGAAGCTCTGCCCTGCCCTGGGACAGGGGAGCGGCGCGGAGCGAATAATCAGGCAAGACTATAGTTTTTTATAAAATATAAATAAAAATCAGGCAGTTATTAAAATATATTATTTTCTACCAATAACCACAACCCAGGTACAGCAGGACGTATCTAACGTCCTGCTAGGATTAAGCCTCTGCTGCCGGTTTAGGCGTAATTGTCGTATCTGGAGTGCTGTCTTGAGGGGGCTTGGGCACTGGATTTGCCAATGGCTTGGGAGGGCGAGGCGGGCGTCCGTCCATAATGTCAGCGATCTGATCCGCATCAATCGTCTCCCAATCCAGCAAAGCCTTAGCCATCGCCTCCACTTTTTCGCGATCCTCTTCGATCAACTTGCGAGCTAGCGCATACTGCTGATCGATAATGCGGCGAATCTCCACGTCCACTTTAAGCATAGTCGCTTCAGCAACATTCTTGTGAGTGGTGACCGAACGGCCCAAAAACACCTCGCCTTCGTTCTCGCCGTAGATCATGGGCCCTAAACTGTCACTCATACCCCAACGCATCACCATATTGCGCGCCATACCAGTAGCGCGCTCGAAATCGTTAGAAGCACCAGTAGTCATTTGCCCCATAAATACCTCTTCCGCAATACGTCCGCCAAACAGCACTGCAATGTTTTGTAGAATCTGTTCACGATCCATGCTGTAGCGATCTTCGGTTGGCAACTGCATCGTCACCCCTAAGGCGCGACCACGTGGAATAATCGTAACCTTGTGTACGGGGTCAGTGCGCGGTAGGCGGCGCGCGACCAAAGCGTGACCTGCCTCGTGATACGCCGTATTGCGACGCTCATGCTCAGGCATCACCATGGAACGCCGTTCAGCACCCATCATGATCTTATCTTTTGCACGCTCAAAATCATCCATATCCACCAAGCGCTTACTACTACGTGCGGCAAACAGCGCTGACTCATTCACTAAATTAGCTAAATCAGCACCTGAGAAACCAGGGGTGCCACGCGCCAAAATGTCAGCTTTGACGTCTGGTGCAATCGGCACCTTACGCATATGCACTAATAGAATTTGCTCACGCCCACGAATATCTGGCAGTGGCACTACCACTTGACGATCAAACCGACCAGGACGCATCAATGCAGGATCAAGTACATCTGGACGGTTAGTGGCTGCAATAATAATCACACCTGAGTTAGGCTCAAAACCATCCATCTCGACTAACAGTTGATTCAAGGTCTGCTCACGCTCGTCATTACCGCCACCCAGCCCAGCACCACGCTGCCGACCTACCGCATCGATCTCGTCGATAAAGACTATACAGGGCGCTTGCTTCTTAGCATTTTCAAACATATCCCGCACACGAGCAGCACCAACACCGACAAACATCTCGACAAAATCAGACCCCGAGATTGAGAAAAACGGCACTTTAGCCTCACCCGCAATTGCACGCGCCAGCAGCGTTTTACCGGTACCTGGATTACCCACCATCAATACGCCGCGAGGGATGCGCCCACCTAACTTTTGAAACTTAGAGGGGTCGCGTAAAAACTCCACTAACTCTGAGACTTCTTCCTTGGCTTCTTCACAACCAGCAACATCTGCAAAGGTGACGGTATTGCTATTCTCGTCGAGCATCCGCGCCCGACTTTTACCAAATGAAAATGCACCACCTTTGCCACCACCTTGCATCTGGCGCATAAAAAATACCCATACCCCAATGAGCAAGAGCATTGGAAACCAAGACACAAATAAATTCATGAGAAACGATTGTTCTTCCTCAGGCTTAGCCTCAACAATTA
Source organism: uncultured beta proteobacterium (assembly GCA_903885665.1). Taxonomy (GTDB): domain Bacteria; phylum Pseudomonadota; class Gammaproteobacteria; order Burkholderiales; family SG8-41. Next base: position 14,928 of record CAISJL010000120.1, on the reverse strand, counting down.
CGCCATTTTTCAACAGATCGGTCACCATCCAAATGTCCGATGGGGCATAGGTTGTGAATTTCTCACCGGTTGATTTCACGCCTTTAACATTGCGCCCCTCAATGGTGACTTTAGCAATACGCCCTTGCTTGACTTCATCAATAAACTGGGAATACTCCATCACCTTCTGGGCAGTCTGACGACTATTAAATTGATTAAAAACAGTCATCAATACCAATGCAATCACTAGCCAGATTGCCATATTCTTCATCATATTGTTCAAAAATCACTCCTTGTATCGAACATCCTAATGGTTGTTCAGAAATCTAATTCGATCAGCATTCACACATGCAAGTCAACAATTCTAGTCGTTTTCTACAGTGTCCGCACTAACAAACACAATACTCAACGATTCACGCTCAATACCTACCCGAGCGCAAACCCTTTGCAACAATATAAACCTCATTCGAGCGACTTCTGGAAGCATCAGGTTTCCGGATCAAAACCTGCTTAAATTGCAACTTAATGGTTGCGACCAACGCCTCAAAACCTGCACCTTGGAACACCTTCACTAAGAAATTACCATTTACATTCAAATGGTTAACAGCAAAATCCAAAGCCAACTCGGCTAATCCAATACTACGTGCCTGATCAACGACTGCTACCCCAGTGATATTGGGGGCCATATCCGATAACACAAGGTCTGCACTTCCAACACCTAAAATCTGCTCAACCGCAACTAAAATCTCGTCGTCGGCGAAGTCTCCCTGAATAAAACTCACCCCGTTCAGCGGCACCATCTCTAATAAATCGACAGCAATGACCCGCCCTTGGCCTCCAAGGGCTCGGCTCGCCACCTGAGACCAGCCCCCAGGGGCTGCACCCAAATCCACCACAACCATTCCAGGACGCAATAAACGATCACGTTCTGCCAACTGCTCAAGCTTGTATGCAGCACGGGAACGCATGCCTTCTGCCTGCGCCCGCTTCACGTAATGGTCCGTGACATGCTCTTGCATCCACGCTTTACTGGTTTTGTTGCGCGCCATTGTTTAGACTACTCCCTATGCAAACATTAACCCCTACCCGCCGCCGCGCGCTGAAAGCCCAAGCGCACCCCTTACAACCCGTTGTCATGATTGGCGATGCAGGTCTGACACCTACCGTAGTGCGCGAAGTTGATGCCAATCTACGTAGTCACGAACTCATCAAGATTCGCGTGCTTGGCGATGACCGCCTTGCCCGAAAAACAATTCTTGAGACGCTATGCACCGAATTAGGCGCAGCCAGCGTGCAACACATTGGTAAAGTGCTGGTCATCTACCGCCAGCGTCCCTCTGATGAGCCAGTGGCGCGCAAAAAAAACACACCCAAAGCACGCACCAATGGCGAGAAGGCACCCCGGAAACCTCGCAGTGTAGTGCGGGGTAAACCACTCAGTCGACGCACCAAACGCAGCTTCCAAAAAAGCTAAGTAGGCATTACACTGCAAGCGCTCGGCAGCCAAAGAGGCCAGGTGCGAAGGTAACTTTCTGATTAATAAACATTTTATTAATCAGAAAGTTACCTATGATCACCTTCCAAGGTCTACTAGTGACTCCTGATCTGCTGTTAGCTACTGCAGCTGACTTTGTCTGCGCTCACCTTCCCTTACCTAGCAAAATTGTGAGCGCTGCACCGAGCACGCTGACCACAACATAGAGCGCACTTGAAACCCCATGCCAAGCAACAAATCGATCTCGCATAAGCGACTCCATAACTTGCTTGGGCAATGCTTCCGCTTTCAAAGCTTCGAGCACTGGATGCACGCCATACTGACCTAGAGCCACTAAAGCTAACATCAAAATTAAAACCCAGAACACACCTTGACGGAACATCCGAAAACCATAACGCACCAATCGAAACAATAACAAGTAAGCACCACAAGCCAAGCCTACCCAAGCCATGAGGGTAAACAACTCACCTGCGATCGTCCCAGCTAATGCGCGATCGTCAAGTCGCGCAAATAACACCGGAGCGACTAAGTAGCCGATCACCCACAAGCCACCAACCCATAAGGTTGCAGCGATTACTTGCAACGCATCGGCCAGACTACGCATCAGACATCTCCTTTATCTGCAAAGGTGGAAGGGCGCCAACTTAAATATACTGGACGTCTAAAATTTCATATTCACGGACACCACCGGGCGCCTGCACCTCTGCAATGTCACCAGCATACTTACCAATTAATGCACGCGCTATCGGTGAGCTAATCGAGATCTTACCGAGTTTAATGTCTGCCTCATCGTCACCGACAATTTGATAAGTCACCTGAGCGCCACCATCGACCTCCTCGAGCTTGATCGTTGCACCAAAGACACAACGACCATCAGCATCAATAGTGGCAGGGTCAATAATTTGAGCGTTGGAGACTTTAGACTCTACCTCAGCTATCCGTCCCTCTATAAAACTTTGACGCTCTTTGGCAGCAGCATACTCTGCATTTTCAGACAAATCGCCATGCGCTCTAGCCTCGGCAATAGCGCCGATGACCCAGGGACGCTGCACAGTCTTTAGCTCATGCAACTCCGCACGTAATAATTCAGCACCTTTAACTGTCAATGGGGTTTTTGCACTCATTACTTCACTCCGTCAATACCTATAAATTGATTAGACTACGCTCGCATGCTAAGCCATCACCTAGAACGAGCGCAGCCCACATAAATTAAACCACCATGTCAATCAGTTAGCGAGACTGTACGCAACGCCTCAGTGAATTTAGGCGTGCAAGCGACGATGTAGATCCTGAATCGCATACACACATAACTCACCTGCCTGCGCCATACCATGGGCTGCTGCGCGCGCACCAGCCAAGGTCGTATACAAAGTCACTCGCTGCTGCAAAGCGGCACGACGGATCGAATACGAATCGCGAATCGCCGAACGCTTCTCCTCCACAGTATTTATGATAAACACAATCTCATCATTTTTAATCATATCCACAATATGCGGTCTACCCTCAGCTACTTTATTGACGCGCGTCACAGCCAAGCCAGCTGCCGCCAATGCTTTAGCTGTGCCCTGGGTGGCAGCCAGCGTAAAGCCCAAGTCGATCAACGCCCGTGCGGTATCAAGCACACGCTCCTTGTCAGAATCACGCAAGCTAATAAAGACCTTACCAGAACGGGGCAAGCGCTCACCCGAGCCCAATTGCGATTTCACAAAAGCCTCAGCAAACGTCTCACCAACGCCCATCACCTCACCAGTAGACTTCATTTCAGGGCCCAGAATGGTGTCGGCCCCCGGAAACTTAATAAATGGGAATACTGCCTCTTTAACCGAGTAATAAGGCGGCACAATTTCGTGAGTCACTCCTTGAGTTTTTAATGAAATGCCAGCCATGCAACGCGCCGCAATCTTTGCCAAGGGCAGACTGGTTGCCTTAGAGACAAAGGGCACTGTACGGGAGGCGCGTGGATTCACTTCTAACACATACACCACATCGCCCTCAGGACCACTTTGGATAGCAAATTGCACATTCATCAGGCCAACAACTTTCAAAGCCTTAGCCATTGCAACAGTCTGCCGCCGCAATTCATTTTGCAGGGCAGCACTGAGCGAGAACGGCGGCAATGAACAAGCTGAGTCACCTGAATGCACTCCCGCTTGCTCGATATGTTCCATAACGCCACCGATGATGACTTCAACACCATCGCTCACCGCATCAACATCGACCTCAATCGCATCATTTAAAAAACGATCTAATAACACCGGTGAGTCGTTAGAAACCTTAATAGCCTCTCGCATATAACGCTCAAGATCACTTTGCTCGTGGACAATCTCCATTGCTCGCCCGCCCAACACATAAGAAGGTCGCACTACCAAGGGATAGCCAATTTCTGCAGCAGCCGCCAACGCCTTTGCAGCGCTACGTGCGGTACGATTAGGTGGTTGCTTGAGCTTCAACTTAACTAACAGTTTTTGAAAGCGCTCACGGTCTTCAGCGACATCAATAGAGTCTGGTGAAGTGCCAATAATAGGCACACCATACGCTTCTAAATCACGCGCCAACTTCAATGGCGTCTGACCACCAAATTGCACAATTACACCAAACGGTTTTTCAAGCGCGACCACCTCTAAGACATCCTCCAGTGTCAGCGGCTCAAAATAGAGTCGATCAGAAGTATCGTAATCGGTCGACACCGTCTCTGGGTTACAGTTCACCATGATGGTCTCGAAATCATCCTCACGCAAGGCAAGGGCAGCATGCACACAGCAATAGTCAAACTCAATACCCTGACCAATACGATTAGGACCACCACCGAGCACCATAATCTTACGACGCGCAGTGGGTTTTGATTCGCAATCCTCTTCGTATGTGGAGTACATATACGCCGTATTGGTCGAAAACTCCGCGGCACAAGTATCCACTCGCTTATAAACCGGGCGCACCTTTAGTGCGTGGCGATGCGCGCGCACAGCATGCTGATCTGTGTTTAATAAATGCGCTAAGCGCAAATCAGAAAAGCCAGCACGCTTCAACCCACGCAATGCCTGTGCGTCAATGTCCTGCAATTGCCGACCAGACAACTCTCGCTCTTGCCTTACAATGTCTTCAATTTGCGCCAAGAACCATGGATCAATATGCGAGAAACCGTGAATTTGGTCGAGCGTTAAACCGCAGCGAAAAGCATCAGCCACATAAAAAATACGCTCAGGGCCAGGATCACCTAACTCGTTCTCAATCACATCTAAATCTGTGGTTCGCTCATCAAAGCCATCCGCACCAATCTCTAAACCGCGTAACGCTTTTTGCATAGATTCTTGCAAAGTCCGACCCATCGCCATGACTTCACCGACCGACTTCATTTGGGTTGTTAAGCGATCATTGGCTTGGGGAAACTTCTCAAACGCAAAACGCGGAATCTTGGTCACAACATAATCGATGCTCGGCTCAAACGAGGCAGGTGTTGCGCCGCCCGTAATTTCATTGCGTAACTCATCAAGGGTATAACCAACCGCCAACTTCGCTGCCACCTTGGCAATAGGGAAACCCGTAGCTTTTGAAGCTAGCGCAGAGGAACGTGAGACCCGCGGATTCATCTCAATGATCACCATCCGCCCATCTGCAGGGTTAATTCCAAACTGCACATTAGAACCACCCGTCTCAACACCAATTTCACGCAAGCACGCAATCGATGCATTACGCATGATTTGATATTCTTTATCGGTTAGCGTTTGCGCTGGGGCGACGGTAATAGAATCCCCAGTATGCACACCCATGGGATCAAAATTCTCAATCGAACAGATAATGATGCAGTTATCATTACGATCACGCACCACTTCCATCTCATACTCTTTCCAACCAATCACCGATTCCTCAACCAATACTTCCTTGGTTGGGCTAGCCTCTAGGCCACGCTCGATAATGGCGACAAACTCTTCACGGTTATAGGCAATACCGCCACCTGTGCCACCCAGGGTAAACGAGGGACGAATAATGGTCGGATACCCAACCATTGCTTGCACTTGCAATGCTTCTTCCATGCTATGCGCGAGCGCCGAGCGCGGGCTGTCTAGGCCAATTTTAGCCATCGCTTTTTTAAACTTTTCGCGGTCCTCGGCTTTATCGATCGCCTCCTTTGATGCACCAATCATCTCTACACCGTAGCGATCTAGTACACCGTGCTTAGCTAAATCTAGCGCGCAATTCAGCGCGGTCTGCCCGCCCATGGTCGGCAACAATGCTTGTGGACGCTCAGCAGCAATAATCTTCTCAACAACTTGCCAAGTCACTGGCTCAATATAAGTTGCATCGGCCATGCCCGGGTCGGTCATGATGGTAGCTGGATTAGAGTTCACCAGAATGACCCGATAGCCCTCTTCACGCAAGGCCTTACAGGCTTGCGCACCGGAGTAATCAAACTCACATGCCTGGCCAATAATGATCGGCCCGGCCCCTATAATTAATATCGATTGAATATCTGTACGTTTAGGCATACCAACCTATAGGCAAGTGTAAGCGAGAGGATCAAATTCGTAAGACCGACGACCCGCAACAACTAAGCTTGCCCTTTCTCCATGAGTTTTACAAAACGATCGAATAAATAATCTACATCATGCGGCCCAGGGCTTGCCTCAGGATGACCTTGGAAACAAAACGCAGGCTTATCAGTGAGTGCAAACCCTTGCAAACTACCGTCAAATAGCGAGACATGGGTGACGCGCGCAGTGCTCGGCAAGGTTGACGCATCCACAGCAAAACCATGATTCTGACTGGTAATCATGACCCGTCGTGTATCTAAATCTTGCACCGGATGATTCGCACCATGATGACCAAACTTCATCTTCAAGGTCTTAGCACCGCAAGCGAGCGCCAATAATTGATGACCCAAACAAATCCCAAAGATGGGCATATTAACCGCCAATAACTCACGTATCGCTGTAATCGCATAAGTGCAGGGCTCAGGATCTCCAGGACCATTCGATAAAAAGACACCATCGGGGGACAGCTTCAAGACCTCAGCCGCGGGCGTTTGTGCGGGCACTACCGTTAATCGACAACCTCGCTCGACCAACATCCGCAAAATATTTCGTTTCACACCAAAATCATAGGCAACCACATGGTAAGCGCCTGTGGTTTTTTGGCCATAGCCTGAGCCCAAAGCCCAAACCGACTCTGCGGTGTTGTAGGGCGTGCTACAAGTCACCTCTCGGGCGAGATCCAGACCAACTAGGCCAGGGAACTCCTGTGCTGCACTCAGTGCGCGTTCAACATCAATATTACCAGCCATAATACAACCGGCTTGAGCACCCTGATCTCGCAAGATGCGCGTGAGTTTACGGGTATCAATATCAGCAATGGCAACAATATTTTCACGGCGCAGATAAGCGTCTAGGGGTTCGCTTTTCCGAAAATTCGACGATCTGAGCGGTAAATCTCGGATCACTAAGCCGGCAGCTTGCACTTTGCCGGACTCGATGTCCTCAACATTAGCTCCCGTATTGCCGATATGCGGATAAGTCAAAGTGACAATCTGCCGACAATACGATGGATCGGTGAGAATTTCTTGATAGCCCGTCATAGCCGTATTAAATACGACTTCACCGGCAACGATACCCTCGGCACCGATCGCGGAGCCGTAAAATACCGTGCCATCCCTCAGTACAAGAATGGCTGGCGTACGCGAAGACACGACAAGCTCCTGATTTTATTGGATTTACAAGGCAAGCAGAACTCGAACTACGTTCTGCTGTAACTGATCAAGTATTATACGCAAGGCGGCGACGCATCACAAACGCAGATCGAAAAAAAATCTGCTGTTCAAACGATAACCTACTGAAATTAAATGATTTTTTTAATTTAGCGTAATGCGGTAATCTAAGCCTATAGGCGGTTGATATCCAACACATCCCACATATCATACAAACCAACACCTTCAGCCCGCAGAAAATGGGCAGCCCGTAATGCGCCTTGGGCATAAGTTGTGCGGCTGTTGGAGCGGTGGGTGATTTCGACACGCTCGCCAGTGCCTGCAAACAATACCGTATGATCGCCCACAATGTCGCCACCGCGAATTGTTGAGAACCCGATGGTCTGCGCTACACGCTCGCCAGTCACACCCTCACGGGCATAGACCGCACAATCCTCTAAGTTACGCCCTAGCGCCTCAGCCATCACTTGCCCCATTTTCAGGGCAGTGCCTGAGGGCGCATCGACTTTATGCCGATGATGGGCTTCGATCACCTCAATATCGTAGTCCTCACCCAAGGCGCGGGCAGCCAGTTCGAGTAACTTCAAAGTCACATTGACACCAATACTCATATTAGGCGCAAATACAATACCAATCGATGACGCTGCTTCACGAATATGCTGCTTACCCGCCTCATCAAACCCTGTAGTGCCAATCACCATAGACACGCCCGCCGCCTGACACAAGGCTAAGTGATGCAATGTACCCTCCGGACGCGTAAAGTCAATCAATACGTCGCAACCTGCAAGCGCTGTTTGCGGGTCATCCGAGATCAGCACACCGGCCACGTTATAACCGAAGACTTGTGCATCCTGACCGACGCAAGCGTGGGCAGGTATCTCCAGAGCTGCACCCAGCACTGCCTTCGAATCAGCTGCCACTGCAGTTAACAACATTTGCCCCATACGACCAGTGCTGCCTGCAATGGCAACGCGCAATGGTGAGTGATCAAGGATATTACTCATGGCTTCTCCTTAGGGTTAGGAATTTCAGCGCTAGGGGGTTCCACCTTTGGCGCTGGATTAGCAGCAACCACATCACCTTCGATACGCTCAAGCAGGTCCCCTTTAAAATGCATCACGATCCGCCGCTGCTCGGCCAAATCCCCGCGCTTATACAACATAAACAAATAATCCCAACGATCGGGACGAAACGGATCCATGATCAAGGGCGTACCTAAGGCAAAGCGAACCTGCGCACGAGTCATTCCAACTCGCAATTTAGCAAGCATCTCCTGCGTCACCTGATTACCCTGCTGAATTTCAACCTTATAGGGCGTAATGATTTTAGGAATCGCATTGGAATAAATGGATGAATCAGGCAGATACTGACAACCTGCGAGTAAAAATACGACAATCAACAATAATTTCATAAAATCTCGTTAAAGGAACAGCGCATAGCAATGAGAAAGGCACAACAATCGAATGTCACAAAGAACATTGAGCGTATCGTTTTGTGAAATATAGCGATTCAAAACCACTTGATCAACAACGATCTAGAATCTTTGTTAATATCATACTTGAATCTTACTCGAGATTGCCCACCCTGGCGCGCATTCAAACATTTATGCACTTTTACCCACCCTTATCTTCATCCGCCCTTATCTTTAATCACCCAACCAACATGCACCAAAAAAATAGCCCATAAGACCCCTTCAATCCCACTAAAAACCAATAGATAATCAACCAAAATACAATTAAAACGTGTTTTGTCACCAGTTAAATCTAATTTAGGCAGACCTATACCGATTTAAACTTACTTAAACTCACTTTTAAAACCTTTATTAGATTGCTCCTCGAACTTAAATCGCCACCCAGAATGAACCGATTAAAAAGGCGTAACGACTACCACTATGAGCAGACCAGACGACCTTAAAACTATAGGACTCAAAGCCACCCTACCGCGTTTACGCATTTTAGAGTTGTTTGAGAAAAGCCCCGTTCGCCATCTCACCGCTGAGGACGTCTACAAGCGCTTGGTCGATGGCAGCACCGACACCGGACTTGCAACCGTCTACCGCGTGCTTACCCAGTTTGAGCAAGCAGGCTTATTAAATCGTCATCACTTCGAGTCTGGCAAAGCGGTTTATGAACTCAACCAGGGAGACCACCATGACCATCTGGTCTGCATACAATGCGGTCATGTCGAGGAGTTCTACGACTCAGAGATCGAAACCCGCCAAGAGCATATCGCCACAGAGCGCGGGTTTCGAATTCGCGACCACTCACTACACTTATTTGCCGATTGCACCACTGCGAACTGTCCACGACGCACCACTTAAAAAATATATCTTTATGATTTTATTGATTTTTTTGACTTCTTTGACTTTTTCCCTAGGATACTGACTGGCGCCACAAACACTGTCGCAGATTGTGCCTGTACCAGCATTTCTACAGCATGTTTACGAGTGGTATCGGTAATCGTCACACCACCGAGCATGCGGGCAATTTCTCCAACCCGCCCCTCCGCATCCAAAATCGATACTTGCGAGCTTACCTGTCCTGCGACGGTAGTTTTACTGACTTGCCATTGCTGATTGGCTGCCGCAGCGACTTGCGGCAGGTGGGTAATACACATCACCTGATGCTGAGCACCCAGGCGCCGCAACATCTGACCAACAATCTCAGCAACCCGCCCGCCGATACCCACATCAACCTCATCGAAAACCAAGGTTGGCACTCGTGCTACCTGGCTCAACACCGTCTGAATAGCCAATGACAAGCGCGACAATTCACCGCCTGAGGCCGTTCTAGCCATCGATTGCGCCTCCACGCTAACATGGGGGGAGACGCGAAACTCAATCTGCTCTAAGCCATATGCAGCAGGGGAAACTGGTAACAACACCACTTCAAAAACACCACCTTGCATCGCCAAATCTTGCATTGCCGCCGTCACTGCAGCCGCTAACTGCTTAGCCGCGCGTTGCCTAGCGGCGCTCAATTTCAGCGCCCGTTGCTGATAAACCGCCTCAGCAGCCGATTCCTGCACGAGCAATTGCTCCAGATCTCCGATTGAAGTGAGCTCTTCTAATCGAGTGCGTGCTTGCTGCTCGATTACCGGCAACGCCTCAACCTCAACCCGATACTTACGAGCTACTGCATATAAAGCCTCCAATCGCACTTCCACATCGCGCAAGCGCTGCGGGTCCAACTCAGAACGCTCACTGTAGCGCCGCAGTCCATGCGAACCCTCTTGCATGTATATCAGCGCTGATTGCAGCGCATCAATCATCTCGCTCAATTGGGGGTCATGCACTAACAAACTTTGCAAACGAGTAATCACACTCGACAATTGATTAAGTAATGCCCCCTCGCCTTCGGCTAAGGCCTCGATACTGACTTGTGTAGCATCGATCAAACTAGCAGCATGCGCCAACCGAGAATGCTCAGCACTAATTTGAGACCATTCACCTGGCAACACCTTTAAGGTCTCCAGGTCCTGCAACTGCCATCTCAAACGCTCACGTTCTGCGTCCATTGCAGCCGAATTGTCAGCTAAGGCACGACGCGCCTCGCAGTGTTGCTGCCATACTTGCCACGCCTGGTCGACCTCTGCAGTCAATACATCCTGCCCCGCATAGGCATCGAGCAATGCGCGCTGAACAGCAGGCCTACTCAAGGATTGATGTTGATGCTGACCGTGGATATCCACCAACCACTGCCCAGCTTCGCGCAACTGCGCAGCAGTCACAGGATGGCCATTAATCATGCCCCGTGAACGACCATTAGCATCGATCACCCGACGCAACATACACACGCCGTCATCACCATCTAAGTCATGCGCCAATAACCAACGACTCAAAATCGGTTGATCATTGATATCAAATTCTGCCAAAACATCTGCACGAGCCGCCCCTTGACGCACTGCGATACTATCAGCACGCTCCCCCAACGTTAACATCAACGCATCAATTAATATCGATTTACCAGCTCCAGTCTCACCGGTGAGCACGGTCATACCCGCAGCGAACTCCAACTCCAGCTCCTGCACAATCACAAAATCACGAATCAGCAAACGCCGCAACATCGCCGCTTAGTCCCGGTTCCAGTGCAGCTTCTCACGCAACATTGCATAATAGCTATGACCAATCGGATGGAGCAATTTAATTTGATGCGGATATCTCTGCACCTGGACCCGATCACCCTCATGCAAATCAAAATGCGAATGACTATCAAAATGAGCTCGCGGGCCCTCAGCACGTCGCACAATAATATCAATCACGCTAGCGCTGCTGAGCACGATTGGTCGATTCGACAAGGTATGGGGCGCTACTGGGACTACAGTAATCACACTTAAAGAGGGATGTACGACTGGCCCGCCGGCTGACAACGCGTAGGCGGTTGAACCCGTTGGGGTGGCAACAATCAACCCATCAGAGCGTTGACTATAAATATACTCACCATCGACTTGCACTTCAATTTCAATGAGCCCACCTTGAAAACCCTTAGCCACAACTACATCATTAAAAGCCAGTACATTTAAAACCGCTTGGCCGGCACCAACAGATTGACTGTAAACCAAGGACTGCAGCAACATCCGCTGCTCAGTTACATAATGACCATCGAGAATAGCTGAAATCGTCTCAAATAAAGTGTCTAGCGATATATCGGTTAAAAAACCTAAGCGTCCCCGGTTGACTCCAACCAGCGCCACATCAAAAGGCGCTAGGGTACGCGCAATATTCAGCATCGTGCCGTCCCCCCCCAGAACAATCGCTAAATTTGCCTCACGCCCAATGTCCTCAAGCACTAGCACCTCATAAGGACATTGCTCAATATGTTGCGCAGTTATTACGTCGATCAATACCCGAACTCCACGCGCCTCTAGGAAGCGCGCAAGCGCTAAAACCGGCCCAGTAATCTCCGGAGCGTTATATTTGCCAATTAAGGCCACAATAGGAAATGCAGTCGTCATACCTACATTAAACCATAATTTGAGACTGTCGACCGAGTGCAAACCCATAAAAAACAAGACGTTGGCGTGATTGCGAATGAAGCGCAGAGAATTCGCTGATTTTGTGTAAAATCATGATCATGAACACGGAAACTGCAGCCCCTAACGAACGCGGGCAACTTCTCCTAAAAACTTTGGTAGAACGCTATATTGCTGACGGCCAACCCGTGGGCTCGCGTGCGCTGTCCAAAGTCTCCGGTCTTTATTTATCACCGGCGAGTATCCGCAATGTAATGGCCGACCTCGAGGACATGGGCTATATCGCCAGCCCTCACACCTCTGCGGGTCGCATACCCACCGCCCGTGGCTACCGTTTCTTTGTGGATAGCCTACTCACCGTCAAACCGCTAGATAGCGTTGAAATTCATCAAATCGAGGGCCACTTACAGCCCGAAAACATTCAAAAACTAGTAACCTCGGCCTCCCAAATGCTCTCCGATATCACCCGTTTTGCTGGTATCGTGGTCACCCCTCGCCGCAGCGCGGGTTTTCGTCACATCGAGTTTTTAGAGCTCTCGGAGAAGCGCATACTGCTAATTTTAGTTACCTCTGAAGGCGACGTACAAAACCGCATCATCCAAACCGATAAGCACCATACACAATCCGAGCTCATCGAAGCGGCTAACATATTGAATCAAAACTATGCCGGTTGTAGTTTTGAGGATATCCGCAGTCGTGTGCATGCTGAATTACAACAAGTCCGTGAGAGCATGACCCAGCTCATGAGCGCAGCCCTAGCAGTGGGCGATCAAGCCGTCAGCGAGTCCACTGAAGACGTGGTCATCTCTGGCGAGATTAATCTACTCGGCGTCGATGATTTAGCTTCAAATATGGATAAATTACGTGCACTATTCAATCTGTTCGAACGCCGCACCAGCTTGCTGCAGTTGCTAGACACCTCTAGTAGAGCGCAGGGCGTCCAAATCTTTATCGGCAACGAAGCTGGGCTCTCCCCCTTGGATGAGTGCAGCGTGATCACCGCACCCTATTCGGTAGAAGGTAAGATTGTCGGCACAGTGGGCGTGATCGGCCCAACCCGTATGGCCTATGAGCGGGTAATCCCCATTGTCGACATTACCGCCAAGCTACTCAGTAGCGCACTAGCCCAACGTTAATTCCATAATTTAAGGTGCAGTTAATTGCTACATTGAATCACAAAATTGAATGGCTAAAGTTAATCACCAATGCTAACTACTTAGCCAGCAGCTTTGCCCTACTCCACTTAGAATAATCTGCTAATCAGCCCATGACTACGTTTCCTAAAGAGCATCCTTACAGCCACGGTAGCGCGCCTAAAATTGGCATCCTAATAATCAACCTAGGCTCTCCAAGCGCACCCACACCCCAAGCCGTTCGCACTTACTTACGAGAGTTCTTATCCGACCCCTATGTAGTCGAAATCCCCAAGCCAATCTGGTGGCTAATACTCAATTTATTCATATTAACAACTCGCCCAAAAGACTCTGCCCATCGCTATGCTCAAGTCTGGACTGACGCCGGGTCACCGCTAAAAGTGCATACCGAACAACAAGCAATACAGTTGGCGCAAGCCTTGGAGCTCACCCTCAATCAACCACATATCGTTGACTATGCCATGCGCTACGGAAGCCCTTCTATCGCTGAAAAAATCAATGCCTTAAAAGCTGCTAACTGCGACAGAATTCTGCTCTTGCCTCTCTACCCTCAATATTCAGCAAGCACAACTGGCACAGTATTTCAAAAAGCATATTCTGTCATTGGTAACATGCGTAACCAACCCGCTTTACGCACCGTTAAACACTTCCATGATGACCCAGTTTACATCCAAGCCTCAGCCGATAATATTCGGCAATATTGGGCGCAGCATGGACAAGGCGAGCACCTACTCTTTAGTTTTCATGGAGTGCCACGTCGCACGCTAGACCTTGGGGACCCCTACCACTGTGAATGCCTGAAAACAGGACGACTGATCGCTGAGAACCTAGGACTTAAAGCAGGCACATATACCATCGGCTTCCAGTCTCGCTTTGGTCGGGCCGAGTGGCTAAAACCCTATACTGCCGACCTCTTGCCTAAATTAGCCACGCAGGGTACAGCTCGGCTGGACATCGTCTGCCCCGGCTTTGTCAGTGACTGCCTAGAAACTTTAGAAGAAATAGCCATTGAAGCACGAGCTATATTCCTGAATGCAGGTGGACAATCCTGCCATTACATCCCTTGTCTCAATGAAAGCGAGGTATGGATTGGCTGCTTAGCTAACCTAGCGCTTCAACACACAAAAGGCTGGCAAGATACTGATTCTAAAGAAGATTTAAAAAGGTCTCGACGCGCAGCTCTCGCATTAAATGCACCGCAATAAGTATCCAGTCAAAAAACAAGCAGTTAGCGTTTCTAACGACTTCCTCATATTCGATACTGAAATCAGTCTGATTTGCTCTGGGCAAAAAATATAAAAGCCCAAGGTTCAATATTTTGATATAATTATTTTTGAACCCGTATTGAACCTAAATTAACTCCTAAGCCATCTTAATGCAACCCACTACGCCGAGGTGGTGCCTCTACAAGAGACATGCCCTCTTCACATTCCGCATATTTTTAACAACTTCAATAAAAATTGCCAGATATACAACATTTAATCGATCAAATTCACAGCGGACACACAACTTTCACTAAAACCTAAATTTTTATTTAATAAAAAAGTTCAAATAAAAATCAAGTAGCGATTAACAATAAAAATATTATTAAATTTACAACTTAAAAACAAATTAATTATTATTTTAATATT
>CAISJL010000119.1 GCA_903885665.1 uncultured beta proteobacterium | reverse complement strand
TGATGCTCCATTCAAATCACTTTTTAGATAATTAGAGAAGGCAAGTATAATCGGATAATAATGAGTAACAACAGCGGCTTTGAGCAGATCTCCTACGCATCTCAGGTAGTAATTGTTACCGGAGCGGCCAGTGGGATTGGCAAATCAGCTGCCCAATTAATCGCATCCCGTGGCGGCGTTGTTATCTGTGTAGATTTAAATCAAGCAGGGCTAGATCAAACTGTTAGTGAGATTAAAACTGCTGGCGGTATTGCTGAGAGTGCAGTATTAGATATCTCAAATCAAAGTGCGGTAATGGATTTAATCTCATCACTTGGCAACAAACACAAGCGAATTGATGCATTGGTTAATTGCGCAGGATATGCAGGCCCTACAGGCGTCCTAGTAGAAGATATTAAGTGGGATGATTATCAAAAAGTAGTTGCGGTAAATCTATTTGGTGCGATCTGGTTAACCCAGGCAGTTCTTCCAATTATGAAAAAACAAAAGTATGGCCGCATTGTGCAGGTTGCATCCATTGCTGGTAAAGAGGGAAATCCAAAGATGGCTCCCTACAACACCTCAAAGGCTGGACTTATCGGTTTTGTAAAAGGTGTTGCAAAAGAGGCAGCTCTTGATGGCATAACTATTAACGCACTTGCCCCGGCAGTAATTGCTACCCCAATTAATGTGAACACCGCAAAGGAAACTTTGGATTACATGATCTCAAAAATTCCAGCAGGCCGACTTGGCGAACCAAGTGAGGTGGCTGAGATAATTGCATTTATGGGTTCTAAAGCTTGTTCATTTACCACTGGCTTCACCTTTGATATCTCAGGTGGCCGGGCTACTTACTAATTTACTTAGCTCTACCTTTTCCATGCAGGCGCTTAATTAGAACTGTTAGTACTTTTTCAGATAACTTTGTGCGCCCAAAGGATGTAAATTTCAACGGGATCTTAAATCTAGTTTTAACTACCGTGCGTGCGTAGGTGTACTCAAGTAAGCCTTCTGCGCCGTGGATTCTTCCGTAACCTGAGTCTTTATACCCACCAAATGGCACTGAAGGGACAGCTGCAAATAAAAATACTGAGTTAATTGAAACCATACCGCATGCTAATTTTGAAGCAATCCGCTCACCATTTCGTTTTGAAAATACTGCAGCAGCTAATCCATATGAGCTGACATTAGATAACCTAATTGCTTCATCGGTGTTAAGTACTTTATTTATTGCCAGGGTTGGACCAAAGGTTTCTTGCGTCATCGCGGTTGAATCCTCTGGCACATCAACCATAATTACCGGCTCAACAAAGGCGCCTTTTACTGAGTCAGCACCTCCTACTAAAAACTTAGCACCCTTTTCTTTGGCATCATCTAAGTGAGATTGAATTACCTTAAGTTGTGATGGCATAGTGGCTGGGCCGTAATCTTTGCCAACCTCAATCTTCTGAGCCATCTTGGTAATAATCTCAATAAATTGATCAGCAACACCTTCAACAACATAAACTCGCTCAGCCCCAATACATGATTGACCAGCATTTGCCATCGCAGACCAGAGTGCGTATTCAGCCGCTAACTTAAGGTCAGCATCCGTATCAACAATTACTGGATCCTTACC
>CAISJL010000118.1 GCA_903885665.1 uncultured beta proteobacterium | reverse complement strand
TTCAACCCTAACGATTCAACCCTAAAGATTCAATCTAAACAATTCAACCATTAAACTCCAGCACTACAGATGAGTAACCACCAATGAATACCTCCAGATTTACCTCTAAGGCTATATCGTTAAGGCAACATCATGATTGAGCAAACTTCCTCTCCCCCGCACAACACCACCAACGTCGACCCCGCCGAGCTGGATAAATTCAGCCAATTGGCGAGCCGCTGGTGGGATCCGCAAAGCGAATTTAGACCCCTGCACGAGATCAACCCACTACGCCTCAATTTCATTAATGGCATTGCAGGCTTAGCCGGCAAACAAGTGCTAGACGTCGGCTGTGGCGGTGGCATTCTCACCGAAGCCATGGCCAGTTGCGGCGCTAGCGTCACGGGCATCGACTTAGCCACTAAACCGCTTGAAGTCGCCAAGCTGCATCTGCTCGAATCCGGACTTACCGTGGATTACCAACAAATTGCAGTAGAGGCTATGGCTGAAGCACACCCTGCACAATTCGACGTGATCACCTGCATGGAGATGCTCGAGCACGTGCCAGACCCCGATTCAGTCGTGCGCGCCTGCGCCACGCTACTCAAGCCTGGTGGCCATGCTTTTTTTGCCACTTTAAACCGTAATCCCAAATCTTATCTCTACGCGATTATTGGCGCTGAATACATCTTAAAACTACTGCCCCGCGGCACTCACGACTACAAGCGTTTTATCAAACCAGCAGAGTTAGCACACACCTGTCGCCATGCGGGTCTCGAGCTCAAACAAATCATCGGCATGAGCTACAACCCGCTGACAAAAATCTATACGCTAAGTCCCGATACCGATGTCAACTATCTACTCCACACCCAAAAACTCAAATGAACCAAGGCATACAAGCGGTATTGTTTGACCTAGATGGCACGTTCGCTGATACCGCCCCCGACCTTGGGCGCACCATCAACATCATGCGTGAGGCACGCGGCCTCACACCCGTGCCCTTAAGTGATACCCGCAGCGTCACCTCTTTGGGTGCGCGCGGACTATTGCGCGTCGGATTTAACATCACCCCAGAGGCGGCCGACTACGAAGCCTTACGTCAAGAATTCCTCGCACTCTATGCCGCCAATCTGTGCCATCTCAGCACCCTATTCCCTGGTATCGCTCCACTGGTCGACACTCTTGAGATGCAAGGCCAGCCTTGGGGGATTGTGACCAACAAAGCAGAAGAGTTAGCCCGCCCGCTGCTCACCCAGCTGGGCTATGCCCAGCGCGCCGCCTGTATTATCGGCGGCAACACCACACCCCACCTGAAACCGCATCCCGAACCCCTACTCACTGCAGCCCGCCAAATTAATATCGCACCTCAACATTGTCTCTATGTCGGTGACGACCTGCGTGACATTCAAGCCGGTCGCGCCGCTGGTATGCGCACCGTAGGTGTGCGCTATGGGTACCTTAACGGCAGCGATCCCGACTCCTGGGGCGCTGACTTTTTAGTCAATACGGCTGATGAAATTAGCGCCTTATTACAATAAACATAAAATTAATAAATTAAATAAATT